>JANOFM010000258.1:0-26277 GCA_031413635.1 Alphaproteobacteria bacterium | reverse complement strand
GTCCCAGGTCGGCTGCTTTTCGTTGTGGCGGCGGCGGTTGTCTTTCCACACGCTCTCGTAGAGGCAGTTGTGGAAGTAGAAGAAATCCATGTGCTTGAATTCGGTGCGCGCGGCGGAGAACAATTCCTCGCAGAGTTTGATATGCGCATCCATCGAGCCGCCGATGTCGAAGAAGATGAGGACCTTGACCTTGTTGTGGCGCTCGGCGCGCATGACGAGGTCGAGATAGCCCTGGTGCGCGGTGGTGCGGATCGTCTCGGGCAGGTCGAGTTCGGTCAGCGCGCCTTCGCGGGCCCATTTGCGCAGGCGGCGTAGCGCGATCTTGATGTTGCGGGTGCCGAGTTCGACGCTGTCGTCGAGGTTCTTGTATTCGCGCTTGTCCCAGACTTTGACGGCCTTGCCGTGGCGGCCTTTGTCCTGGCCCATGCGGATGCCTTCGGGATTGTAGCCGTAGGCGCCGAACGGCGAGGTGCCGCCGGTGCCGATCATCTTCGAGCCGCCTTCGTGGCGTTTCTTTTGTTCCTCGAGGCGCTTTTTCAACTCCTCCATTAGCTTTTCCCAGCCGCCGAAGGATTCGATTTGTTTCTTTTCCTCCTCGGACAGGAATTTTTCGGTCAGCGCTTTGAGCCAGTCTTCCGGGATTTGCGCCAAGTCGGTGGGTTCGAGATTTTCCAAGCCCTTGAAGGCATGCGCGAAGACGCGGTCGAACTTGTCGAGGTTGCGCTCGTCCTTCACCAGGGCGGTGCGCGAGAGGACGTAGAATTCGTCGACCTTCATGTCGATGACCTGCTTGTCCAGGCCCTCCATCAAGGCGAGGTACTCTTTCAGGGTCACCGGGATCTTGGCTTGGCGCAGGTCGTGAAAGAAGTTCAGGAACATGGTGGGCGTCCGAAATGGCGAATGCGCTAGTGTAGCGCGTGGAATGATCAGCCGCCAGGGCACGTCTTTGCCTTACGGCTGACTCCGAAAGTCAGCGTCGCGGAACACCTTACCGCCACTGGTGCTCTATCCCGCGGCCGCTCTCGCGCACGCCCTGAGCACGCAGCAAGTTTCCGATGTTCTCGTGGCATAGCATGCACACCGCTACGATCCTGGTGAGTTTGTCCTGGTCATCGGGCCAGCACTCGACGCTCTGCCCCAGCGCAAGCTTGCTGAGCGCTTCTTTGGCTTCCTGCCCGCCGGGTTCATCAAGTTCAGGAGCGCTGAAGTCACCCAACCGCACCTCAAAAGAGGACTGAGGCGTCGCAGGCGTCGAGGTTGAGACGCAAAAACTGTCGCCGTCGATAATGTAGGTCACCCAACCTGTCAGTCGATCGCCACCGCCCAGGGGACGGTCGCCGTCTTTGGGCAGCGGCGCGCTGCAGGTGTCGGCAATGGCCGGAGCCGTCGTTGCTGCGATCAGCATCAGTGTGAGGGTGAGTCTCAACATGGCCTGGAACAGTCAGCTGGTTTAGGTCTCTGGTAGATTACGAACCGCGTAGTCGTCAGCGAATTGGTACATGACCTCCGCGATTTGATCATGCGACAGCGATTTTCGGAGGCAACTTACAGCTGCAACAAGAACACCTCTGCCGACGAATTCCGGATTGCCGCCAGCCCGGATGAGTCGCTCGATTAGATCATACGCTTCCGAGAATGCATGCTGCTCGTCCGGATGGAGGTCGTCATTCATGACTGTTTAGTTCCGCTCGCGGCGCGCCAAGAACGCCAGACGCTCGAACAAATGCACGTCTTGCTCGTTCTTGAGCAATGCGCCGTGCAGGGGCGGGATCAGCTTTGACGGGTCGCGTTCGCGCAATGTCTCGGCTGTGATGTCGTCGGCCATGAGGAGTTTGAGCCAGTCGAGCAGTTCGCTCGTCGACGGCTTCTTCTTCAGGCCTGGGACGTCGCGGATTTGGTAGAAGATGTTCAAGGCTTCGCCGACTAGCTTGTCCATGATCTTGGGGTAGTGGACGTCGATGATTTTCGTCATCGTGTCGCGGTCGGGGAATTTGATGTAGTGGAAGAAACAGCGGCGCAGGAAGGCGTCGGGCAGTTCCTTTTCGTTGTTCGAGGTGATCATCACGATCGGGCGCTGCTTGGCCTTGATCGTTTCGCCGGTTTCGTAAACGAAGAATTCCATGAGATCGAGCTCGAGCAGGAGGTCGTTGGGGAACTCGATGTCGGCCTTGTCGATTTCGTCGATCAGCAGAACGGGGCGGGCGTCGTTGGTGAAGGCTTCCCACAACTTGCCCTTGGAAATGTAGTTCTTAATGTCCTTGACGCGCTCGTCGCCCAACTGGCTGTCGCGCAGGCGGCTGACGGCGTCGTATTCGTAGAGGCCTTGTTGGGCCTTGGTCGTCGACTTGATGTGCCATTGGATGATGGGCACGCCGATGGCCTTTGCGACCTCGAAGGCGAGGACCGTTTTGCCGGTGCCGGGTTCGCCCTTGATGAGCAGCGGGCGCTCGAGCGTGATCGCGGCGTTGACGGCGATGCGCAGGTCGTCGGTGGCGACGTAATTGCTGGTGCCTTCGAACTTCTTCATGGGTGTTCCTTCGGATGGCAATGAATAGCGTGTGCGCCGACCCTAGGGGGCGATAAGGCTGCTTGCAAGTTTGGGCTGTGGGGCGCGGCAGTATTGCGCGGATTTGGACGGTGTTAGAGCAGGCCCAATTCGCGCTGCGTCTTCTTCGGCAGGCCGCTTGCGACGATGGCGCGGGCGCGGGTGAGATAGGCTTTGAGTTCTCTCGCGGGCAAGCGCGTTGGTTTGTCGAGCCAGACCCAGTGGGCGCGGGCGAGGTAGGGCGCCGGCTTGACGCCGGGAAGCTCGGTCAGGATGCGGAAACTTTCCGCCGAGGCCTTGAACGATATGCCACCCGACGTCTTGTCGTCGCGGATGCCGATGACCGCGAACATTTTTCCCGCGATCTTAAAGACGCGGTCGGCGCCCCACTGAATCGAAAGCGTGGCATGGGGCAGGGCGAGAAGAAACTTTTCGACGTCATTGCATGTCATAATGCGCGGCAGTCTTCCATGCCGAGCAACGACGCGCTAGTGCGCGGGTTGTCAGCGCTCCGCGAAGGCGTCGAGTTCGCCGGCCAGGCGGGTCATCAAAGCGGGCCAGTCGGCGAATTTCTCGGGCATGAGAACGCGCGTTTTGGCGTACCACGGATAGTGGTCGGTGCCGAGTTGCGGCCAGACGCGGCCCGCGGCCAGGAACCAGGTCTCGGTGCCTGTCGCCGCCGCAAGCGCCGCGGCAGCAGTCGGTGCCGACACCGCGAGGTCGAGCGCGGCACACAGGGCCGCGTTGTCGTCCAGATCGTTCTTCAGATCGAGGTCTTCGAAGTTGTGAATGGCCGCGCCGAGTTTTTCGCGCGCGAATTCCAGCTCTTCGCGGCAGTCGCCGTATTGGAGGTTGATGAACTTGACCGAGGTTTTCTCAAGTACAGGGCCCCAAAGCTCAAGAGCGCTGAACAATTTCTTACGCTGGGTCGTCATCAACATCGAGCGCCAGCAAATGCCGACATACGGCCCCGGACCCAGGGCCGCCAAGCGGTCGTGCCAAAAGCGGACGCGGTTCGGATCAGGCTTGAGAAAGGCGCGTGCGGGAAAATCCTCGACCTGCGTGCGTATCTGCGTCAGGGGCGAGCCCATCGGCGTATAGAAATCGGGTTTGAGGTCGCCTCTCGCCCACTGCACCACGCGCACGGGCTTGGTGTTGTGCTTGGTGTGTCCTTCGAGACCGACATGGGTTTGGGGGAACGAACGCTGGAACAGGGGCACGAGGCGATGATCGCAAGCGATCATGATCTTGCCGTCCGGGCCCACGCGCTCGATCAGATCTGGGATCATGCTTGCGAACATGATTTCGTCGCCGAGGCCTTGTTCGCCGACGAGCAACAGCTTGCGGCCGGTCAGGTCTTCCGCGTCCCAGCGCGGCGCGTTGACGGCGAAATAGCACGATTGGGCAAAGCGCGGGTTGAAGCGTGTTTCGTATTCGGTCCAGCCTTCCTTCAAGCGGCCCATGGATACGAGGCTGAGGCCGCGCGCATGAAGCGTTTCGGCGCGATCGTTGTCGATCTCGGTGAGCTCGAGTGCGCGGGTATAGTTGGCGACAGAGTCCTCTAGCGGGCCAATGAAGCTGAGCGCGTGGCCCATATTGTGGAAGGCGCGCGACATTTTCGGATTGAGACGCTGGGCCTCCAGATAGAACGTGCGGGCGTTGTCGAAGTCGCACGTTTCGCCCATGATGGTGCCGAGCGAGTTCCACAGTTCCGCGGAGTCGGGCATGCGGAACAAGGTCGTGCGCACGAGGTCGATGGCGGCATCCAGGTTGCCCATGTCCCGCAAGCAACCCGCGAGGTTGTTGTAACCCTTCGGGCAGTCGGGGCGCATTTCGATATAGGCACGGAAAGCTCTCTCGGCGCCTTCGAACATGCGCAAGCCCCAGGCGGCCGTGCCGACATTCAAATAAATGTCGGCGTCGTACGGGTCGAGCGCCAAGGCGCGTTCATACATCGTAAAGGCTTGGTGGCGCTCGCCGAGGTTGTCGAGAGCCAAGGCCAGCAAATGAATGGCGGAGGCATATTTCGCGTCGACGTCGGCGGCTTCGGCGGCGGCCAAGGCGGCGGGTCCCCATTCGCCCTTCTTGTAGTGATCGACGGCCTTGCGCATGGCGAACAGCGCTTTGGGCGGCGGCGCCGGGCCCTTGGGGGCGTCCGCGATGCGCGTGAGGACGGCTGCGCCGTCGTTCGGCGAATGGAGATGCGCCGCTGTCATTGCGTTCGTCCTTGGGCAGATGATCTGTCCACGGATTGTAACGCGACGCCATTAATTCGATGCTAAGGCTAGCAATCGGCCGCGCGCCTCAAACGTAGGAATTCATTCATCAATTTGATTGCAATGCCGCCTTTCGGCGAAGCAGATTTTTAACCGAGCCCGCGTATGGTTGACGCAAGATCAACCCTAATAAGGGACGTACGCGCAAGCGTTGCGAGGACCAAAATGCCATTGAAACTTTCTCTTAAGCCCGGTGAAAAATTCGTTTTGAACGGCGCGGTGCTGACGAACGGCGACCGTCGCGTCAGTCTGGTGATCGAAAACAAGGCGTCGATCCTGCGCGATCGCGACATCTTGCAGGCCGATGAGGCCAATACGCCGGCCAAGCGCATCTATTTCCCGATCATGATGCTTTATCTCGATCCCGACCAAACCAGCGGGCATTACGAGGAATTCGTGACGCGTATGTCGGAATTCATGACCGCGATCACGGATCGCGAGGCGCTTTCGACGTGCGTTGCCATCTCGCGCGACGTGCTGCAAGGCCAGTACTACAAGGCGCTTATCAAGTGCCGTGGGTTATTCGAGTTCGAGCAAGTGAGGTTGTCTTATGTCTCTCCAAGCCTATCAAAAGGCGCAGCGTAGCACCGAACGACCTCGCGACACCGAGTATCGCCTGTTCGCACAGGTGACTCAGGCGTTGATCGAGGCCGGCCGGAAAGGCCGCTCGGATCTGACCGGTCTGATCGATGTGCTCGATTGGAACCGCCGGATGTGGAGCGTCTTGGCTTCCGATTGCGCGAGCAACGGGAATAAGTTGCCCGACGCCTTGCGCGCGCAAATCGTCTCGCTGTCGCTTTGGGTGTCGCGCTATTCGAGCGAGGTCGCCCGAACCGGCGCTACGCTCGAGCCGCTGATCGACGTCAATAAAACCATCATGGCCGGTCTTACGCCGCAGCCGGCGCTTTAGGCCGGTAAGAAGTGATCAGGAGAGCATGTCTTTGCCCGGCAAGAATTGCAGAAAGATCGAGCTCGCTCGCGAGCAGGGTTATTTTTTCCGGGGATTTCTGCCGTTACGCCAGTTGGCACAACGGTTGCCATACTTAACGACGAGGGCGAGCGCGCCGAATACCGTGCGTCCACCGCAGTCCAGAACGGAAGGAAACCAGGCACATGATTAGCGTCAACACCAACTACGGAGCGATGATCGCGCTCCAAAACCTCAATTCGACGAACTCGGATCTGGACAAGGTCCAGAACAACATCAATACCGGTTTGAGGATCTCCGGTCCGAAGGACAACGGTGCAGTGTGGGCGATCGCGCAAAATATGCGCATGGACGTCATGGCGCTGAACGCGGTGACCCAAAGCTTGAACCGCACGATGAGCGTCGCCGATACGGCGGTTGCGGCCGGCACCAGCATTTCCGACTTGTTGCGGGACATGAAGGAAAAAGCATTGGCGGCACGCGATCCATCGATCGATGCCAACGCGCGCGCGGCCTATAACTCGGAATTCACGGTTCTGCGCGATCAAATCTCGAAGGTGCTGCAAAATGCGTCCTTCGACAGCAGCAACCTGTTGAACGGCTCGGTTGCGGATATTCAAGCGCTTGCCAATGCCGACGGCAACCAGTTCCTCACGGTCGCGGCACGCGATCTGTCGTTGGGCGGCGCGATCGTGACGGTGACGGCGGCCGACACGATTTCGACCGCAGCGTTTGCCAGCACGATGATCTCTACGATCGAGGCGTCGTTGAATTCGCTGAACCTGGCCATGTCGCAGCTGGGAACCGATGCCAAAAAAATCGGCATGCACAAGACCTTCATCGGCAAGTTGTCGGACGAGCTTGAGCACGGTATCGGCAACCTGGTCGATGCGGATCTGGCGAAGGAAAGTGCCCGGCTGCAATCGTTGCAGACCAAGCAGCAATTGGGCATCCAAGCCCTGTCGATCGCCAACGCCGCGCCGCAAGCGATCTTGAGCTTGTTCCGCAACTAAGCGGCATATCCCAGAATTGCCTGAGGCGGCGTCGAACCGGCGCCGCCTCTTCCGTTTTCAACGGGCAAGATGTGCCGGGCTCGGCAGGTTTTGCCGGGTAATTCTTGCCGTCGCGCAGAGTAACTCGCGCCTCGGCATGGTGAGCAGAAAATCACCGAAAGCAGAATGCCGCTCAATGCGGCCATTCCGATGGTTGAAGAACTCCAAACAAATCGCGTGCGATTTTTAGGTACGTTGCTTGCGAACTCGGTTCGGCGGGGCAAAACGCTCCGATGGCAAAACGCCAACAACGACCAGAACGGAGTTCACCGATGCTTTCGATCAATACCAACTATGGCGCAATGGTCGCCCTTCAGACCCTGAACTCGACCAGCTCGCAGCTGGCGGAAGTTCAGAACCGCATCGCCACCGGCCTGAAAGTGAACGGCCCGAAGGATAACGGCGCCATTTACGCCATTGCTCAAGGCATGCGTGCCGACGTGCAGGGCTTCAACTCGGTGCACAACAGCCTCAACCGTACAATCAGCGTCGTCGACACGGGCGTCGCCGCCGGCCAGGCCGTTTCGGACTTGCTCAAGGAAATGAAGGAAAAGGCGCTCGCCGCCGTGGACGGCGCGATCGACCAGAACGCGCGCGAAGCCTACAATGCAGAATTCGTCGCTCTGCGCGATCAGATCACGACGACTTTGGCAAACGCAAAGTTCGACGGAAGCAATCTCGTCGACGGTACCGACACCGAAATTCAGGCGTTGGCCAACACCGACGGTACGTCGTTCATCACGGCGACGGGTCGCGATCTGTCGCTTGGCGGTTCGCTCGTTACCGTTGCCGCCGCCGATACGATCACGAACGCGGTCGACGCGGACGCGATGATCACGGCGATCGACTCTTCGTTGGACGCACTGAACTTGGCGCTTGCCCAGCTTGGTACGGACTCCAAGAAGCTCGGCGTGCACAAGAGCTTCATCGGCAAGTTGACCGACGAGCTGCAGAACGGCATCGGCAACTTGGTCGACGCGGACGTGGCGACTGAAAGTGCGCGCTTGCAGGCGTTGCAGACAAAGCAACAGCTGGGCGTGCAGGCTCTGTCGATCGCCAATCAAGCGCCGACTCTGTTGCTGTCGCTGTTCCGTTAATAGCAAGCTTGTAGTGCAGTTGCGAGGCCGGCGGGTGTCTGCCGGCCTCGCATTTCTCGCCGACGCGCGGGGGCCCGGAACGGGCTGCTTTGCGACCGTTCCGGACTTGAAGATACCGAGGGGGAGAGTGCGGCGCGGTCAACGAAAGGACGAACGCACGTGAGCGATGCCGTTCAAATGCCGACTTCGATGCCGGTGGTGCCGCGGGTGGCGCCCGTTCGTCCAGCCGAACACGTCGAGCCGCCTAAAAAGCCGCAAACAGAAAGTCACAATTCAAACGAGCAACGCCACGATAGCGGCGAGTCCTCGGTTCTGAAAGCCACCGAACGCCAGATGCGGATATCTCGCGACAAGGCCGCGCAAGCCTTTGTCTATCGTTCGGTCGACGTGGGCACGGGCGAAGTCGTGTGGCAGTGGCCGTCCGAGGATATTCTGCGCCGCGCGCGATACCGCCGCGAGGCGGAAGAGCGGATGCGTCACGAGGTCGACGAAGAGGTCTAAAATTCTAGCGCACTCGCCAACGCCGCCACGACGCGGGCGGGGTCCTCATCTTTCATCGACGGGAACAGAGGTAGGCTCAGCGTGCGGCGATAATATTCGTCGGCGCCCGGCAGCCGGAGGTTTGGGTCAAGCTCACGATAGTAGGGTTGGCGATAGACCGGCACGTAGTGAACCTGCGTGCCGACACCTTGCGACGCCAGCCGCCGCATGACCGTTTCGCGGTCGATGCGCAGCGCCTTGAAGTCGATCAGAGCAACGTAGAGATGCCAAGCCGGCACGACGCCGGGCGTGCGGGCGAGCGGTTTGACCAATGGCGACAGGCGCGCAATTTCCGCGTCGTAGCGGGCAACCAGATCGCGACGGCGGGCCGCGAAGCGTTCGAGTTTCCTGAGCTGGCTGATGCCCAGCGCGCAGAGGATGTCCGGGATTCGGTAGTTCAGACCCGGCGATTCCATCTCGTAATACCAAGGACGGGCTTCGTTCCGTTCGTCGAAAGCCTCGTCGGCGAGCGTGAACTCGCGTGGATCGCGCGTCATGCCATGGGTGCGATCGCGGGCGACGAGTTTTGCCAGCGTGTCGTCATTGGTGGTCAGAGCGCCGCCTTCGCCCATGGCGATGGTTTTGACCGGGTGGAAGGAAAAGCACGTCAGGTCGGCAAAAGCGTTATCGCCGATGCGTCCGCCGCTGGCGTACGTCGTGCCTATGGCGTGGCAAGCGTCTTCGACGATGCGCAGGCGGTGGTGGCGGGCGAGCGCATGAATCTCGGGGAGGTCGCCGCACTGCCCGGCGAGGTGAACGTTGAACACAGCGTTTGCGGCGCCGGCCGGACAACGGGTCAATGCGCGAGCTAGGTCGGAAGTGCGCATCAAGCCGGTGTCGGGATCGACATCCGAAAAGACGACGTCGCCGTCGTTCAGGCGCACGGCGTTGGCGGTCGCCAGAAACGTCACGGCAGGCACGATTGTCGTCGTGCCGGGACCGAGATTCAGTGCGCGCGCGGCTAGGTGAAGGGCGGCTGTGCCGTTCGAGCAAGCGATGACGTGTTTGGCGCCCGTGACCGAGGCGAGCGCGTGTTCGAACTCGGCGACGCGCGGTCCCGTCGTCAAATAGTCGCTGCGCAGCGCGTCGACGACGGCGGCAATGTCGTCGTCCTCGATGACCTGGCGGCCATAAGGCAAGAATTCGCTCATGCGTAGGCGTCGGCGAGCATGCTCTGCAGCGAGCGAGCGTCCAGACGTTCCGGGTTGGCGTCGCTCGAATAGGCGAAGTTCTCGCGCACCGGTTTGGCGCCCTCGGCGATGTAGGCGTCGCGTTGAATCGGGAAGAAGCTCGGCAAGATGACGTAGCGATCGGCGAGTTCGAGCGTTTGGCGCGCGTCGTCGGCTGGGATCATGACCTCGTGCAGCTTCTCGCCGGGACGGATGCCGATGATTTTGTGCGGCAGATGCGGGGCCATGGTGCGCGCCAGTTCCGACATGCTGATCGAGGGGATCTTGGGCACGAAAATCTCGCCGCCTTGCATCAGCGACAGCGACGAAAGGACGAGGTTCACCCCTTGCGTCAGTGTGATCCAGAAACGCGTCATGCGGTCGTCGGTGATCGGCAGCGCGTCTGCCTTTTCGGCGATCAGTTTTTGAAAGAACGGCATGACGCTACCGCGGGAGCCCGCGACATTGCCGTAGCGCACGACCGAGAAGCGGCAGCCGTCGGCGCCGGACAGGTTGTTGGCGGCGACAAAGATCTTGTCGGCGGCGAGCTTCGAGGCGCCGTAGAGATTGATGGGGTTCGCTGCCTTGTCGGTCGAGAGTGCGACGACGCGCTTGACGCCGCGGCGGATGGCGGCTTGAACAACGTTTTCGGCGCCGATGACGTTTGTCGCGATGCATTCGAAGGGGTTGTATTCGGCGATCGGCACTTGCTTGAGGGCTGCTGCGTGAATGACATAGTCGACGTCGCGCATGGCCATTTCAAGGCGGTCGACGTTGCGCACGTCGCCGATGAAATAACGCATGAACGGGTAGCGGTCTTGGGGAAAGACTTGCGCCATCTCGTATTGCTTGAGTTCGTCGCGCGAGAAGATGATCAGCTTCTTGGGCTTGTATCTCGCGATGACTTGGCGGACGAAATGCCGGCCGAACGATCCGGTGCCGCCAGTCACTAAGACGACGCAGTCGTTGAGATCTACGGCGGGATGCAGAAAATCCCGTGTGTGCTGGAATATGCCGTGAGCATCGGGCAAGGCTTCGTCGTCGTCGGTGGCGTAAGCGAGTTGAGCGGGCGTCATGGCGGTCCGGATGCTGGAGTTAACCGGCCGTCATCCTTACCCAGTATGCTGAAGAAACGGTTAGGCGCGGGCGGAAATCGGCACGTTTCGTGCGGAAATTCCTCGCGCGCGGAGATGCAGTTTTAGGTCCACCTTAACCATCGCGGCCCTAATGATTGCAAAACAGATCCACCCGACAGGCGGGAGCTCATGCCCCAAAGCCAGCGTGCGACACCCCATCTCGTCGCCACGAGCGGGAGCCCGACGGAGGAAAAGGATTCGTTTGTTCAAATGGCCGAGCGGCTGAGAGGCTCGCCCGTTCCGTCTTCGGAATTGCTTTACAATCTCGGTCTCTACATGCCGCGCCAGGCATTGTCGCGCGTTCTGTTCATCCACGAGCTCTACAAGCTCATCGTGCCGGTGCACGGCTCGATCGCCGAATTCGGCGTGCGTTGGGGGCAAAACCTGGCGCTGTTTTCATCGCTGCGAGGGATTTACGAGCCGCATAATTTCAACCGGAAAATCATAGGTTTCGACACCTTCGATGGTTTTCCCTCGGTCGCCGCGGAAGACGGCGCCAATCCGGCCATCCGCAAAGGCGCCTACGGCGTTGCGGAGGATTGGGCGACAACGCTGGAGGAGTTGCTTTCCTTCCACGAACGCCAATCCCCGATCCCTCATATTCGAAAATTCGAACTTGTTGCCGGCGATGCGATGGAGACGGTGCCGGCGTATCTGGTTCGCCATCCCGAGACGATATTTGCGCTGGTCTATTTCGACTTCGATCTCTATGCGCCGACCAAAGCCTGCCTTGAAGCGATCAAACCTCATTTGACGCAAGGCAGCGTGATTGCGTTCGACGAACTCAATTGCGCGACGTTTCCGGGCGAGACGATCGCGGTGCGCGAGGCGCTTGGCTTGGACCGCGTCGCGCTCAAGCGCATGGCCTACTCGCCGCTTACCTCCTATGCCGTGATCGGCTGAAGATTTTCCCATGCATGGTACGGCCAAATTTCCGCAATCATCTCTGGACGGCGCCAAGATGATCGTTCGCGCGGATGCGGGGGCGCAATCGGGCGCGGGTCACGTCATGCGTTGCCTTGCTCTGATGCAGGCGTGGCGCGCGCGTGGCGGCGTGCCGGTTCTGGCTACGGCCGAGTGCCCAAGCGGCATCGTCGAACGCGTCAAGGCGAGCGCCGATGCGAGGATCGAGAGCGTATCGTCCAAGATAGGATCGGACGGCGACGCCGACGAGACGGCAGCGATCGCGGCGCGCTTTGCTTCATCGTGGATCGTGGTCGACGGCTACGATTTCCATTCGCCTTACGTCGGGCGGCTGAAGCGCGCGGGTGCGAACGTCTTGCTCATCGACGATCTGGGCATACGTGGGCGCACCGATGCCGCTATCGTGCTCAATCAGAATTTGCATGCGTCGCCCGAGCTCTATGCGGCGGAGCGAGCCTCGACACGTCGTCTATTGGGCCTCGACTTTTTTTTGCTGCGCGAGGAATTTTGGCCCTGGCGCGGTTGGGTGCGCGAGGTTTCGTCGAAGGTGCGACGGATAGGAGTAGCACTCGGCGGTGCGGACCCGGCCGGCCAGACGCGGCGGCTGGTTGGCGTGCTTGACGACGAGCGCTTCAAGGATATCGAGATCGATGTGATTGCCGGTCCGGCCAATCCGATGCTCGGCGAGATTCGCACGGCGGCGGCCGCTGCAACCGTCAAGGTGACGGTCAACGCCTGCGTGACAAACATGGCACGCTTTCTGAAAGTGGTCGATCTGCTGATTTCGACCGCGGGCGTGACGGCGTGGGAGGCGGCGTTCCTGTCGACGCCGATGGTGCTGGGCACGGTCGGTCCGCAAGAGGAGGCGCTGGCGCGGCGTCTTGCCGATGTTCAGGGGTGCATTCACGTTGGGCCCTTCGATGTGCTGGACGATGTGGCGTTCGCGGCGCAAGTCCACGCGCTGGTGCAAGATCGATCCGCGCGGTCGGCGCTTGCGTCGGCGTGCGGCGGTTTGATCGACGGGCGCGGTGCGGAACGGGTGATCGACGCAATGCTGCTCGAGAGGGTTCTGGCGCCATGTTGAAGGCCACAAGGATGGATCGTGTTGTAGTCACGGGCGCCGCCGGCGTGATCGGGCGCGAATTGCTCGATCGCTTGATTGCGCGCGGTTGCACGATTCTCGCGCTCGACCGGGACGACCTCGAGCCGGCGCGAGCCGCGCGGGTTCGTTTCTTGCGCGTCGAGCTCTCTCAAGGCGGCATGGACGAGATTGCGGCCTTTGCGCCGGACACGGTGTTTCATCTCGCTGCCGCGTTCGAACGCAGCCGCGAGGAGCCCGGATTCTGGGACGTAAATGCGCGCGACAACTTGGCGGTCACGCATCGCCTGCATGAAGCGTTACGCACGATCGACAGTGTGCGCCGCTACGTGTTCGCGTCGAGCTATCTGATTTACCGGCCCGATCTCTATCTCTTCGATGCGGCACAAGACGTTGCGCGCGCGCTCGTTGAAAGCGACGCCGTGCAGCCACGCAATCTGTGCGGGGCGGCGAAGTATCTTGCCGAGTCCGAGATCGATTTTCTCACACATGTCGATCGGCGCCCGTTGTCGGCCGTCTCGGCGCGTATCTATCGCGTTTACGGCCGCGGCTCGCGCGATGTCGTGTCGCGGTGGACGCGCAGTTTGCTCAATGGCGAACCCATCGCGCTTTACAACGCGCAGAATCGTTTCGACTATATTTTTGCCGGCGACGTGGCCGCGGGGCTTGTGCGTTTGGCGGATGCGGCGCGGCCTGGCCACAGCGTCGTTAATCTCGGAACCGGACGTGCGCGTTCGGTTGGCGATGTGGTCGATGCGCTTGCCCGCAAGATCAACGCCACGCGCGGTCTGGTGCTTACCGGCGAGCAGGAGCCGGTGTACGAGGCAAGTGTTGCCGATACGACGAAACTCAAGGCGCTGACCGGTTGGGTGCCGGCGACGAGCATCGAGGACGGCATCGGTTGTCTGATCGACTTCGAGCGCGCGCGGCTTGCCGCCGATGCTGCCTGAGGGCGTGGGCCATGAATGTCCTTATACTCAGTGCTGCCGCCAAAGTTCTTTTGGTGCGTTCATTCCAGGCCGCCGTCGCGGAGTTCGGTGGGCGCGTGATTGCGGCCGATTTGGCTCGCGACAATGCGGCACTGTTCGCAGCCGACATTGGCGTTCTGCTACCTCGATCCGACGACCCGACTTTCGCCGAGGCGCTTGAGGGCGTGGTGAAGGTACATCAGGTGCGTTTGATCGTGCCGACGCGCGACGCGGAGATCGCGGTGTTGGCCGGCCTTAAGTCGCGGTTTGCGGCAATCGGTGCGACGATTTTGGCGCCTTCACCCGAGACGCTTGCAATTGTTCAGGACAAGCGCCGCTTTGTGACGTTCTGCGCCAGCAACGGTTTTCCGGTGGCGCGGGTGTTTGAATCAAACGAAAAGCCGCAACGCTTTCCGGTTTTTGTGCGACCGGCGCGGGGTGCGGGCGGGCGGGGCGCCGGTGCTATCGCCGACGTTGCGGCGTGGACCGCGCTCGGCGCCGAACGAGCGGGTCTTGTCATTCAAGACATGATCAATGCGCCGGAGTACACGATCGACGTCTTGTTGGATCTTCGCGGACGTCCCATCGAGGCGGTGACGCGGCGGCGCCTGATGGTGCGCGACGGCGAGGCGGTGAAATCGCGGGTGGAGAACCAACCGAAGCTGCGCGATGCGTCGCTGGCGCTCAGCGAAGCACTGGGCCTGGTCGGTCACAATGTGGTGCAGGCGTTCGTGCTCGAAAACGGCGATTTGCGTTTCGTCGAGGTCAATCCGCGGTTCGGCGGCGCGTCGAACTTGTCGATTGCCGCCGGGCTCGATTCGCCGCGGCGTATTGTCGAGCTTCTCAGCGGACGCGCGGATGCCGCGCGGCGAGAGCGACCGATCCGTTTCGGCCTGACGATGCTGCGCTATAGCGATGATGTGTTGGTGCCCGAGGCGGAGTTCGCCGCGATGGAGCGCGTGCAGTGAAGGCGCTCCTCATCGATCTAGACGATACGCTCTACGACGAGCGGCACTATGTAGAGAGCGGGTTTGCGGCTGTGGCTATTGAGTTGGCCCGATCGAGCGACCGTCCTGCCCCTATGATAGAGCGCACGTTGCTGACGGAGCTCGATCGTTCCGGTCGCGGCCGCGTGTTCGATACGGTGCTCGCCGAGCTTGGGCTTGCGGCGAGGCATGAAGATGTCGCAAAGCTCGTGGGACTCTATCGGTCGCATCGGCCGCATATTTCGCTTTATCCGGGTGTCGTCGAGGTGCTGACGCGGTTACGTCGCTTGTATCGCTTGGCGATCGTGACCGACGGGCTTGCGAGCATGCAGCAGTTGAAGGTTGCGGCACTGGGTGTCGAACGCTTTGTCGAGACGGTCGTTTATTGTTCGGAAGAGCAGGCGCCGAAGCCCGCGACCGGCGGCTTCGTGCGGGCGCTTGAGCATCTCAAAGCGGAGCCGCGGGAGGCCGTGATCGTCGGCGATGCGCCGCATGCCGATATGGCGGCAGCTGCGGCACTGGGTATTGCATCGATTCGCATTCGTGGCGGGCGGTTTAAAGCGGTCGACAATTCGCGGGGAGCGATGCCCATCGCCGAATTCGCATCGTTCACCGATATCGAGCCGGCGCTGGAACGTCTTGCACTCAAGGAGATTGCCTGATGGGCGCTTCACCCGAGATTGTTATCGCCGGCAGGAAGATCGGCCGGGATCATCCGCCGTTCATCGTGGCGGAAATGTCGGCGAACCATCGCGGCGATCTCGACGTCGCGCTGGCGTTGGTCGACGCGGCGGCGGACGCGGGCGCCGATGCGGTCAAACTTCAGACTTATACGGCCGCCACGATCACGATCGACGCGGACCGGCCTGAGTTCAAAATCACCGAGGGGCTTTGGCGCGGCTATACGTTGCACAAGCTCTATGACGAAGCGCATATGCCGTGGGAATGGCATGAGGCGCTGTTTGCGCGCGGACGCAAGCGCGGCGTCATCGTTTTCAGCACGCCGTTCGATGCGACCGCTGTGAAGCTGCTCGAGCAGCTTGGCGCGCCGGCTTATAAGGTTGCCTCGTTCGAGCTGATCGATCTGCCGTTGATCGAAACGATGGCACGGTGCGGCAAGCCGATGATCATGGCGACGGGCAATGCCTCGCTGGCCGAGATCGGCGAAGCAGTCGCTGCCGCGCGCAAGTCCGGCGCACGCGAGATCGCGCTGTTGCACGCGGTCAGCGGCTATCCGACGCCGATCGAGCAGGCGAATGTGCGGACCATTCCGCATCTGGCCGAAGCGTTCGGCGTGACGACGGGCTTGTCCGATCATACGCTCGGGGTCGCCGCCGCAATCGCGGCGGTTGCGCAAGGGGCGAGCATTATCGAGAAGCACGTGACGCTGTCGCGGGCGGACGGCGGACACGACTCGGCGTTTTCGCTGGAACCGCACGAGCTGAAGCGTTTGGTCGAGGATTGCCGCGGTGCCTGGCAGGCGCTGGGCGGCGTCACCTATGAGCGGCAGGAGAGCGAACAGAAGACGGCGGCGCATCGCCGATCGCTTTATGTCGTGCGAAATGTCGCCAGAGGAACGCAACTCACATCCTCGCATGTGCGCTCGATCCGGCCGGGCAATGGTCTTGCGCCGAAATTCTTGCCCGAGGTGTTGGGGCGAACGGCGGCGCGCGATCTGGCGTTCGGCGAACCGCTTGGCTGGGATATGTTGGCCTAAGCGGCGTGTGCCGTCGCGCGCGCCAATAGTTCCGCGTAGGCGATGACTTCGCAGCCAGGCGCGTGGACTTGCGCTTCTTCGCGGATGTCGTTCGATAAGCTGTGCGACATGACGACGACGACATCCGGCTTGACGCGCGCGAGATCTTCGGGCGGCGTCAGGCGGATGCCGTGCGCTTGGTTGGCGAAGCGGGTGATGTGTTTGTCGACGATCGCGGTCAGTGACTGAGGCCGCAAGCCGCCGTTTGCGATCAGGCGGGTCAAGAGGCGCCCTGCGCCCCATACGGCCACCTTGCGCGGGGCCATGGCGTCAATGGCGCGCGCGACATGGGCCAGGGTCGCGAGATTGTTCATGCGCGAGGCCTGGTAGGCGGAAATCAAAGCCGCCGCTGCCTCGACTTCGCGCGGGTCGGCGGCAATATCGGAAGCCATCGGTTCCGACTTGACGGCGACAACGGTGATGTTCGCCGTGTCGCGCGGGTTTGCAATTGCGATCGGTCGAAAGCCGCAAGAGGTCAGGAGGCGCGAAAGCGTGCGCGCGGAGAAGTGATAGAGATGCTCGTTGCAGAAAAACTCGTCGACGATATCGCGGGCGGACAAGGACGCGATGTTGGGTACTTCGAGGAAGAGATAGCCGCTGGGCGCGAGCGCGGCGCGGTGAGCCGATAGGGCCTCGCGCGCGCTCTTCAGATGTTCGAGCGTGTGACACGAATGGACGAGATCGAAGCCCTCGGCTTCGAGGCGCGTGTCTTCGACGCGGGCGTTCAACCAGGTGAAGCCGGGTTTGCCTGCCCATGTGGCGGCGGCGCGCGCGTCGGGCTCGATGCCGATCATCCTTGCCTTGGGATAGGCACCTTTCAATTCCAGCGCGAAGGCGCCGTGTCCGGCGCCCACGTCAAGCACGCGCAAGTGTTTGGTTCTGGGCAGAAATGGCTTCAGCGTGGCAAGGGTCGCCTCGGCGCGGAAGGTTTTCGCGCGGGAGGCGGGAGGGGTTCCGGTTTTGGGCAGACTGCGATCGGCCCGCGGCAGACTTTGCAGGAGGCCGCAATGGGTGCAGAGCCAGACGGTTCGCTTGCCGCCGGAATTTCGCGTGGCGTAGACTTGCTCCAGCGACGAATGGCTGCAGAGATCGCAGGATGCTGACATGTAACCCCAACCATGGCATGCGCGGGCGTAGCGCCCCAGCCTTGGCGATCAGGTTGCCGCCCGCGTGGTTAAGTTGAGGTTAGTAGGCGACGCGATACTCCGGACGGCGGTCGTAGCCGAGCATTTTCATCACATCGCCCGCGATCAGGTGGAACTGTTCGGATTGCTCGCCGGTCAATGGGTAGTCTTCCGGGCGTCCGATGTTGTGCGGCCGGTTCAACAAGCCCATGACGCGGTCGTCCCAAGGCAACCCCAGGAAGTTCAGGAATTGCTGGCGGACATCGCCGCGCGCGACAAGGTCTTCGAGACGTACCGAATGGCGGCGCTCGGCGGGAATCGCGTCGAGGTGGTGGATGATCGTGCGATTGACTTCGGCCCAATGGAACGAGATGCGCTGAAACTGGTTGTAGGTCAGGAACTCGGGTTCCTGAACGTGGCCGCGCGGAGGCAGGGGCCACCAATATTTTTTCTCGGGCGGCGGTGCGGGAAGTTCACCGCGCGAGTCGTAGTAGCGCTGCATCGCGGCCGTCGCCTGATGCTCGTAACAGTCATCGCCGAATTTGTGGAGATAGGAACTTGCTACCTTTCGGCCGTCGCGCGTCAGATGAATAAATCTTGCTTCCGGGAACAAGCGATTGAGAACCGGAATAAGCCACGACAGGTTGCTCGACGAATCGCCCCAGAGCGGCGACTGCGAATAGTGCACCGCGGCGGCGTGGGTGGCGCGTAGCGCGTGCGTCGCTTCGCCCAGGCCGATGAGACCCATATGGTACTTTACAGCCGCCGGTTGAATGTGGCTCAGCATGTACTCGTGGTGCATCTCGACTTGCGGAAAGGCGGTGAACAGACGCTCCATCATCGCCGTGCCCGAACGGCCGGAGGAGACGACGAAGAACGGCCTGGTGTGAACGCCCATGGCGACTAAACCTTTGCCGTGCGGGCGACGATGATGGCCTCGCGGCCGAGGCCCGCCTTGGCTAGCGCGCCGTAGAGTTTGCGCCGGACCTTGCCCAAGCCCGCTTTTTCCAGATTGAGATCGAATTTCTTGCGCCGCGCGTGGCAAGCGCTGCCGAGCGCTTCGTCGCCGACGTAGTTGTCGCCCATGAGCAAGAACAGCTCCATCGGAAAGCTCGTCAGCGTCTCTACGACTTCGAGGCCGCAGCGTTCGAGCAATGCTTCGAGCGAGGCGAAGTCGAAATAGTTCAGGTGATGCGGCGGCGCGAGCCACCAGGCTTTCGTGCCGGAAGCGCGCGCGGCCTCCTGCAAAGCGTTGTAGTCGTTGGGCACGCCGACGCAGACCAAACCACCGGGCCAGGCACGGCCGATGGCAAGGCGCAAGAGCGCGGCCGGGTCGGCGACGTGCTCGAGCATGTTGTTGAGATGCACGACATCGCAGCGCGCGAGTTTCGGCGCCGTCGTTTCGTCGAACATCGCGGTCGCGATGTCGAGGTCCAATTCGCGGGCGTGCCGGGCCGCTTGTTTCGACGGTTCGATGCCTTGGGTTTTCCAGCCGCGGTCGGCGGCGGCCTTCAAGAACCAGCCGGGCCCGCAGCCGATGTCGAGAACGCCGAGGTCTTTCGTCGTGTCGTGTTCGAGCAAATCCTCGAATAGCGACAGGCGATCGTTCCAGCCCAGGCGCGACCATTCCGCGTCGTCGTGCGCGTGCGCCATGTAGGACGGCTTCTCGTCGCGGTAATAGACTTCTTCGTACGCTTCGCGTTGATCGCGGGCCGAGGGCAACGGCAGCACATGGCGAAAGCCGCAGGGTTCGCACGCAACGACGCTGTAACCGTTGACGCGATCGATGACGGCGCCGCGATGAGTTCCGTCGTCGATGCTTTGGGTCTTGCGTTGTGGCGAAGCGGTCACCAGGGCCCTCTTGCTTGGGTCGCGTTATCACCTTGGTAACGGTTGCAGCTTTAGAATTAGTTAACGGGTGTTGACGAATTGTTAGGCCTTGCCGGCCGCGCAAGCACACCGGATGTCGCCCAACAAACTTTCGAGACGCACATGCCAAAGAAGCCCCACATCGTCGCCTTCGTTCAGGCCCGGATGCGTTCGACGCGCCTGCCGGGCAAGGTGATGAAGCCGATCGTGGGTCAACCGCTGTTGTGGCATATCCTGCATCGCCTGAAGAAGTCGGAATTGATCGAGACGATTTGCGTCGCAACAACGAGCGATCCGTCCGACGATGTGCTCGCAGCCTATGCCCAGGCGCAAGGCGCGGTGGTGGTGCGTGGGCCCGAGGACGACGTGCTCGGCCGGTTTGCACTCGCCGCGCACATTGTCGATCCTGATGTTGTCGTGCGCGTGTGCGCGGATGCGCCATTGGTGGATGCGGGTTTCGTCGATTTCCTGATCCGCGAGATGATGCGGACGCAATCGGACTTTGTGATGCTGAAGGACGGCTTGTCGGCCATCCATGACGGCGCCGATTGCATGTCGCGCGTGGCGCTCGATAAGCTTGTGGTGAGGGCGCACGACGACCCGGTCGCGCGCGAACATGTCTCGGCCTATTTCAAGATGCATCCGGAATTCGTGAAGGTGGCTTACATCGATCTGCCACAGAAGTGGGCGTTCAAGGGGGCGCGGCTCTCGATCGACACGCCGGCGGATGTGACGTTTATCGAGGCGGTTTACGCGCGGCTGCACGCGCAAGCGGGCGAAGCGACGCTGACCGATCTTGTGGCGCTGCTCAATCGCGAGCCGTTGCTGCTCGATCTCAACGCGCACGTGCAGCAGAAAACGGCAACGCAGTCGAGCGGTACGGTCGTGATGCGCTGCGACGATGTTCGCCGGTGTCAGCGTGTGGCGCGTGCGCTGCGCGACCGGCAAGGGTACGGCGTTCGCTTTGCGGTGCTGGGCGATACGGAGGCGTCGGCACTGGTGCAAACCGAAGGTTTTGCGATCGATACGATGCCTGCGGGCGGGAAAGAGATCGATTGGCTGCTTGAACTCGCCGAGCGGCATCAACCGGTGGCGATGGTCTTGGATGTCGCAACGGATTTGTCGGCGACATCGGTCATGCGGTTGCGCGGCGCCGATATGATCGTGGCGACACTTGACGATATGAGTTCGCGCCGGCTGTCGGCGGACGCGGCATTCTATGCGCCGACGCCGCAAGTCTTTGGTTTGGACTGGCGAGGGGCGGAGTCCGAGCCTTGCGTCGGTTGGGAATGGGTGGTGCCGGCGCGGAATGTATTGCCGGCACAGGCGACGAAGGTGGGCCGCAAGCGTGTCGTCGTGTCGCTTAGTCGCGCGGACGAGCACGCCTTAACGCTGCTTGCGGTTAGAGCGCTGATGGCGCTCGACGAAGACTTCGATGTGACTATCGTCGCGGCTGCGAATGCCGATCCGCGGCTCGACGTCGAGGTCGAGAAGTTTGCGCCGAAGTTGAGTTTGGTGCGAAGCGCCAATGAATTGCCCCATTTGATGGCACAGGCCGACTTGGCGCTTATCGGCTTCGGCGAGGCCGCCTTTGAGTTGGGGGCGCTTGGCGTTCCCGCGGTCTATCTGTGCCAGCGCGAAGACGACGCTCTATCGGCGTCGGCGTTCGAGGCTGCCGGCATGGGCGTATCGCTTGGTGTGGCGTCCAGGGTCGACGGGGCATTGATCGCTGCGACCGTCGCGGAATTGCTTTCGGACAGCGAAGGCTTGCGGGCAATGGCTGCCGCCGGCCGGATGAACCTGGATGGGCGCGGCGCCATGCGCATCGCGCAACATATCGGGCGGCTGGTCGAGGAACGCGAAGAGGCGTTGCGTATTCCCGGCGCGCAAAGGCAGTGGCGCGCGGTTTAAGTCACCCGACGCCGTAGCTTTGCACCAGGCTGCCTGCGACCAGGGCCCAGCCGTCGACAAGCACGAAGAAGATCAGCTTGAACGGCAGCGAGATCGTCACCGGCGGCAGCATCATCATGCCCATGGCCATCAAGAGCGAGGCAATGACGAGGTCGATGACCAGGAACGGTATGAACAAGAGAAAGCCGATTTCGAAGGCGCGCCGGAGCTCGCTGATCAAGAAGGCCGGGATCAGGATGCGCAGCGGCGTTTCGGCCGCGGTCGCGGGCGGAGATTGCTTGGCGAGATTGAAGAACAGCTTGAGGTCGTTCTCGCGCACGTGCTTGAGCATGAATGCCGAGATCGGCGCCGCGGTTTTGGCGAAAGCTTCGGCGGGGAGAATTTTCTCGGCCATGAGCGGTTCGATGCCGTCGGCGTAGGCCTTCTCCAAGGTCGGCGTCATGATGAATGCCGACAAAAACAGCGCCAGCGCTATGATGACGCTGTTCGGCGGGCTTTGTTGAATGCCGATGGCGGTGCGCAAGAGCGAGAGCACCACGACAATGCGCACGAAGCTCGTCACCATGATCAGGATCGACGGCGCGACGCTGAGGATGGTGATGAGAGCTACAAGCTGGACGAGCCGCCCGGTCATGCCGCTGCCTTGACCGAGGTCGATCGATACTTGTTGCGCCGATGCCGGCTCGACAAGCATGGCGAGCGCGGCAAGCGAAAGGAGCGAGAGGCGCAGCACGTTCACTATCTTGGTTCCGTTTTGATCGTCAGAAAAGTCGAACCGGACATCGGCGCATCGAGTGGATGTCGAACGTCGATGCCGCTTTCGAGCACGGTTTCGCCGGTGGGCGACAGAAGGATCAGATATTCCTTGTCGTCGCGGCGCACGAGAACAATGCGCCGGCGCGGATCGAGCGAGAGCATTTCGATCATAGAAAGGCGGCGGTCGCCGGGCTTGCGTTGCATCGGATTGAGAAAGCCGAAGGCACGCGCCACGAACGCAATGGCACCGATCAATGCCAGAACGAAAATCAGCGCAGCGGCGAAACGCAGATACTGGGTCGGGTCGTCCATGTCCGTCTCTTTGAGGCCAAGGAATTGAGGGGGAGAATGAGGCAGTAACCTTAAGCCCGGCTAAAGATAAGGCAGAATTTTCCTGCTTACCGCAAGGTAAAGACTGCACGTGCTTGCGAGCCCGGCTCAACGGACGCTTGAGATTTCTTGGTCTTACGAATGCGTTGCCTCAAATATTTCCGACAATATTAAACCGGCTTTAAGCGTCCCGGGCAAAAACTGCCGCCGGTCAAGTGAGTTGGCATGGGACGCATCCAATGAGTTTCGGCGACATTCCGCTTCTGAACATGTTGCAACAGAAGATGACGTGGTTGAACGACCGTCAGAGCGTGCTTTCGCGCAACATCGCGAACGCATCGACGCCGGGCTTTACGCCGATGGATCTCAACGAAAAGGATTTCGCGTCGGCGGTGTCGGAAGCGACGCGCGGCGGGTTGACGACGACGAACAAACAGCATTTGCGCGGCAATTCGTCCGCGGGCGGATCGTTTCATGCGATCGCCATGCCCGACTCGCAATCCTCGCCGGACGGCAACGCCGTCGTGGTGGAGGAGCAGATGATGAAAGTGGCCCAGACGCAAATGGCGTACGCCGAAGCGGCGGGCCTCTACAAGAAAATGGGTTCGTTGTGGCGCACCGCTTTGGGTTCGCGCGGCTAATTGAAGGACAACGCCGATGGAAACGATGAAATCGATGATGATCGCCGCTTCGGGCATGCGCGCCCAAGCGGAGCGCATGCGGGTGATCGCCGAAAACTTGGCGAACGCTTCGTCGACCGCGTCGGTGGCGGGCGAGGATCCCTATCGAAGGCAAGTTCCGGTATTCAAGGCGGAACTCGATCGCGCAACGGGGGCCGAGACGGTGAAGATGTCCGGCATCGTTCACGACAGTTCGAACTTCCGCGAGCAATTCATGCCGGGCCATCCGGCGGCGGACGAACGCGGCTACGTCAAGATGCCGAATGTCAGCGCGCTGGTCGAAATGATGGACATGCGCGAGGCGCAACGCGCCTATGAAGCCAATCTGAGCGTGATCGACAATGCGCGCACGATGATGGCGCGTACCGTCGACCTGTTGAAACGCTAGAACGCCGGAAAGGGTTAAGCGATGGCCGCTCCGATAAATTCCGCTGCGCTGAATGCCTATGCGCAAGCCGCCAAGATGGCGGCGGCCGCCGGCGGCGGCGATGCCGGCGGGGCGACGGCACCGGGGTCGTCGTTCAGCGAGTTGCTGACCGGCGTTATGAACGACGCGGTGAGCGCGGGACGTGCGGCGGAAGCAAAAGCGGCCTCGGTCGTGCAAGGCAAGGGCGATCTCGTCGACGTCGTGACCGCGGTCAACGCGGCCGAGATGACGTTGGAAACCGTCGTTGCAATCCGCGACCGGGTGATTTCGGCCTATCAAGACATCATGCGTATGCCGATCTGATGCAAAACGACGAAGGGACTTCAGTATTATGAACGGCGCGGAAGCACTCGATCTTGCACGCGATTCGATGTGGGTCCTCGTCGTCGTGGCGGGGCCGGTGATGATCGTGGGTCTTATCGTGGGCGTGGCGGTCGGCATTTTGCAGGCGTTGACCCAGATTCAAGAAGCGACGCTCGTTTTCGTGCCGAAGATTTTGTCGATCTTCGCCGCCGTCATTCTTCTGCTGCCGTTCATGGCGGCGTCGATGTCGGGTTTGATGGACAATATCGTTCAGCGCATCATCGCGCACTGACGGCGTCATCAGCGATGGACCTGCCGCTCAAAGATATTCTGCCGGGCGACATTCTGACCTATTCGCTGGTGTTTGCGCGCGTCGGTGCGATGGTGACGACGTTGCCGGCGCTGGGCGAGGCGATTATTCCGCCGCGGGCGCGCCTGATGCTGGCGCTGGCGTTGACGTTGGTCATGGCGCCGGTGGTGGGCGAACTCTATCCCGTGGGCGCGGCCGGCCAACCGTTGACGATGATGGGCTTGGTCGTTTCGGAGACTATCACCGGCCTTGCCATCGGCATGGTGCTGCGCATGGTGATGAGCGCGGTGCAGGTGGCCGGCAACGTGATCGCAACGCAGACCGGACTTGCCTTTGCGCAAACTTTCGATGCGAGCCAAGGCACGCAGAGCGCCTTAGTGTCGATGTTCCTTTCGATGTTGGCGATCGTTCTGATTTTCGCGGCAGATCTTCATCATCTGTTGATTGCGGGGATCGAGAATTCCTACACGGCGTTTCCGCCGGGTCATCTGCCGCCGGCGGACGGGATGCTGAAACTTGCGATCGGCGCGGTATCGGGGCTGTTCACGGTCGGGCTGCAGATGTCGGCGCCGTTTCTCGTCTTCGGTTTGGTGCTTTACGGCGCGGCCGGCGTGTTGTCGCGGATGATGCCGCAGTTGCAGATTTTCTTTATTGCGATGCCGTTGAGTATTTTGGCGGGGTTCGTGCTTCTGGCCCTGTCGCTTTCGACGATGATGCTGTGGTTTCTCGATGCGTTTACGACCCACGCGCAACTGTTTGTCGCGCACTAACGGCCGCGCACGACCATGGCTGACGATCGCGACGACGCGCAGAAGACCGAATTACCCAGTCAAACCCGGCTACAAGAAGCGCAAGACAAGGGCGACGTCACCCAATCGCCCGATATTTCGGCGTGGCTGGTGTTGGCGGCAGCGACCGCGTTCGTTGCGATTTGGGGACCGTCGACGGCGACAAGTCTGCGCCAGATGATGACGGGGTTTCTCGCCCAACCGCATGCGATGTCGCTCGACAGCGAGTCCGCGGGCGGGATGCTCGAGGGTATCGCCCTTCATATTTTCTGGATATTGGCGTTGCCATTCGCTTTGCTGGTTGTGGCCGGGGTGGGCGCGCACTGGATTCAGCATGCGCCGGTCTTTGCCACGGAAAAGCTTAAACCCGATATCTCGCGCATCAATCCGATGAAAGGCTTCGAGAAACTGTTCGGGCGGGCGGCGCTGGTCAATTTCGTCAAGGGTCTGCTCAAGACGGGTCTTGCGGCGGCGGCGATTTGGGCGGTGTTGTGGCCAGCGCGCGATCAGATACTGATGGCGGTGACCTTGCCGGTGGGGCTGTTGCTGCCGTTCGTGCAAGAGCTGACGATGCAAATTCTGTACGCGACGCTCGCTGTTTTGGGCGTGATCGCGATGGCCGACTATGGTTGGCAGTATTTCGAGCGCCTGCGCCGCTTGAAAATGACGCGCCAGGAAGTGCGCGACGAGCACAAGCAAAACGAAGGCGATCCGATCGTGAAGGGGCGCCTGAGGCAAATCCGTTCGGACCGCGCGCGCAGGCGCATGATGGCGGCGGTGCCGAAAGCCTCGGTCATCATCACGAACCCGACGCATTATGCGGTGGCGCTGTCTTACGAGGCCGGCAAGATGGGCGCGCCGGTGTGCGTTGCCAAAGGCATGGACGCCATCGCGCTCAAAATTCGCGAAATCGGCGCGGAGCACAAGGTGCCGATCGTGGAGAACCCGCCGCTCGCCCGCGCGCTCTACGCCTCGGTCGACGTGGACGAGACGATCAAGCCCGAGCACTACAAGGCGGTGGCACAGGTCATCGGCTATGTGATGAAGCTGAAGGGCAAAGTGGCGCCCAAGCGGTGAGGGGGCGGCCCGCTTTGCCCGTGGAAAGGTGACACGGGTGACAGGGGTCCGGTGTCCCACAACGCGTGTCTCAGTTGGAGCCCCGGTTGAAAAACCTCGGGCCGCCGCATCGACATATGAAATGCAAAATCTAATCCGTGCCATCACGCCATCACATCCGCGGAATTCCGCCAAAACTGCCATCACGGATCCATCACATGGCATCACCTGCCATCACGTGCCGTCA
>JANOFM010000257.1:0-6118 GCA_031413635.1 Alphaproteobacteria bacterium | reverse complement strand
AGTGCCTCGGCGAAGTAGCGTTCGGCGCTTGCGGCGTCGGCGTATAGGCGCCACGACATGACGCCAAGCTGGCGAAGGGCGGCCGCGCGATCCTTTGGCGGCTGCGCAGGCGATGCGGCGGCGGCGGCGTAGATCCGGCGCGCTTCGTCAAACTTCGCGGCGATCAGAGCGTCTTCGCCCGCGTCGAACGTGGCGTCCGGCATCGCCGCCGCAAACGAGCCGAGCGAAATTAATGGCATAAGTGCAAGGCTCAGCCCGACACCTGCTAATGCAAATACAAAGATGCGTGATGACATCGGAATCCACCTAACTTGTGCCGTTTGAGGAGCATCTTCCGACGGTCCGGGCCCGTATTGTACGGTTGTGACATTCGGTGGATCGATGGACATCGCCCTTCTGCCTGCCTTGAGCACTTACGGTCGACCGCTGGCGCAGCGCGATTTCGGCGGTTTCGCGCTCAGCTTGGGAGTGCATGCCCCGCGTGAGTCGGTTCCGGCGCATCGTCACGAAGACGAGTATCTGTGGTGCTTGACGCTGCAAGGCGGGTTTGAGGAAACGTCAGGGTCGCGACACGAATACTGTGACGCCGGGAGCCTGCTCATCCGACCGCCGGATTGCGTGCACTCCAACCGCTTCTCCGGAATGCGAGGGCTCTGTCTCAGTTTTGTCCCGCGCAGAGCGTGGTTGGAGGCAAACGGATTCGACGATCTTATCGATACGCACGTCCATTGCAGGACGCAGCGCCTTTCGAGGCTCGGTCAAGAACTCGCGGTCGAACTGCCGCAATCGGACGCGAGTGCGCCCACGGCCGTCGAAAGCTTGGTTCTTGAGCTAGTCAGCAGCGCCGTGCGGTTGGGTGAACTGGCTCTTAGGGGACATCAAGGATGGTTAGCCGCCGTACTGGACCAAATCGAGGCCGAGCCGTCCGGCGAGCTTCGGCTCGCCTCACTGGCGCGAAACGCCGGCGTTAGCGGTCCTCATCTTGCCAGAGTCTTCCGGAACCGCTTCGGTCTGTCGGTCGGCAACTATGTCCGGCAGCGGCGACTTGCGCACGCGGCGCTCCTCATCCGCGAGCGGCAGATTCCACTTGCGCACATCGCAACGGCTTCCGGATTCTTTGATCAGGCACACTTCACTCGCGCGTTTAAGACGCAGTTCGGCCTAACGCCTGCCGCGTTTCAAAAAGGCGATTGAGCGTACGAATGATGCGGCCATCATGCTGTGGCGCCGCCGTATTGCGACGCCATTCGAAACGCATTGTCACCTGTGTATGAGTGGCTGAACGGCCTTCAGTGAAGCTGTGTTCGGAGGCGTTCGATTTCTTCCTTGAGTCGAAGTTTGCGCTTTTTGAGTTCTGCTAGCGTCAGATCGTCGGGGAGAGGTCGATGGAGTTCGTCGTGGATGAGTTCTTCGAGTTTGTGGTGCTTGTCCGCGAGTTCCTGGATATGCGACTCTAGGGCCATGTAAGTGCCTCCGTTGTCAGAGTGCGACACTTAAGCACAAATTTGCGTGGATGTCAGCGACAAACATTCGATCAACAAAAATCTTGCGTTAATACACCGAAGGACGCCGCCGCGCGTTTAGTATTTGAATCTAAAGCGTTTTGCCCATTTCGCAGTGCGAAAGCAGCGAGACATAAGAAGTCGCGTTATGGTAGAATTCCACCTCTGATCGAAGTGCAAAGCTGGCTCGTTCGCGCATCATGACATCGTCAAAAGATGGAGAGGGCGGGGAAAGCAACGGTTTGACCGTTGTGAGTAGCGGTTCTGCGTCCGGGGTCACGCAAGCGAATGATTCGCTCGACAAGGTTACGTCGAACAAGCTCGCGCTGATGCGCCAAGAACACCGCGAGTTGGACGAGGCGATTCGGACGCTGATCGCGGACGGCGCACACGATCAGTTGCACCTAACGCGGATGAAGAAGCGCAAGCTGATGCTGCGCGACCTGATCTCGCGCATCGAAGACGACAACCTGCCCGACATTATTGCGTAGCGATCGGCTACTATGCCGGCTTCGCGCTCTTTTCGCGTTTGGCCGCGTACATCGCCTTATCCGCGTTCGCCATGGCGAGATCGGCGTCTTCACCCTTTTTGAAGGCATGCACGCCATAGGCAAACGAGAGGGCGAGCGCCTTGCCGCTCCACTCGAACGGCTGGGCAAGGAACATATCTGAGAGAAGGCGCGCCTTCTTTTCGGCTTGGAGCTGATCGGCCTTGGCGAGGATGACGCCGAACTCGTCGCCGCCCAAGCGGCCGACGATGTCGGATTCGCGGATGTTGCCGACCAAAAGGTTCGAGACATGGAGCAAGGCCGCGTCGCCGGCGGCGTGGCCGAAGGCGTCGTTCACGGCCTTAAAGCCGTCAAGGTCGAAATAGATCAAGCTGGCATTCAGATTGTAACGGTCGCCGAACGACATAATGCGCGACATCTCGCGAACGAAGGCGCGGCGGTTCAAGACCGGCAGAAGACCATCCTGATCGGCGGCTGTTTCGGCGGCGGCCAGGCGTTTTAGCGTGCGTTCCAAATCGTGGCGCAGACGATCGACCTCTGCCATCAAGGTCATGATGGCGTCGCGTACGCGCGGCGTGAACTCGGCGTCGGGAATGCCGAGCACGCTCGATACGTCGGTCGTCGACTTCGCGGCCTGCTCGCTTTGCGCCCCCGTGACGCGCTGAACGGATTTGTAGGCTTGCGCACCCGTGGCCGGTGTTGGTCCGCCCGGACGATTGCCCGTGATCTTCATGTGCCGGTGATCTTCATCTTGGCCCTGCTTGGCCGCTCTCGGCGTCGGCGCACGGTAAGGCTTTGAATCGTTAAGTGCAAAACTGCGACCAAATGCTTAACATGGCGGGCTTCGACCGGCCGGGTGCGGGTTTCACTTCCCAACAGAGCGCCTTATAGTGCGGCGCTTCTTTCGCGCTGCGGGGCCGTCGGCCCCAGAAAAGGAAGCCCTCGGCCAAATGGCCAGCAAAGATCCCAACAAAATCGCCGAACGCGGACCCGCGGATGTCGGCATCATCATGGGCAGCCGGTCAGATTGGCCTGTCCTGTCGGAAGCAGCCGAAATGCTCGACCGCCTCGGCGTACGCTACGAGGCGCGTGTCGTCTCGGCCCATCGCACGCCGGACCGGCTATTCGCCTATGCGCGCGGTGCGAAGGCGCGCGGCTTGAAGGTCATCATCGCGGGCGCCGGCGGTGCCGCGCATCTGCCCGGGATGACGTCTTCGATGACGACCCTGCCGGTGCTCGGCGTGCCGGTGGCGGCGACGGGGTTGAACGGGCTCGATAGCCTGCTCTCCATCGTGCAGATGCCGGGCGGCGTGCCGGTGGGCACGCTTGCTATCGGCAAGCCCGGCGCGATCAACGCCGCATTGCTGGCGGCGGCGATCCTGGCGCTTAGCGACAAGGAACTCGGAAAGCGGCTTGAAGCCTATCGCGCACGCCAGACCGCGGACGTGCCGGAAGCACCGGTCGACGAGGACGATGACGGCGACAGATAGCGTGATTGCACCCGGGGGCACGATCGGCGTTCTGGGCGGCGGGCAACTCGGCCGCATGCTGGCGATGGCGGCCGCGCGGCTCGGGTTGAAATGCGCGATCTATGCGCCCGAGGCCGATAGCCCCGCGTTTCAGGTTTCGGCATGGCACGTCGTTGCCGATTATGGCGACCACAAAGCGCTTACCGATTTCGCGCGTCGGGTCGATGTCGTGACCTATGAGTTCGAGAATGTGCCGGGCGATGCGGCGTCGGTTTTGAGCGCTCTGACGTCGGTGCGGCCCAATCCGAAGGCACTCGTCGTCATTCAGGACCGGCTGGCGGAGAAGGCGTTCCTGCGCGATCAAGGAATCGCGACGGCGCCGTTCGCCTCCGTGACATCGGTCCAGAGTTTGCACGCAGCGCTGGCGCATGTCGGCGTGCCGTCGGTGCTGAAGACGGCTCGTCTGGGATATGACGGCAAAGGCCAGCGTATTATACGCGCGGCCGAACGGTTATCGGTCGCATGGAACGACTTCAATCGTGTGCCATGCATCCTTGAGGGTTTTGTTGAGTTCACGCGCGAGTTATCCGTCGTGGCAGCACGAAGCGCCGACGGGCGCGTGGCATGTTACGACTTGGTCGAGAACCGGCACGAAAATCACATCCTGCGGATGACGCTGGCGCCGGCGCGTGCGCCATTGCGGCTGAAGGCAGAGGCGGCAGCGATCGCCGCGCGGCTGCTCGAGGCTTTCGACTACGTCGGCGCGATGGCGGTCGAAATGTTCGAGACGCGCGACGGGCGGTTGCTGGTCAACGAGATCGCACCGCGCGTGCACAATTCGGGACACTGGACGATCGACGGCTGCACCGTCAGCCAGTTCGAGCAACATATCCGCGCCGTCGCCGGCTGGCCGCTCGGCGATACAGCGCGCCATTCGGACGCCGTGATGACGAATCTGTTGGGCGATGAGACTGGCGATTGGCGGAGACTCGCCAGCACACCTGCGACAGCGGTACACCACTACGGCAAAGTGGAGGCGCGGGAGGGGCGTAAGATGGGGCATGTCACACGGCTTTATCCGTTGGGGACGCGGCCAGACGCCTCCGAACGGTGAGCGCGCGCGCTCGCACCACGTGGACTTATTTCCTTCTCCTCTTGCTGCTTTCGGCGCCGTTTTGGGTGCTGGGCGCGATCGTCGGGCAAATCCCCAAAGACGTGCTGCCGATCGACTTGCCCGTCGGAGCGATGATGACCTTCGCTCCGATGGTCGCGGCGCTCATCCTAGTCTATCGACGAGACGGGGGCGCGGCGGCGCGGAGGTTCTTGCTTCGCGCAATCGACGTTCGGCGAGTGAAAGGCGTCGGCTGGTTCGTTGCAGCAGCGTTGTTGATGCCCGCAGCGCTCGCTCTGGAATACGCAGTGCTGCGCGCTTTCGGAGCCGCCTTGCCGAATCCCGAGATTTCGATCACTGCGATAGTGCTGTTCTTCCTCATGTTTCTTGTCGGCGCGGTCGGCGAGGAGCTCGGCTGGCAGGGTTATGTCTTTCCCATCCTGCGCGAGCGTTGGGGCGCGTTGACCGCGAGCCGGATCTTGGGAACGATTTGGTCGGTGTGGCACATCGTGCCGTTCATTCAAGCCGATCGCGGCGGCGAGTGGATCCTTTGGCAGTGCCTGACAATGCTGCCGCTGCGGGTGATTACGGTTTGGCTGTTCGTCAACACCGGGTGCAGCGTCTTCATCACCGTACTGTTTCATGCGATGTGCAACGTCGCCCAGTTTCTGTTTCCCGTGTACGGGTCGCACTACGACCCGTTCGCGACGTTCGTCATCCTGTCGATAGCAGTGGTCGCGATTGTGGTCCTTTGGGGCGCGAAAACGCTGTCGCGATTTCCATTCGGCCGCGGACCGAGCTGACGATGCACCGGTCTCGTAAACTCAGCGGCGCGGATGGCGCATCGCGCCGAGGATGGTCAGCGGGTTCGGCAGCGACTCGGCGAATTTGAAGACTTGCGATTTCACCTTCTCGATCTGCATCACGTTGGCGATGCGGTTGTCGAGGAACTTCCAGGTGTCGTGCGCGTCTTCGCTGGCGTCGGCGAACCAGTAGAGCATCGTCGAGGTATAGACGCCGGCGAGCAAGGCGCGCTTGGTGTAGAAGTTGAAATCGGCGGAGGTGTCGCCGATGGAGCGCCAGATGTTGTCGACCGAGCGGTAAACGCAGGTGGCACCGTCGAGCGCGTTTTGCGGCAGGGCGAGGACCGCAGCAGCTCTACGGGCGACTTCCTTGTGTTCCATCACCGCTTCGATGCGCGCGCGCACGCCGAAGGTGACGCGTTCGCGTACCTTCATCGCTTTGAGATTGGCCGCCTTGATCGTTTCGGCGGCGACGCGGTCGGCGTCGTCGGAGAAAGCCACGATCGCATCGGCCGGTCCGCGCGGGAATGCCGCCTTGAGTTCTGCGTCGGAGGCCCCCACTCGTTCGGCCGCTTCGCGCAGTGTCTTGTCGCACCACCCGTCGAAGGCCACATGCGGCAGCGCTTCGGCCAAGATTTTCGCGCGCATATCATCCGTCGGCGTGGCGGCGGATCTGTTCAGTCTTTTTGCTCGAGCCAATGTTTCGTCTCGCTTTCGAAGATGA
>JANOFM010000256.1:0-13632 GCA_031413635.1 Alphaproteobacteria bacterium | reverse complement strand
ACCGATGCGATCGGCATGGGGTTGAACATGGATATCGACCATGTCGCCTTTGCCGCGACGGAAAAATTCGACGGCACGATGCGCCGACCCTTGCGCGCGAACGAGCTGGCGCAAATCGCCGGGCGCGCGGGGCGCCACATGAACGACGGCACGTTCGGCGTGACAGCGGAGGCCGAAGCGTTGGACGGCGAGACCATCGAGGCGGTCGAGAACCATCGCTTCGATCCGGTACGCGTGATCCAGTGGCGCAATGCCGATCTCGATTATTCAAGCATCGCCGCCCTCGATCACAGTCTCGACGTTTTGCCGCCGATACGCGGGCTAACGCGCGCGCGGGCGGCCGTAGATCAGCTTGTGCTGCGCATCCTGGGCGCGGAGGCCAACGTCGCGGCGCTCACGCAAGGCCCGGCCGGTGTGAAACAGCTGTGGCAGGTGTGTCAGATTCCAGATTTCCGCAAGATCGCCGTCGACGAACACGCGCGGCTGGTCGGCAATATCTTCGAGCATTTGATGAGCCATGAAGGCGTTCTACCGGAAGACTGGATCAATGGGCATGTCGCGCGGCTCGACAATGTCGAAGGCGATATCGACGCCATCGCGCAGCGCATCGCGCATATCCGGACATGGACCTATGTCGCGAACCGCCCGAATTGGCTGACCGACTCGGCCGGTTGGCAGGAGAAGACGCGGGCGATCGAGGATCATCTTTCCGACGCGCTGCACGAAAAACTGACGCAGCGCTTCGTCGACCGGCGCACCAGCGTTCTCATGCGCCGCCTGCGCGAAGACGAAGAATTCGCAGCCACGGTCGACAGCGAAGGCGAGGTTCTGGTCGAAGGCGAATATGTCGGGCGCTTACAGGGTTTCTCGTTCGTGCCCGATCCGCGCGCGGTGGGTATTCATGGACGGGCATTGCGCGCAGCGGCGCTCAAGGGCCTTGCCGGCGAGATCGCGGCACGGGCGCATGCGCTGACCAATGCGCCGGAGGCGGCCATCACGCTGTCCGAGCATGGCCGCTTGTGGTGGAACGGCGGGATCGTCGCCAAACTGAAAAAGGGACATGATCCGCTGGCGCCGCATGTCGAGCTGCTGGCGGACGATCTTTTGGCCGCGACCGCACGCGAACGCGCGAGCGAGCGGCTCGACGAGTGGCTCGCCCGTCACATTGTAAAGATTTTGGCGCCGCTGTTGGCGGTTCAAGCCGAGTTGAAAAAAGAGCTACCGGCGAAAACGGAACCGGCGACGCCGCCGTCCCCCGTTGCGGCGCCCGCACTAGAGACCGCCGAAAGTCCGGAGGCGGTCGAGAACAGCGACGAAGGGGAAGGCGAAACGCCGGACACGGCCGGCGTCGCGGAAGAAACGCCAGCCGGAGCAGAACCGGCGCCGGCCGCCGACGTGCCTTTGTTCGCTTCACCGTTGCAAGGCTCGTCACGCGGTTTGGCGTTCCAGATCTACGAGAATTTGGGATCGGTCTCGCGGCAAGCGGCGACGCGAGAATTGCGCGCGATTTCGCAGTCCGACCGCGGGCCGTTGCGGCGCCTGGGCGTGCGCTTCGGCGCGTTCTCGATTTTCATGCCGGCCTTGGTGAAACCATCGGCGGCGCGTTTGAAGGCGCTGTTGTGGGCGGTCCATCAAGGCATGAGCGACGTGCCACCGCCGCCCGGCGCGGGGCTGACGTCGCTGCCGGCGGATCCGAATGTGGCTGCGGGGTTTTACGAAGCGGCCGGATTCCGCTTGTGCGGCGTGCGGGCGGTGCGCATCGACATGCTCGAACGCCTCGGCGAGATCATTCGCAACAAGGGCAAGAACGGACAAATGCCGGACGCCTTCGCAGTGTCGCCCGACATGATGTCGGTGCTGGGATGCGGCGAAGAGGATCTGGCGCAAGTGTTGCGCGGCTTGGGCTTCCGCGAAACCAAGGTCAAGGACGAAGGCGGGGCGGAAACCACCCAATGGCAGCAGCGTGCTCGCCGCGAGGAACGCAGGCCGAAAGCGCCGCCGCGCAAGCCAGACGCGGTGCGAACCTATCGCCGTCCGGTGAGCGAGGTCGCAGCCGCGCCTTACGGTCAGCCTGCCACCGAGCCGCGCGTGCCGGACAGCCGCGCCGAGACCGCCCGCGTCGCACCGAAGGGACGGCGGCCCGATCACAAACCGCGCCCGAAAGACCTCAAGTCACGGCGCGACGACGATAGGCCGCGACGCGACGACGAGCGAGAACGTGCCAAACCGCGAAGGCCGGACAAGCCCTTCGTCGTCGATCCTGATTCGCCGTTTGCGGCACTTGCGGCGCTCAAGTTCCAGAAGTGACGCGAGCTTGCAGCGGGTCGATAAATACCTTTGGTTTGCGCGCTGCTACAAAAGCCGAACGCTCGCGGCGTCCATGGTTTCCGAGGGGCGCGTGCGGATCAACGGCGCGCGCTGTGAAAAGCCAAGCACTGCGATCAAAGTGGGCGATGTGCTGACCTTGTCGACCGGCGCACATGTCCGGGTGATCAAAGTGATTTCCGCAGGCGAACGGCGGGGACCAGCGAGCGAAGCGCGTCTGCTCTACGAGGATTTGACGCCACCCGCGCCACCGAAAGGTGAGGTGCCCGCAGAAGCAGGAGCGCGCGAGCGTGGTTCAGGACGGCCGACGAAGAAGGAACGGCGCGACATCAGAACGTTCACCCGGGAGAGCGACCGTGACGAGTGAACTCTTTTCCGGCGCTCAAAGGGTTGTTGCGGCAGTTGCGAAGTGCTACGCGTCGCCTTCCACCGCACCGCTCGAAACATTCGGACCACTGGACGCGAGACCGTCGCCATGACCTACATCGTTAACGAGAGCTGCATCAAATGTAAGCTCATGGACTGTGTGGAGGTTTGCCCGGTCGATTGCTTCTATGAGGGCGAGAACATGCTCGTCATTCATCCGGACGAGTGCATCGATTGCGGCGTTTGCGAACCGGAATGCCCGGTCGATGCGATCAAGCCCGACACGGAGCCGGGGTTGGAGAAATGGCTGAGCTTGAACAAGGAGTTCGCCAGCAAGTGGCCGAATATTACGGTCAAGGGGGAGCCACCCGCCGACTCGAAGCAATTCGAATCCGTACCGGACAAGTTCGAAAAATACTTCAGTCCAAAACCTGGTCAGGGAACCTGAGTTTTCCCCATATGACAGTTGCGTGCGACAATTGTTACTCGTTTGGCGCGATGGTGTCTCGACCCAAATCCGCTGTTTAGAGCCGCTTTCTTATAGATACGACACAAACGAAATATAGGTTAACGCTCTGGCGTGCCTTTATTTTTCCCACATTTCGTGTTACATTTACGCAACTTGGAACTGACGACAGAGAACTGGCGGTCAAAAGAGACGTGGGGATGCAAACGAGCCTCCGCGAGCGTGGCGTGAGCAATTCGCGCCGGACCGTACCCAAATCTGCGACGTTCAAAACCAAGCATCGCCCGGCTTTGCTGCGTGATGCCGGTCGAACGCGCGGCCAGAAACCTGCGACCGATGCCAAGCTGAGCGAAAGAGATAGGGCCCGAATGACCACGAAGAAAGCACCAGCCAAGCCAGCGGCACCCGCAAAAGTCAACAAGGCATCGGTAAAGCCGGCTGCGAGAGTGGAGCTGAAAGCGGCCCACAAACCCGAGGTGAAGAAGCCCGAGCTGAAGTCCGTGCCGAAGAGCGATATCAAGTTGGTCCATAAGTCGGACGCAAAGCCGGTTGCCAAGGTGGAGCCGAAGCTGGTCGCAGGTACGAATGTGAAGCCACCGGCCATTGCACCCGTGGCCGCCAAAATCGTGCCGAAGCCCGAGAAGAAAAAGCCGGATTTCCGTACAAACGACTGGGTGGTCTACCCTGCGCACGGCGTGGGACGGATCGTTTCGGTCGTCGAGCAGGAAGTGGCCGGAATCAAGCTTGAGCTCTTTGTCATCAATTTCGACAAAGACAAGATGACCCTGCGCGTTCCGGTGGCCAAAGCGACGTCGATCGGTATGCGCCGTCTGTCGTCGCCCGACATCGTCGCGAATGCGTTGCAAACGCTCAAAGGCCGGGCGCGGATCAAGCGTACGATGTGGAGCCGCCGGGCGCAGGAATATGAGGCGAAGATCAATTCGGGCGATCTGATTTCAATCGCCGAAGTGGTTCGAGACCTGCACCGCGCCAGCGGACAGCCCGAGCAGTCCTACTCCGAGCGCCAGCTCTATGAGGCGGCTTTGGGACGGATGGCGCGAGAGGTTGCGGCGGTTGAGCGCATCGATGAAGACGCAGCGGTCAAGCGCCTTGAAGTGGCGCTTCAACGGGCGGCCTAAGCCCCCCAAACCGTAGAACTAGATCTGGAGAGGCCTGTGGCGTTCGCCGCGGGCCCTTTTCCGTGTGCGCGCTGTATATTAGAATAAATCTAAAGAGCCTTGATCCACGTATAAGGAATACCCAACTACGGGTGTAGGAAATTCGCGGAGCACACCTCATGGCCACGTTCGACACATCCCAAGCATTGCGGGCGAACAGAGCGTTCATCAAAAAGTCGATGGCGACCAAGATGCTTGAGGCCGATCACGAACTTGCACTCGCCTATGCGTGGCGCGATCGCGGCGACCGCAAGGCACTGGACGAGTTGACGTCGGCCTATTTCCGGCTGGTCGTGGCGGTTGCCGCGCGTTTCAAGAACTACGGCTTGCCCATGGGCGATCTGATGCAGGAAGGCGTGGTCGGGCTGATGCAGGCGGCGGCACGCTTCGAGCCGGAGCGCAAGCTTCGCTTTGCGACCTATGCGACGTGGTGGATCCGCGCCGCCATCCAGGACTACGTGCTGCGCAATTGGTCGATCGTGCGCTTGACGTCGACCGCAACGCAGAAGTCCCTGTTCTTCAATCTCAGGCGGCTGAAGGCCAAGATCGAGGGCAACCCATCGAAGGATCTGACGCGCGAAAGCGCGGTCAAGATTGCGACAGCACTGCGTGTTTCGGTCGGCGACGTGGAGGACATGGACGCGCGTTTGACCTCCGGAGACCGGTCGCTGAACGCAGCTCCGGGCGAGCCCGGCGAGGGTCAGTGGCAAGATCTGCTTGCCGACGAAAGTCCGCGGCCCGACGAACACGTCATGTTGACGCGCGATGCGGCGACGCGGGCGAGGTGGATCAACCTCGCGCTCGACACGCTGTCGCCACGCGAGCAGGTGATTATCCGCGAGCGCCAGATGCAGGAAGATACCGTGACACTCGAATCTCTCGGCGAGAGACTTGGGATCTCGAAGGAACGCGTGCGCCAAATCGAAGCGAACGCGCTGACGAAATTGAAGCGCGCCTTGTTGAAACAAGTCGGCGATCCGGTCGAGGCCGGGTTGATTGCGGCCTGAGGCGCGTCATTTTAGGATTTCGATCTGCTCGGGATGGGTGAGTTCGATTTCCGGCCCGTTTAGCAACGATATCCAACCGCGAACGAGGACCCGTTTTGCCTTCCATGCAAGCGGGTCCGTTCCGTCTTTTGCGATGCGGCGCGCATCACGAGGGGAGATTGTGACCGTGAAATCGGAGCGATAGTCGGGCCCGAAGTTGAGGAAAATGCGGTCCCGCCGTTCAACAGCGCCGACGATCGTTCCTTCGACGATTTGAAATGTGCCGACATCCTCGTCAAGCTCGCCCGGCTGACGGATCCGATAGAATGGATTTGCCCAAAGTCCGCGCTTTTCTTTTCTTGCCCGATCTTCAAGGGCGAGTAGAGCGACCGCGCATTTGCGCGTATCGGCGTGCGTGTGAACACGAGCGAAACCGTCGCCGACCAGCCGGGCCTGGAGCCAGCCGCCTGTACCGTCGAGCTCGACATAGGCCAGCACGTCTGCGTGACGATCCGTGCCGCGTTCGTCGAAGGCAATACCGACCAAACGATTGAGCACGAGAGCCTTGAGCCGGTCATGCGCCTCTGCGGCCAGCGGTTGATCTTGGACGTTCGAACGGCCAAGCGAGAGAATGGGGGCTTGCATGGCGGCCAGGCGGACACGGCGGCCGTCCGCCAACGCCAGCGACCCGCCGTCGATGACTGTGGAAATGATGACGCGCTCGGCGACCGACAGATCGCAATCAAACGGCTCAATCGCAGCGTGCGCCTGATGTGCATGCGCTAGCAAGCAGATAGCGGCCGCGAGAGCACGCATGTTCACGAAACGCCGCACTTGATCGCCACGGCACATTGAGCGAATTTGTCGTTGAAGACCCCGTAGCTCAGCAGGATAGAGCGGCAGATTCCTAATCTGTAGGTCGGACGTTCGAGTCGTCTCGGGGTCACCACGCCTTCCCTCCTCTCCCTCACCTAAACGGACCTCATGCGCATCGGGCTGACTTACGATCTTAGATCCGATTATCTCAAAGAGGGTTACAGTCTCGAAGAGACGGCCGAATTCGACAAGGTGGAAACGATCGACGGACTTGCCGATGCGATCGCCGCGCATGGGCATAAAGTCGAGCGCATCGGGCATGTGCGCGCGCTGGTCGGGCGCTTGGCCACGGGCGAGCGTTGGGATCTGGTGTTCAACATCGCCGAGGGGTTGCGCGGCATTGCGCGCGAAGCCCAGGTGCCGGCGCTGCTCGAAGCGTATGATATCCCTTGCACTTTCGCGGACGCGGCCGTTTTGAGTTTGTGTTTGCACAAGGGGCATACGAAAGCCGTGTTAAAGGCGGCAGGCGTGGCGACCGCACCGTTCATGGTCGTCGAGCGCGAGAGCGACATTGATCGCGTCAACCTGCCCTATCCGCTGTTCGTCAAGCCGGTGGCGGAGGGTACGGGCAAGGGCATCACGCCGCGCTCGATCGTTCGTACGGCCGGAGACTTGATGCCAACGGTCAGCGATTTGCTCAAGCGGTTTGCGCAACCGGTTTTGGTCGAGCCTTATCTGACGGGGCGCGAGTTCACCGTAGGCTTGCTCGGGTCCGGCCAATCGGCGCGCGCGGTCGCGGCGATGGAAATTCATCTGGGCGAGAAGGCCGAGCCCGGCCTTTATTCGCTGTCAAACAAAGAGAACTACGAAGATCGGGTCAGTTACACCATCGCCGAGGACGCGATGGGGCGCGAGGCGATGCGCGTGGCGCTGGAGGCGTGGGCGGCACTTGGCTGCCGCGACGCCGGGCGCGCCGATTTGCGCGCGGGCGCCGATGGACAGACTTATTTCCTCGAGGTCAATCCGCTCGCCGGGATCAATCCGGTGACCTCGGATTTGCCGATCATGTGGCGGATGCTGGGCCGCAAGTACGAGGATCTGATCGGGATCATTCTCGACGAGGCGATGGCGCGGGTGAAGCGCTAAGCCCTGCGACGCAACGGCAGGATCACAGGGGCGCCGCCGTGTTCGCCTATGAAGGCGTCGACGCCGAAGGTCTTGCGCAGGTTATCGCTGGAAAGAATTGCGGCGGGCGCGCCGTCGGCGGCGATGCGGCCTTGCGCCATCAAGATGACGCGCGAGCAATGGCGGGCGGCGATCGACAAGTCGTGGAGCACGACGACGACGAGGGCGCCTGCGCGCGCGGTCGATTGCAAAACTTCCATCGCGTGCAGCTGATGGTTCGGGTCGAGTTGAGCGAAGGGTTCGTCGGCGAGTAGGATTTTCGCGTCGCCCGCCAATGCCCGCGCCAGCAATGCGCGGGCGCGTTCGCCACCCGACAGCACGCTGACGGGGCGGTCGGCGAGATGGGCGACATCGCATGCGGTCATGGCGCGCGCGACGGCCGCTTCGTCTTGCGACGATGCGCGCGCGAAACGATCGGCATGCGGCAGGCGGCCAAGGGTGACGAGGGCGCGCACCGTGAGCGGCCAATGCACCTGCCCGCCTTGCGGCAGGTAGCCGACGGTGCGGCCGCGGTCGTTGCGGCGCCAGGATGCGATCGGCTTGCCAAAGATCGAGATCGCGCCGCTTGCCGCGTCGATGAGTCCTGCTGCCGCCCGCATAAATGTCGATTTGCCGGAGCCGTTCGGGCCCATGACGCCGACGAGTTCGCCGGGTTCGAACGCGAGCGTGATGTCGGACACGATCGTTCGCTTGGCCAAGTTGACGGCGACATTTTCGAAAGCGAGCGCGGTCATTGCATTTCTCCCCGCAATTTGAAAACCAGCCATAGAAAGAACGGAACGCCTATCAGCGAGGTGAAGACGCCGAGCATCAACTCCGGGCCCGAGGGCACGAGGCGCACGGCGATGTCGGCGACAAGGACGAGAAGCGCGCCGCCGACGGCGCTGGGCAGCAGCAGGCGCGACGGCAAATGTCCGACGAAAGGACGGCACAGATGCGGCACGATGAGGCCGACGAATGCAATCGCGCCCGTTACCGCCACCGAGGCGCCGACCGCGAGTGCTACGCCGAAGGTGACTCGGCGCTGAATCGATGCGACTTCGATGCCGAGCGATTTGGCCGCGTCTTCGCCCAGGGTCAGCGCGTCGAGCGCGCGGCCGGCGCTTGCCAAAATCACAAGACCGAGGACGACAAACGGTGTGGCGAGGACGACATCATGCAAGCTGCGATCCTTGAGCGAACCCAGAAGCCAGAACACGATCTCGCTGACCGCATACGGATTTGGCGCGAGATTGAGCGCGAGCGCCATCAGAGCCGCCGCAAGATTGGCGAGGGCGACGCCCGCGAGGATCAGCGTCAATACGCCGTTGTCGCGACCGCTCAGGAAGCTGAGCAAACCCGCTGCTATCAACGCGCCCAACATGGCGATGGCGGGCAGTGCCAGCGGGAAGACCGACGACAGGCCGAAATAGATCGCGATGACGGCGCCGAGCGAAGCGAACGAGGCGATGCCCATGACACCGGGCTCGGCGAGCGGATTGCGCAACAGACCTTGGAGAGCAGCGCCGCTCATACCCAGCGCCGCGCCAGCCAATAAACCGAGCAGCATTCGCGGCAGCCTGATCTCGCGCATGATGACGCCGGCGGTGCCTTCATCGCCCATCAGGCCGCCGACAACGTCCGCTGCCGGAAGGGGCGCGTAGCCGACGAACAGCGATACGCCGGCCGCGACCAACGTCGCGATGGCGAGCGTTGCCGCAAGACGGCTGCCAGAGACGAGAGAGCTTTCGTTCATATCCTTCCAGTCGCGCGTCTATTCGATCGTCGCGACGGAAATTTCCGCTCCACGCGCGCACCCCGGCGGCGGATAGACGACGTTGCCTCCGGCAGGTTTCCTGGCTTGCGGCTTCGCGCGCCTCTCGTCTGCCTTCCCAAGGCGTCGGGCCTCAGTGGCGTCGTCGACAAGATGCTCGCCGCTTACAGTTGCGGGGGCAGCCGCGGCATTGGGAGATTTCTCCCGCACCGCATTCCCTTTTTCCTCGCCACAGCGTTTGCCGCGGTTCGGCACCGGATACAGGGTTTGGGTTACTCCCGTTTTGGCCCCTGTGCAAGCAAACGGACGCGTTCGGCGGCCAGAAGCTCGACCGCTTCGGCGATCCAGGGGCCGGGGCAGAGCCAGAGGCGCGAGGGCATGTTGAAGATCGCGGTTCGACCCTTGAGGCTTTGAAAGGCCGGGTGGCGGAGGATGGCTTGGGCGCGGCTGGAACTGCCGGTGTAGGAATCGTCGAGAATCAAGAGATGCGGCGCGGCGGCGACGACGGCTTCGAGCGGCACTGCGCCGTAGCTGCCCGCCATGAGCTCGGGCGCGAGATTTCGCAGGACCGCCGCCTTCAAAACATCGTGGGTCAGCGTGCCGCTGCCGGAGGTCATGCCGTTGGGTTCGTAGACGAGTGCGTCGACCGCTTTGCCGCGCGGCACGCGGGAGATGCGGCGGTCCATCTCCGCAACGAGTGCGGCGCCACGTTCGCCCTCGCCCAAGACCTTCGCCGTGCCCAGGATGATTTGGCGCACCTCGGCGAGCGAGGCGCCGACGCCGATGATATGGATCTGCACGCCCAAGGTTTCGGCGAGACGTGTCGCGCGGACGCCGGTGTAGATGTCGCCGAGGACGAGGTCGGGTTTGAGTTCGACGATTTCCTCGGCGCGCGCGCCGTTGATGGGTATGTTTCGGGCGGCCTCAACGAAGTTCGAGATTTGCGTTTCGATCGCCATGCGCGAGACCGAGACGATGCGGTCGCGGTCGGCGAGCGCCAGCGCAAGCTGATCGGCGCAGACGTTGGTCGTGACGATGCGCTGGGGTTTACTCGCGGCGGGCCACGCACAGAGTAGTGATACGGCTGCGATCAGGTAGCGCATTGGCGGCGGACTTTTCCGTAGGGTTAGGGTCGTATAGTGCGGCGCGCCGCATTTTGCCAATCGGCGCCTGCTTTCTTGCCTTGTTAACTTGGCCGCGCAATGATGCGGCCAAGTTGAGTTTCCCCTTAACGGATTCACGCCCATGCCGAGTTACAAAGCCCCCGTCGCCGACTTTGAGTTCCTGATGTTCGACGTGCTGGAAATCGAGAAGCACACGGACCTGACCGGTTATGCCGAGCTCGACCGCGCGACGGTGCACGACGTGCTGGAAGGCGCGGGCAGGTTCATGTCGCAGGTGCTGCAGCCGCTGAACCAATCGGGCGACGAGGAAGGCTGTCATTTCGAGAACGGCGTCGTGCGCACGCCGAAGGGTTTCAAGGAAGCCTACGAGGCCTATTGCGAGGCGGGGTGGAACCGCCTCGGCGTGCCGGAGCAATTCGGCGGCGCGGGCTTGCCGATCATCTTGACGTTCGCGGTGGCCGAGATGGGGTCGTCGTCCAACCAGGCGTTCGCAATGTATCCGGGGCTGACGGCCGCGGCCTATTCGGCGTTGATGGCGACGGGTGCGGCCTGGATGCGCGAGCATATCGTGCCCAAGATGGTGGCCGGCGAGTGGACCGGAACGATGTGTCTGACCGAACCGCATTGCGGCACCGATTTGCGTTTGATGAAGACGAAGGCGGTCGAGCAGGCGGACGGCACGTACAAGCTTTCGGGGACGAAGATTTTCATTTCCGGCGGCGACCACGATCTGACGAAGAACATCGTGCATATGGTGATCGCGAAGATTCCGGACGAGAACGGCAAGATTCAAGACGATCTGTCGACGGTGAATTTTTTCATGGTGCCGAAGTTTCTTGTCTCCGAAGACGGGAAGATGGGGGGGCGCAACGGCGTCTCCACCGGTTCGATCGAAAAGAAGATGGGAATCAAGGGCAATGCGACGGCGGTGTTGAATTTCGACGAGGCGACGGCGTGGCGTTTGGGGCCGAAGCCGCAACCGAAGGCCGAAGGCAAGGGCTCGTCGAGTGCCGGCATGAAGGGCATGTTCGGGATGATGAACGCGGCGCGTTTGGGCGTGGGCGTTCAGGGCGTGGCGGTCGCCGAGGTCGCCTATCAGAACGCGGTGACCTATTCGAAGGAGCGTTTGGTCGGGCGCGCGTTGACGGGTGCGAAGTTTCCGGGGCAACCCGCCGATCCCTTGATCGTGCATCCCGACGTGCGGCGCATGCTGATGTTCGCGCGGACGGCGGCGGAGGGCGGACGGTCGCTCGCCACGTGGATCAGCTTCTTGCTCGGCGTGGCGCAGAGCAAGCGGAGCGAGGCCGAGCGGCAGGAGGCAGCCGACCTCGCCGATCTGCTGACGCCGGTGATCAAGGCGTTTTGCACCGACATGGGCTTCGACGCGGCGAATGCGGCGATGCAGTGTTTCGGCGGGCACGGTTATATCCGCGATCACGGCATGGAGCAGTTCGTGCGCGACGCGCGCATCAATCAGACCTATGAGGGCGCCAACGGGGTGCAGGCGTTGGATCTGGTCGGGCGCAAGCTCGGGCGCAACGGGGGCCGCGCGCCGTTTGCGTTGTTCAAGATGATCACCGAATTCGCTACGGCCGAATCCGGGGACGTGATGAAGCCGTTCGTCGAACCGTTGAAAGCGGGACTGGCGCGGTTGCAAGACGCCACGATGTGGCTGGCGCAGAACGGGATGAAGAACCCAGACAATGCGGGCGCGGGCTCGGTCGATTATTTGCGCATGTTCGGCATCGTGGTCGTGGGCTTTTTGTGGGCGCGCCAGGCGAAGGCCGCACAGGCGAAGCTCGCGGCAAAATCCGGCAACGCCCAGTTCTATGAGGCCAAGCTCGCCTCGGCACGGTTTTGGATGGAGCGCATGATGCCCGACACCATCTCGCTCGGCGAACGGGTGAAGGCGGGCGCGGACGGGTTGATGGCGCTTGACGCCGCGAATTTCTGACGGACTTTTCGCGGGCGCGACAGTCAAATCTAATCCGAGCCATCACGCCATCACATTGGCGGAATTCCGCCAAAACTGCCATCACGCTGCCGCCACATGCAATCACACACCACCACATTTGATGGCGGCGGTGGCTCGCCTGCGTGCGTTCTCAGGGCCGTTGAGGACGCTGGTCTCCTGCCGGCACGAAATGGCCGTTGTTCGAAACAGATTCAGATTTCAAGTCGCAGGCGACCTCTGGCGAGGTGCGAAGTTCAGTCGAGAACATATAGCGAACGGTTGAAAAAATCAATCCCGCGATTGATGATGCGGGCCGCCCTTCCACTGCGATGAGGACGTTTCACGATGCCGCGCGTCACCCATTTCGAAATCCATGCCGAGCATCCCGAAAAGCTCGCCGCCTATTACGCGGAGCTGTTCGGTTGGAAGATGCAGCACATGGCGCAGATCGACTATTGGTTCATCGACACCAGCCACGGCGACGAGCCCGGCATCAACGGCGGCCTGTTACGCCGGCGCGGGCCGAAAGCCGCCTCCGGCCAGCCGGTCAACGCCTATGTGTGCACGGTCAATGTTGCCTCCGTCGAGGCGTCGTTCGCGAAGGCGTTGAAGCTGGGCGGCGTGGAGGCGTTGGCGAAGATGGCGATCCCGGGGGTTGGGTGGGTCGCCTATGCCAAGGACCCGGACGGGAATATTTTCGGGCTGCATCAGGCGGATGCGGCGGCGCGGTAATCGCGTCCGCGGCGTTGCACCGAAGTTCCGGGTTACGGCAACGCCCTTGAACGGACGCGCCTTCTTTCGATGACCACGGCTCTGCCAACAACGGTGTCGCCTTGATCCACGAGCACTTGACACAAACGCGTCGCTTTTTCCGTCTGCCTCAAACCGGGCAGCACAAGGCGGATCAACCCGGGCAGGCGATGACCCACGCGGAACGCGAGTTCGCCGAAATCCTTGTCTTCCGTGATCAGAACACGCCCTGCCGCGATAGCCAGTTTCACAACGTCATCATCAGGCGCGGCAGGTAATACAGCCGTAACCATGAGCACATCGTGTCCCGCAGCTTGAAGCGCCGCGGCGATCATCGGTGACAGGTTCTCATCGACCAGAATGCGCAAACGTCATTCTGCTGCTCGCGGGGACTGCGAGACAAGAGCACGCGCGTAAGCAATGGCCGCTTCCACCTGTTCACGGGACAGGTGAGGATACTCCTCCACGATCTCGGCCACGGATCGTCCTTCGCCGAGGCGCGTCAATATCAACTCGACCGTAATGCGCGTTCCTTCAATGACGGGCTTGCCCGTCATGATGCGAGGATCGGAAATGATGCGCGGCGCTGTCATGACGTGGAATTTAACACAGCGAGGGCGCTTGCCACAGACAAAATAATGCCGGGAATATCGGGGCGCAGAGGTCGGGGAAGTAACGTTTCTTTCTTCCTGGGACCGCGGGCATCGCTGCCCGCTCTTTTCTTTTTTA
>JANOFM010000255.1:0-2816 GCA_031413635.1 Alphaproteobacteria bacterium | reverse complement strand
CCATCGCCAACCGCATCGTCAAACTGAGTGAAATTCTGGGTCTTAAGAGCTGACCCGTTGAATGAAATGTCGAATACGCGCGCTGCCAAGCATCGCGTCGGAATGAACGGACGACGCGCTCGAAGAGCGCCAAGCCCATTGACAGAACAAGGAACACAGTCATGAGCCTTTATGGTGCACTTTACACCGGCGTTTCCGGCCTAAGCGCCAACAGCCGCGCGATGGCGACCACCTCGACCAATCTGGCGAACGTCAACACGGTCGGGTACAAGACGACCAGGACCGAATTTGCGACGATGCTCGCCTCCACCGCCGCGCTCGGAACCTCTCCAAACGGCGGCGTCAGAGCCGTTTCTGTAGCGCAGATAACGCAGCAGGGCGATGTGGCGCAGACCAGTTCGTCGACCGATTTGGCGATTTCCGGTCAGGGCTTTTTCGCGGTCACCAGAACCCCGAACAACAATCCGAACGTCAGCGAACTCCAGTACACGCGCGCCGGCGCCTTTACCAAGGACGCCGCCGGCAACCTGCGAAACGCCGCCGGATTCTATTTGCAAGGCTGGGCGCTCGACGCCAACGGCAACGTTCCCATCAATGCGAACGATTTGTCGCTGGTAAGCCTCGGTCAGGTGACCGGCACCGCGCAACCCACAACCACGGCCGAGTTGCGAGCCAATTTGCAGTCAAGCGCCACGCCGACACTGGGCTACGTCGCGGGCGACATGTTCGCGGGCACCGTGCCCGCGCAATACGAAACCTCGATCGAAATCTACGACACCCAGGGCTCGGCCCGCTCGGTTCGGCTCGCGTTCCTCAAGAGCGCCGCCAACACCTGGGAATACGAAATGATCTACGACGGAAATCCAGCCGACCTCTCCAGCGCCAATCCGATCGCGACCGGCACGATGACGTTCAACACCGACGGCACGATCCTCACGCCCCTGCCGCCGACCGCGATAACGATCCCGTTCGCCGCGACATCGGGTCTTGCGCCGCAAGCCATCGACGTCAACTTCGGTACGCCCGGCCTAGCCGACGGGTTCTCGCAGTTCGACTCCACCTCGACACTGTACGGCTCCACGGTGAACGGCACGCTGTTTGGCGGCCTGACCGGCGTGCGAGTCGACACCGACGGCTACGTTATTGCGCAGTTCGCCAACGGCATCGAAAACCGCTTGTACAAGCTCCCGGTCGCGACGTTCTTGAACGCCGATGGCCTGGGTGCCGTGAACGGCAATTCTTACGGCGCCAACACGGAATCGGGCGGCCCAAGCTTCAAGCATGCCGGCGTCGGCGGCGCGGGTTCTATAGCCAGCCAGGCCCTCGAACAATCGACGGTCGACATGGCGAAAGAGTTCTCCGATATGATCGTAATACAGCGCGCCTACAGCGCTGCCTCCAAGATCATTACAACTGCTGATGAAATGTTAGATGAATTGACGCGGCTGAAGCGCTAATAGCCGCGTGGCATTCATACTTATGAATGTTTCACTTCGGCTGGCATGTAAGTTGCGTCGTTCCTTGCAACGCCAAGTTAGTAACGTTTCCAAACCCGATGGTAGGGGGAGGAAACGTAAGCTCCTTGGCAGTGGATCGTATCGAGTGCAGGAGCGCGTATGGTGATGAGCGAAGAACGGCATGGCCGAGTGACCTACGTCATTGGGCCCGACGGAAGCCCATTGACGATTGCCGATTTGCCGCCGCCCAACACGAGGCGGTGGGTCATTCGCCGCAAGGCGGAAGTCGTCGCCGCGGTGCGCGGCGGATTGCTGAGCCTTGAAGAGGCCTGCACCCGCTACACGCTGACGGTCGAGGAGTTTCTCGCCTGGCAGCGCGCGATCGACAAGTACGGCCTGGCGGGCCTACGGACGACGCGGGTTCAACAGTACCGCAATTAGTCCGTAAACGGATTATTAGAAATCGAGGCCGGATGCGGGTTTCCCGTCTCCGGCCTTTATCTTTTCTTGACCTCTCGCTAACCGCAACTTTACCTCGCTATGGGTAATTTTTGCCTATGCCAATGCACGGAAAGGCCCGAAGGCCTCTGTGCGAACTTGGTGCATGGGTAGATAACGCGCGGGAGCGCTTGCCTCGGTGGGAATGTTGAGATCGATAGGCGTCGCGAAGCTCGGCGCGATGGCAGGCCTGACGGCCGCCGTCGCCGGCTTTTTCATGTACGTCATGGGCATGATGACGGACACGCCCAAGGCGTTGCTGTTCTCGGGCCTCGATCCGCGCGACTCCTCCGAGATCGCCGCCCGCCTCGAGACGATGAAAGTGTCCTACGAATTGCAGGCCGACGGCGCCACGATCATGGTGCCGTCCGATCAAGTGCTGCGCCTGCGCATGCAGTTCGCCGGCGACGGCATCCCGGCCGGCGGCTCGGTCGGCTACGAAATTTTCGACCGCTCGGACTCCTTCGGTCAGACGAGCTTCGTTCAGAACGTCAATCTGATCCGCGCCCTTGAAGGCGAACTGGGGCGCACCATCCGCTCGCTGGCCTCCATCGCCAACGCGCGCGTGCATCTGACCGTTCCCAAACGCGAACTCTTCGCCGCAAAGCAGCCGGACCCGACCGCCTCCGTCGTCATTCGCGCGCGCGGTGCGGTTGCCGCGGGTCAAGTCCAAGCCATTCAGAACCTGATCGCCTCCGCCGTCCCCGGCATGAGCCCGGGCGCCGTCACCGTGATCGACGAAAAAGGCGCGATGCTGGGCGGCGGCAGTTCGCAGACCGGCGCCTCGGCCGTGCAGCACGACGAACGCACGATCACCTTCGAAGACCGCGTCCGCCAGCAGGTCGAGGATATCGTCACCGG
>JANOFM010000254.1:0-2520 GCA_031413635.1 Alphaproteobacteria bacterium | reverse complement strand
TTGTCGCGCACGCCTTCGAGTTCGCCGCGGCGGCGGGCGATCTCGCGGGCTTCGTCGCGGATTTTGCCGACCTCGGCGTCGGCCGTGGTTATTGCTTTTTGCGTTTGTTCGATCTGCCGCACTAGGCGGTCGTCGTCAGGCGTGTGAGTGGCGCGCGCTTCCTGGTACATGGTTTGCAGATCTTCGCGTGCGATCGCTTGGGTCAAGACCGCGAGCGCTTCGTCGTGGGCGCGGCGGTCGCCCTCGTCGACGAGTTTGGTGCGTTCCTGATCGAGGGCGGCGAGCGTTGCCTGCGCCTTGGACAGGGCGTCGGTCGCGGCTTTCAGTTCGGCTTGGGCGGTGACGAGTTTGGTTTCGAGCGGCAGGATGCCCGCCTCCATCAACGCGGTGCGTTCGATCTGTTCGAGTTTTTGGTCCTCGTCTTCAACGTGTTTGACCAGTTCGTTCGCGTGTTCGCGCAGGCGCAAGGGGATTTCGTTCAGCGACATGTAATTCGGGCGCGCCGTGTCGTAGCCGACGAGGGTCGCCACTTTGCGGTCGAAGAAGCGGGCGAAGTTGCCGGCCTTGTACGTCGTTGTGGCAAAGCCGCGCTTCCATAGATAGATGAACAGCGGGTCGGCTTCGTAGGGTTTTCGCTTGGCCGCAAGATCGGCTTCGGCTTGGTCGGCCTTGGCGTCGCCGGCGTTCGCAATATTGGCCGCCTCGTCGACGCGCGCGCGTTGCGCGGTCCAGGCGGAGTCGGCCGCCATTTGCGTTTCGATTTGCGCTTGCAGGGTTTTGATCGGTTCGCCGGCGGCTTCGACCGCCATCGTTTTGGCGCGGTGATCGGCCTCGGTGGCGATCACGGCGCTTTGCGCGCCGCCATGGCGGATGAGGAGTTGATCGAGCTTGGCCTTGTGGGTGCGCAGGAGGTCGAGCGCGCGACGTTCGGCGGCGTCAAGTTCGCCGACGATTTGGTTGCGCATCAATGCATCGAGGCGCACGAGCGCGAGCGCGCGGAAACTGTCGGCCAATTGTTTGCGTTGGCGTTCGGCCTCTTGTGTTGCCGATTGCAAGACCGCGGTCAGGCGGTTTTCGTTCGAGCGCACATCGTTGATGGCGGATTCGACGGAGGACAGGGCATCGCGGCCGGAGACGAGCATCAGTTATCGTCCCACGAGGTGATCGTGCCGCCGAGCACGGTCATGCGATAGCGCGGGTCGAGTTCGCCGCGCGGCTTTTGGCCGAGCGTGCGATTTTCGATGATGCCGTTGTCCTGCTTGTCGCGGCGAACGGCGTCGAAGGTCGCTTCCGGCACGCGCACGCCCCAGGCGGAAACGTTGTAGGTTCGTCCGTCCTCTTCGCTTTTGATCGGCATGGTCAGGGTTTGGCCGTCGGGCGCCACGGCTTCGACGATCAGATAGTAGTTGCGCGCATTTTCGTTGGCATCGGGAATGCGCCAGACACCGGAATCATTGAGTACGATGCGCAGATCGTAGGTCTGGACCAATTTCGTCTGAAGCGCGGCCAAAGAATCGACGGCGGTCTGCGCGGCGGCCGCGTCGTTGCGCGTCAGCGCATTCTTTCCGTCGCGTAGCAACGCGGCTGCTTGCGTGCGGGCTCCCTCGACGCGTGCCTCGGCGATGACGGCGTCGTAGTTCGTTTGCAGCGCCTTGGGCAAAGTCTCGGCGAGTTCGATGCGAGCCGTTTCCGCGGCTTGTCTGGCGGGGCCGACGACGCCGAATTGATAGCCGCCCCACAAAGCGGTGACGGCGATGAGGAGTGCAGCACTCCAACCGATGATACGACTGCGGGCGACCCAGATGAGCGCGAGCGTGCGTCCTAGGCTGGCTGCGGGCGGGGTGTATGTGAAGCGGCTTTCGCGTAGGGCCTTGATGCCTTGGTCGATGACGCGGTCGGTCACCTCGATGCCTTGGCTTGTGTAGATCTCGCGCAGGCGGCTGCGCAATGCGTCGTCGCGGTCGCCCTGGCCCAACTCACGTTCGACGATGAGATCGCGATGGCGGATCGTGTCGACCACGTCCATCGCGAGCATCAGCTCGTCGAGCGTTTGCGGTTTGGCAACGGCGGGAACGGCCGTCGCGGCGGCAGCGGACATTAGAGATTGAACGCCTTGCCTTGGGCTACGAGGGCGGCGAGACGCTTCTTGCCGTCTTCGACGGCGTCGCGGATCTCGGCCGAGTTCTGCGTCGAGAGTTTGCGCATTTCCTCGATGATGACTTGCGATTTTTCCTGGAAGTTGACCACCGAGTCGACGAGCTTTTTCACCGCGTCGGCGCGGATGGTGGGGCCATAGCCGGCGCGCACCGCGGCTTCCTGCACCTTGTCGCCGATTTCCGAGAGGACTTCGATCGATTTCGAAACGCCTTCCTTCATCGCGTTCACAGTCTCGGTCGATTCGTGCAGGCCGAACATGCCGGTGAACGAGGCCTTGAGCGCGGTCAGCACGGTGTCGTTGGTCGAGAAGAAGCTGACGGCCTGAGCATAGATACGCTCTTTGGCGTTCGTCGTCTGCATCAG
>JANOFM010000253.1:0-2637 GCA_031413635.1 Alphaproteobacteria bacterium | reverse complement strand
ATTGAAGAACTTCACGGTACCCGTATTCGAAGACATTCCACATTCCTTGTAACAAAGCATTTTTGCGTCCAGGCGAAATGCCGGGACGCGATGAGAAGCATGACAAACGTTTGAGAGAAGGTTTTCGAACCGGGTTTGCGGGCCAGTATCCGGCGGATACATCGCCTGCAATCTTGGCCCGCACTTCACAAGCGTGCAGCCGTCACTGCCAGGACATATGGGCTTTTCCGCTCGAAATAGCAATAAAGGGCGAAATCAGGCACGGAGGCCGCTTTCGTTCAGCGGTGGAAGCGTAGGCGAAGCCAGATTGGAACCGCGTTACCGAACACCGCTATACAGCGTCCGCGTCAAGGCGCCGGTGACGCGTTCACTCGAGCGCCACGTGAGCGGCTTGGTAGGCGTCGCGTGATTGCGTGCGCGCGAGCGTGCGTTCCGGAAGAATTCCCTACCCTTGGGTTGTTTGCTCGACCGACCTCACATCAACCGCGCGAACTTACCCCCTTCGCGGCTCGTCGCATGACGTGCGTGTCAACTTGGTCTCGCGAAATTCTCAGCATGCGGGATATTCCCGTCTGCTAAGAACCTATCACTCTCGCAGTTGATGCGAGACGAATGGGAGAGACAAAGATGAGAACATTATTACTGGTATCGGCGGCGTTTGTATTGAGTGCGACGGCCGCAAGCGCGGAGACGTTTACGTTCTCCGGCAAGGGAACGACCGGGATGCAGGTTGGCGCGCCGGGACCGATGGGAAAGCCTGTCGTCGGCGCAACGTCGAAGAATGAAACGGATGTCGTTTGGGCTTCGGGTGCGAAGACGAAGAGCAACGGGGAGTGCGTGGTGTGGTCGGCGCCGCCGGCGAGCGGCGCGTCGACGAACGGCGTGTGCAACTCGACCGACACGGATGGCGCCAAGTCGGCTTTGTTTTTCACCTGCATTTCGGCGAACGACAAAAATACTGAAAACGATTGCTGGGGTCGCGTGACATATACGTCGGGCAAGAACCAAGGCAAGACCGCGACGGTTTCGTGGCGCGGTAAGCAAAATGCCGACGGCAAGGGCGGCACCGCGGTCGGCGCGGGAAATATGAACTGAGTCGAGTTAAGCAAGGCGACGCGGGTTCGACGAGCGCGCGTCGTTTTTTCGACTCAGTCTTCGATGGTCCGGCGCATGCGTTCGAATTCGACGTGCTGGCGCCAGATGGCGAACCAGATGCCGGCGTTGACCGGCAGCGCGAGCAGCGCGAACAGCCAACCCAGATAGGGCCACTCCGGCGGCAGTAGATTCAGCGCGACGAGCATGGCAAGCAGGGTTGCGATCCAGATCGCCTGTTCGCGCTGGTCCTGGGCGATCGAGCCGATGTAGTGGCGCATCAGGGTTTCGACGTCGGGCGCGAACGTGGCGGCGCGCATGGCTTTCAGCGTGGCGTGGTTGGCGACGGTCGAGATGATCAGCATGGCGAGCGTGACGGGGAACCAAAAAATCCAAGCGCCGTCGACGCCCTCGCGCGGGCTAAGCACGATGAAGGTGAGGAACTGGCAAAAGCCCGCGACCTCGAAGGCGACGATTTCGAGCGTGGTGCCCTTGGCGCCGATCACCGGGCGCTGCATGAAGCGGGCAAACGTCATCAGAGACGAACTGGCGCTGACCGTCCACAACGACAGGCGCACGGCGCGATCCTCGGGCGCGAAGACGAGCTCGACCAGCACGACGGCGGCAAACGCCAACACGACGCCGTGGATCAGCACGTTGACTTGGACCAGCGCGGTCGGGTCGTAGATTTCGAGCCTGCGCCTCAGCGTTTGCTTGTCGACGATTTTCGGCACGGGCGTTCCTCGGGTTTCGCACCTTGATGTTGAGCGATGCTAACACCTGTTGGCGCGTTGGCGCGACAACGGCAAAAATGGGGTTCAGGCCGAGATCCGTTCAATTCTAACGAACGCTTTAACCCGACGGCGAAGGGGCTTCGCGCATAGTGGGGGCATGGCGAGGGCGCTTGATTTGCTGTCGGCTCCGGAGGCGGAAGAGTATGCCGAGGCGCTCGGCGAAATCTTCGGTGTCGAGTTCGACGACGATGCCGTGGAGCAGTGGCGCACGGCCGGCGACATCTTGCGCGCGATAGAGGCGCGCATCGGTACGGGTGCCGCCACCGGGCCGTCTTTGAGCGTCAAGGCGTTCTACGTTTTGCGCCGCGCGACGGGCGACCGGCGGATCGGACCGTCGACGTTGCTATCGGCGATCGACGGCACGCGGCGGGCGACGACGTTTTTGGTGCGGACGCACCGGCGCACGAATCTTGTGATGCCGGGAGCACCGGCGGGCGAGTTCAGCCGGGCGGCGGGCATGCTGTCGCTGCTGACGTTTGTCACGACATTCATCCTGTGGACAGTACTTGGCGACGCGAGTGCTGAACCGTGCGGCAGGAGCGAGGCTTTGGTTGCGCTGGCGGTTCTGTTCGGCGGGCTCGGGATTGCGGTCGCGTTCGGCTATTGGGACGGACGGGCGTTTCGTTCCGACATCACGACGTTCGGCGATCTGGCGCGCGCGGTGGCGTTGCTCAATGTCGGCGCGCTGTCGGGCATAGGCGCTTCGTTGCGGCGCGACGATGTTTGGCGCGCACTCAGGTCGTGGCTGTCG
>JANOFM010000252.1:0-3768 GCA_031413635.1 Alphaproteobacteria bacterium | reverse complement strand
CCGAGCCGCGCACGCCGACGGGAATGCCCTGGCCGCGCGTCCACTTCATAAAGTCGGAGACGATAAGGAAATAGCCCGGGAACTTCATGTTGATGATGACATCGAGCTCGAAGTTCAAGCGGTCCCAATAGTCCTTCTTGTGGGCGTAGAGGCCGTTCCTTTCCAAGCGATCGGTCAAGCCCTTCTCGGCTTCGACGCGAAGTTCGTTTTCAGGCGAGAGACCCGAGGCGGGAACGAATTGCGGCAGGATAGGGGGGCGTTTCTTGGGCAGGAACGAACATCGTTGCGCGACGATCAGGGTGTTGTCGATTGCCTCCTTCGCGTCGGCGAACAGCGCGGTCATTTCCTCGGCGGATTTGAAATAATGGTCGGGGCTTTCGCGGCGGCGGTCGTCTTGCATGACGTAGGCGCCGCCCGCGATGCAAAGCAGCGCGTCGTGCGCCTCGAACATGTCCCTTGACGAAAAATAAGGTTCGTTGGTGGCGACAAGCGGAACCTTGTGGTCGTATGCCAGGCGCACGAGATGGGGTTCGGCAGCGACCTCGTGCGGCAGGCCGTGGCGTTGCAGTTCGACGTAGAGCCGGTCGCCGAAGAGTTTCTTCAGGCGCGCAATCCACGCTTCCGCCGCGTCGATCTGACCGGCGACGACGAGCGTGTTCAGCAGGCCTTTGGGCCCGCCGGTGAGCGCGATCAGGCCTTCGTTGTGACGTTCCAACGCTTCCCAGGTGATGTGCGGCGCGTCTCCCGCTTGGACATCGAGATGAGCCTTACTCGCGAGCTTCATCAGGTTGGCGTAGCCGGTCTCGTCCTGCACCAGGAGAGCGATGGCGCCGCTCGCACTGCGGGCGCGGGGACCGGTGGCGCCCTCGATCTGCAGCGTAAGCTGACAGCCCGTGACAAGCTGAACGCCCGCTTTTGTCATCGAGTCCGCGATGTCGTAGAGTCCGAATAGGTTGTTCGTGTCGGTGACCGCGATCGCGGGCATGCGGTGACGCTTGCAGAGCGCGGCGAGATCGTCCGGTTGGATAGCGCCTTCGAGCAGCGAGAACGCCGAGTGCGCCCGCAGATGAACGAAATTTGCGTGGGCTGGCATACGTTGCCTCAATACAGAACGGTCATCCCGGATGTTAGCGAAGCAGGATCGCGCGAGCGATCCGTCGCGGAGCTTACGAGCCGGGACCCAGGCGTGACGGGCGCGGAGTCTGTCATTTCTGGGTCCCGGATGTAAGGCTCGCGCTCCGTTGCTTCGCAACGGGCTCGCCTAACTCCGGGATGACAGCGCGAAAGGAGCGAGAGGAAGTTGTGGAAAGTTCACGCCTTGATTTTACCGGCGTCGATGAGTTTGCCGCCGTGGAGGAGCCAGGTGCGGTCCATTTTTACCGCCATTTGCAGATTGTGCGTGGCGATGAGGGCCGACACGCCGCGCGAGCGGCACATCTCGACCAGAACGCCGAAGACCATGTCGGCGGTTTTCTGATCGAGGTTGCCGGTCGGTTCGTCGGCGAGGATCAGGCGCGGCTGGTTGGCGAGGGCGCGTGCGATGGCGACGCGTTGCTGCTCGCCGCCAGAGAGTTTCGCGGGGCGGTGCGTGAGGCGGTGTTGGAGGCCCACCATGGTGAGCAAACGCTGGGCCACGGCTTCGGCTTCGCGCGCGTTCGTTCCGCCGATGCGTCGGGGCATGGCGACGTTTTCGAGCGCGTTGAATTCGGGCAGCAGATGATGGAATTGATAGACGAAGCCCAGCTCCTCGCGGCGGATGCGGGTGCGTTCGGTATCGTCGAGTTTCGAGCAGTCGCGGCCGTTGATGACGACCGAGCCCGAACTCGGCGGTTCCAACAGGCCCGCGATGTGCAACAGCGACGACTTGCCGGAGCCCGAAGGTCCGACCAGCGCCACGATCTCGCCCGGCATGATTTGGGCGGTGACGCCGCGAAAGATCTCCAGCGTCTCAGGCCCCGAGCCGAAGGTGCGCGCGACGTCGTGCAGCATCAAGGCCGGCACCGCGTGTGTCGCGGCGTGCGGGGTCATTTCTTGCGTGCGGTGGAAGGTGTCACTCATAGCGCAGAGCATCCACCGGATCGAGGCGCGCGGCGCGCCAGGCGGGATAGACGGTGGCGAGGATGGTGACGGTCAGCGCCATAACGACGACGGTTGCGACCTCTTCGACTTCCATCTTGGCGGGCAGCTTGCTGAGGAAATAGATCGTGTCGGGGAACAGGTCGGCGCCCGTGACCGTCATCAACAATTGCCGGATCGACTCGATGTTCCAGCAGAATAGCACGCCGAGGATCAAGCCGATGAACGTGCCGACAATGCCGATCGCCGAGCCCGACATCAGAAAGACACGCAGGATCGTGCCGGAGGTCGCGCCCATGGTGCGCAAAATCGCGATGTCGCGCGTTTTGTCCTTCACCATCATGATCATGCCGGAGATGATGTTGAAGGCGGCGACGACGATGATGAGCGACAAGATCAGGAACATTACGGTGCGTTCGACCTGCAGGGCGCCGAAGAAAGTCGAGTTGGTTTCGCGCCAATCGAACAGGCGCGATTCCTGGGGCGAGGCCGCCTCGATCTTGGCGCGCATTTCATCGACACGGTCGGGATTTTCGACCATGACCTCGATGCCGCTGACGCCGGGGCCTTTGTTGAAATAGGCCTGGGCTTCCTGCATCGGCATGAAGACGATCAAGCCGTCGTAATCCGACATGCCGACTTTGAACGTGCCCGCGATCGTATAGGCCTTGGCGCGGGGCGTGACGCCGAACGGGGTGACGTTACCGCGCGGGGCGAGCAGTGTCATGGTCATGCCGGGCAGCAGACCCATGGAATTGGCCAAGCGTTCGCCGACGATGACGCTCGAGCCGGTCGATTGAAAGCGCTGGATCGCGCCGGGGCTCAACGAGTCGGCTACGAGCTTCATGTTCATCAGATCGGAGGTGCGAATGCCGCGCACCATGACGCCGGGCGAAACGCCGGACGCGGTCGCCAAGGCCTGACCGGTGACGATGGGCGTTGCGCGCGTGACGCCCGGCAGACGCGAAAGTTTGGTCGCGAGCGGTTCCCATCCAACCATCGTGCCGCCTAGCGACTGGACCATGAAATGGCCGTTGAAGCCGAGGATTTTTCCCATCAACTCTTCGCGGAAACCGTTCATCACCGACATGACGATGATCAATGTGGCGACGCCGAGCGCGATGCCGGCGAGCGAAAAGCCCGCGATGACCGAGATGAAGCCTTCCGAGCGGCGGGCGCGCAAATAACGTCCGGCCAGCATCCATTCGAAGGCCGAGAACGGCTGCGTGCTCGTCTTACCGCGGCGGGGGCGCGGGGCGCGGCGGGTTTCGCCTTGACGTTCCGGTCGGTTCATACTTTTCCGCTTACGAACTTGTTCAATGCGGCGTCGGGCGAGAGGTTTTCGCGCTCGCCCGTTTTGCGGTTTTTGATCTCGACTTGACCGGTCGCCAGCCCGCGCGGGCCGACGATGATTTGCCAGGGTAGGCCGATCAGATCGAACATCGAGAACTTCGCCCCTGCCCGCTCGTCGCTGTCATCATACAGCACTTCGACACCGGCGTTCGTTAGTTTGCGGTAAAGATCGTCGCAAACCTCGCGCGTTTTCGGGTCGTCTTGCTTGAGGCTGATCAAGCCGACGCGGAACGGCGCCACGCTTTCGGGCCAGATGATGCCGGCGTCGTCGTGGCTCGCCTCGATGATGGCGCCGACCAGGCGCGAGACGCCCACGCCGTAGGAGCCCATCTCGACAAA
>JANOFM010000251.1:0-10259 GCA_031413635.1 Alphaproteobacteria bacterium | reverse complement strand
AGGCCGATCTTGTCCCAATGGGCGAGCCATTCGGGCTCGGCCTTGGGCAGACCCGCCTTCATCGGGAAGTCGGTATCGGGCAGGAATAAGGTGTTCTTGTATTCGCGCGCGAGGGCGTCTGTCGTTGTCATGGGAATGCTCGTCGATTGGCGAGATGGATGGCTAGCGTCGGCGCCGCGCGAGTCGCGCGCGGACTTGAAGGCGATGCGCCGTTAGGCGATCGCGCCGCTAATTCGCGCCATTCCTTTGCTGAGAAGCGTCATGTGCGTTTCCAATTGCCGTCCCCCTCGGGACCCAGCCCCCTTCGCTAAAGCTACGGCGGCCCATTAGCCACCACTTTGCCCGCCGGAGCATTTGCGTAGGCGGGGGCAGCGCGCTTCTAGCAAAGGCCGCTCGCGGGGTCAAAGCGGGTGTTGCAACGGCGCGCGCATTCTCTCTAACGTGGCGCGGAGCAACCTTTCGAGACCTTGAAATGAACGGAACGACATTCGAGTACAAAGACGGCAGCACCGTTTGCGAGGGATACATCGCGGGCGCGGGTGGGGCGAAGAAGCCTTGCGTCCTGATAGCGCATCAGTGGGCGGGGTTGAGCTACCATGAGCGGGGCAAGGCCGACGAGCTGGCGCGGCTTGGCTATGCGGGCGTTGCGATCGACGTTTACGGTCAGGGGGTGCGCGGCGATGCGATGGGCGACAACTCGGCACTGATGATGCCGTTCCTGAACGATCGTGCAAAGCTGCGGGGGCGGTTGTTGGCAGCGATCGCGGCAGCGAAGGCCGAACCTTCGGTCGATGCCTCGCGAATCGCGATCATGGGTTATTGCTTCGGGGGCCTGTGCGCGCTCGATGTGGCGCGGTCGGGGACGAGCGACGTGCGCGGCGCGGTCAGCGTGCACGGCATCTTCGCGCCTACAGGACTTGCCGCCCAGCCGATCAAGGCGAAGGTTCTGGTGCTGCACGGGTGGGACGATCCCATGGCGCCGCCCAAGGACGTGCTGTCGCTCGCCAAAGAAATGACCGAGGCGAAGGCCGATTGGCAGCTTCACGCCTATGGTAACGCAATGCATGCATTCACCGCCGTGGGCGCGAACGCGCCGGAGCGCGGCATTCGTTACGACGAGAACGCGGACCGCCGGTCGTGGGCGTCGATGCTCGGCTTTCTGAACGAGGTGTTTGCATAGGCGCTGGCTAGAGCGGCGGCGGTACGATCGGCGTCGTCGAAAGTAGCTTGAGCGCCGTGTCGCTGTCGGCGGCGATTTGGGCTTTCAGCGCGTCTAACCCGGAGAACTTCATCTCGGGGCGCAAGTACGAGACGAACGAGACGATGATCTGCTGGACGTAGATGTCGCCCGCGAAATCGAAGAAGTGGACTTCGAGCAGGACGTCTTTCTTATCGAAGGTGGGGCGCCTCCCGAAATTGGCGACGCCGTCGTGAGTTTTGCCGGCGACTTCCACGCGCACGGCATACACGCCGAGAGCGGGTTCGAGATAGCCTTCGAGCGAGACGTTGGCCGTCGGGAAGCCGATGGTGCGGCCGCGTTTGTCGCCGGGTTGTACCCTGCCCTCCACCGTCCACCAATGGCCCAGTAGCTGGGCGGCAATTTCCGGTTTGCCTTCGCGCAGGGCTTCGCGGATACGCGTGGACGAGATTTTGGATACGGGCCCCGCGCCCAGCAGATCGAAGGTGGTGACGGCGAAGCCTTGGTCGCGGCCGCGTGCTTTCAGCAAATCGACGTTGCCGGTGCGGCCTTTGCCGAATTGGAAATCTTGGCCGACGACGATGTGACGCGCGCCGATGCCTTCGACCAGAACCTTGGCGATGAATTCGTCGGCGGTCAGCGAGGCCAAGTGCGCGTCGAAATGCAGGGCGTAGAGAATGTCGGCGCCGTAGTGTTCGAGCAGGCGCGACTTGGCGCGGAACGGGGTGAGCCGAAAGCGGGGGCCGTCGGGTTTGAAATATTCCTGCGGGTGCGGTTCGAAGACGAGGATGCCGAGTTTGTCGCCCAGGGTTTTGGTGTGCGCGATGAGGGCTTGGTGACCGCGGTGGATGCCGTCGAAATTGCCGATGGCGACGGCGGCACCGCGCGCGGTTTTGGGCAGATGTTCATAGTGCCGGAAAATTTGCATCGGTTTGTCCGGCGCGCGGGCGCTATTTGCCGCGCGAAGGTACCATGACCATCGCCTCGCCTTCGATGACGACCGTGTCGCCGACCTTGCAGATCGTCGAGAGGATGGCGCGGCGTTTTTCGGCGATGAGTTCGGTGACGGTGCAAGTGGCCGTGACCGTGTCGCCGATCTTGACGGGGGCTTTGAAGCGCAAGGTTTGGCTCATGTAGACGGCGCCAGGGCCGGGGAGTTTCGTGCCCAGCACCGCCGAGATAAATCCTACCGACAGCATACCGTGAGCGATGCGAGCCTTGAACGGCGTCGTTTGGGCATAGGCTTCATCCAGATGCACCGGGTTCGTGTCGCCCGAGAGCCCCGCGAAAGTTTCGATGTCGGCCGCCGTCACGGTTTTGCCGAACGAGGCCGATGTGCCCAGTTTCAGATCTTCAATGAAGTAGCCCGTGGTGGCCGTCATATCGCCGTCGCCTTTCAGTCGATTGGTGGATGACTCAGGCGCGCAATCTATCGGCGCGGCCATCTGCTCACAAGTCGCGATCTTCGGGCGCGATCACCAGACGAGACGACGCATCGCCGCTACGGCGGAAAGGCTTTGTGCGGATAAGACTGTGGCGATTTTCGTCGGGTCGGGTGCTCTGTCTGCGCCCGACAGCTCGGGTTCGTGGACGCCGCCGGTGATGAGCAATGCGTCGATGCCAGCGCGTTTGGCGCCCGCGATGTCGGTCTTCAGACCGTCGCCGACGGCGAGCCATTTATTCCGCGAGATGGTGCGGCCAGTGACGCTCGCGAGATGGCGTTCGACAAAATCGTAGACCGGCAGATGCGGCTTGCCGAGATAGACGACGTGACCGCCCTGCCCTTCGTAGCTTTGTGCGATGGCGCCGGCGCAATAGATGAGTTGATCGCCGCGCTGGACGACGAGATCAGGGTTGGCGCAGTAAAACGGGAGCTTGCGCTGCAGCGCCTCGCGCCAATAGTCGCGGTAGTCGTCGGGCCCTTCTTTTGTATCGTCGAAGGGTCCGGTGCAGACAATGGCCTCGGCCTCCGCCATCGCGACCCGAGTGACCCGTAAACCCTCAAACAACGGAAGATCGCGATCCGGTCCGACGTGATGGAGTTTCAGCGGCGCACGCTCGGCCATCAGCTGGCGCGTCAGATCGCCCGAGGTCACGAGCGCGTTATAGGCGCCGGCGGGTACGCCCAACCCTGAGAGCTGATCGCGGATCGGGCCGTGCGGACGCGGCGCATTCGATAGCAGCAGGACCACGCCCCGTTCTCGCCGAAAGCGCACAAGGCAATCGACGACGCCCGGAAAAGCCTCGCGCCCGTTGTGGATGACGCCCCAGATATCGCAGATAAGCGCGTCGTAGCGCGGTGCTAGGTCGGCGAGGCCTTGTATGATGGGCGTGTCGGGCATGGGCCGGGCGAAGTGGCAGATCGGCGATTGGGCGTCAACTCCCCTCGATCTGCATTGGGACAGGACCACCGTCGTCGTCCTATCTAACGTGTGTTCTCCAACTCGGTGCGCTCAGCGATGGTCGGTCCCCTTGCCCCCGCAGTTTTTACGTCGGCCTTGGCGGACGCGAAAGCAGCACATCTGGCCGGCGACTTTGCTAGGGCGCGGCGGCTCTACGAGAACATCTTGCAGCACAATCCGGACGAGCCGGGGCCTCAGGTGCTGCTCGCCGAACTCGACTTGCGCGACGGGCGGCTGATGACGGCGAAGGGGCGGATCGAGCGTGTGGTGGCAAGACACCCTGAGTCCAAGGAAATGCGGACGGCGCTTGCCAATGTTCTGGAGGAACTGGGCGACGTTTCGGCGACGACCGCGTTCTATCGCGAAGAGACGGTGCGCGAGCCCACCTCAAGAGACGGTTGGGGCAATCTTGCTTCGGCGCTTCAAACGGCGGGGCGGATCGAGGAGGCCAAGGCGGCGTTTCGGCGTTTGATCGAACTTTGGCCTGAGGGTGTTGTGGGATACTACGGTTTGGCCGCCATTGATGCGTCGTTGCTGACGTCGGATGAAATCGAGCGGTTGCAAGCCATTGCCGGCGACGCGCGCGCAGTCTTGGACGAACGGGTTCGAGCGCATTTTGCCTTGGGAATCGTCTACGAAAAGCAACAACACTACGATCTCGCGTTCGAAGCCTTCGCCGGGGGGAACAGACTAAGGCGCGACAATCCCAACCTCTATCCCGAACCGCCGCAATGGGCCGAGGCGTTACCCGGCGGCGTGCCGGTCTTCACCTCGGTCGAGCAAGCCGAGCGGCTGCACGACAGTTTCGTTGTCGAGACGATGAGAAACTTCACGCCTGCCTATCTGACGAAATTCGCGGGCGGCGGGGACCGCTCGAATGCGCCGATCTTCATCGTGGGGATGCCGCGGTCGGGTTCGACGTTGCTTGAGCAGATCTTGTCGAGCCACCCGCAGGTTCAAGGATTGGGTGAGACGCAGGCGCTGTCACGCACCTTTCGCGCGGCGCTGGCGGAGGCGCAACGCAATCCGGCGGGCATGAATTTGCCGACCTTCTATCAGCGGATGGGCGGCGCCTATCTTGAGGCGCTGCGCGAACTCGGCTGGGACGGGAAGCGCCGGGTCATCGACAAGATGTTGGGGAACTACATCAATATCGGGGTCATCCACTTGGCGCTGCCCAACGCCATCATACTGCACAGTATGCGGGATCCGGTGGATACGTGCCTGTCGTGTTTTCGACAGTTGTTCGGCAAACGGAACGAGACCAGCTACGATCTGGGCGCGATCGGGCGGCAGTATGTGCGGTATCGGGAGATAATGGATCATTGGCAACGTATGCTGCCGGGGCGCGTTGCGGATATCAGCCACGAACAGCTGATCGCCGATGGCGAACAGGGCATCCGCCGGCTTGTCGCGGCCTGTGGACTTGCGTGGGACGACGCGTGCCTCAACTTTAGCGAAAACGAGCGAACCGTAAGGACGGCCAGCGTGAACCAAGTGCGGCGGCCGCTGTCGAGCGCCGCCGTGCAGCGGTGGCGCAAGTACGAGCGCCATCTGGGGCCGCTGTTGCAAGCCCTTGGGCCGTTGGCGCCCGGGTCCTCGGCATAGAAAAAGGCGGCGGCCATTTCCGGCCACCGCCCACATTCGTGAACTCGAACCTTAGAACCGAGTCGACATTCCGATGAACACTTCGCGGCCAAGCGAGTCGTAGATGACCGGAAAGGTGTTCGCGTTGCCGAACGGCGGGCCCGAGATGCCGAGGATGTTCGAATCCAGGATCGGCGGATCTTTGTCGCCGACGTTGTTGATGCCGCCGGTCAGCTTGATGTTGTCCGTCAGCGACCAATCGAAGGCGATGTCGAAGTAGTTATACGCCGGGATAGTCGCATCGGCCGTATTTCCGACACCATTGTTGAGCGATGGCTGCGGATCATTGCCTTCGTATTTGGTTCCGGAGATCCGGCGCCATGCGAGCGAGAAATTCATATCCCACGGCGTTCCCCACGTCGCGCGGAACTTGTGACGCCAATCCGCAATCGGCGAGGCAGAGCCTACAGTGACGCCGCATGTCGGACCGTACAAACCTACGCAATCGTAAATGGCGCCGCCGGGCAGAGGTTCGGCTTCATGCGTCAGGACACGTGTTCCCTGCAAGTTGAACACCAAGGTGTTGTTGTCCATGCCCAAATCGCCAAGGTCGAGCCGGTAGTTCGCGTCCACGTCAATGCCGGTCGTCGCGATCGAACCCAGATTTTCGGTGGGGCTGTCGATGAAGCCGGCACCGAACAGGACGCCTGAGCCCGCAGCTCTGTTGATTCTGGAGCAAATTGCTGCGGCTGGGTTTGTCGCGCAGGTCGTGAGAATGACCGCCTGGGGAATGACGCCCGACACTTTGTCGACAAAGATGTCGTAGTAGTCGAGCGACGCGTTAAATCCTTTGAGGAATGTCGGCGTGAAGACCAGCCCAAACGATGTCGTATCCGACTCTTCCGGTTTTAAGTTTTGGTTGCCGGCTAGTCGCGATGCGCATTGCGCAGACGGGCAAGAAAAGTTCGGACTTGAGGCAAACGTCGCGATTTGCGCCGGCGACAGACCCAAGTTTGCGCATTGTGCGGCGTTGAAGGCCGGCGGCGATGTGGTCGTCGACGCGCAGGGATCTTGGCCGCCCCAGAGACTAAAGAACGACGGACTAAACAACTCAACGATGTTCGGTGCGCGGACCGCACGCTGGAATGATCCGCGGAAGCGCAGATCGTCGCCCGGCATCCATGTCGCGCCATACTTGAAGGTGTGGGTGATGCCAGCATTCTCGTAGTCGGAGATACGATAGCCACCGTTCAACTCAAGTAGCTTGATCCATGGCGCGTCTTCGACAATCGGAACAACAACCTCACCAAAGGCTTCGATGACGTCGAACGAGCCGCCCACCGACGGCGTTGGACCACCTTGACCGGCCAGGTCGCCGGTGGAGAAAGCAATATCAACACGGTGTTCCAGTTTTTCCTGACGGTATTCGCTGCCTACTGCGGCCGAAATCGGCGTCGATGCCCATGGGAAAATAATGCCCAATTCACCATTCATCGAGCCGTTGACCACCCACTCCGACGTGGTCCCGATCTGAAATCCCGGAGCAGTCAGGTAGTTCAGCAACGCCTGGTTCAACGATCCCGTGCGGAATATGTCGAACGGTACACACAACAAGTCACTGCCATCGACCACCGATTTGCACGCCGGTGTCACACCCGGTCCGGGATCGGTGTCAACTACTTGTAACGATTTTGCGATGCGCGACAGCGACATATCGTTCGAATAGGTGCGCGATTGAACAGTTTGACCGAATTGTGCGCTGACGTCGTAGTCCCATCCGATGTCGTCGAAGGTACCCTTGAGGCCAACCACCCCGCGGAATGACGAGTGACGGAAGTCATCTTGCCGTGGGCCCGCTTCGGTGAATCGACGGCCGATGTCCAAAGTTGCCTGGCCTGTCGCCCCAAGAGTGCTCCCCGGGAACAAGCAGAAAATATCCAAGGGACGATTGCCAACGGCAACGCCCGCCGGCGTCATGAATGGGTTGTCGCAGTTGATAGTGTAGTTCCCGCGCGCCAACCCCGACCCACGAAACAGGCCGGACGATGCTATTTGGGCGACCGTGCGGTCGTCGTTGAACTGAAATTCGCCGTATAGGTCGGCGCCGGCCGCCAACTCATAGTGGCCCACCGCCCCAAGCACATAGCGCTCGTCGGGGCGCTGCAGATAATTCTGAGGACCAAAGTTGAAATTATGCAATGCGCCACTGAACAACGTGTTCGCAGAGCCGTCGGCTGTTTGAATGCGCGCCAGACGAAATGCAGCAAGCAAACCGTCGGCCTCATTTACTGGCGTCGTGGGATCGGGGTCCGGCGGTGGCACTGGAAGGTCGAAACTCGCCAAGCGCCCAAATGCGGAATTGCTGGAACCTTGGCAGACGTGAACTCCTGCTCCGCCGCCGTTGGTGCTGATCGAGCACGCGGAGAAGTCGCGCTCAGACTGGAGGACCGGTTCCGCATGACGATATTGGGCGAACAGAGTTACGTTGCCTTTTCCATCATCGGTGCCCGCACCCATTATGCCGTACACTTGAACGATGCGGCCGTCGTTTACGTGCTCGTCCGGCACCCGAAACTCATTTGGGTTGGCTAAGCTCGCAGTCCGGATCAAGGCGCGAGATACCGAATCGTCGTTGTCGTGGTCGGTGATGCGATACTGCGCCCCAACCTCAACGCCTTCGAAATTCCTGCGGTAGATGAAGTTGACGACGCCTGCGACCGCATCGGCACCGTACACGGCGGATGCGCCGCCGGTCAGAACTTCAACACGCTCGACCATTGCGATCGGGATATTGTTGAGGTCGGCCGTCGGTTGCGTCGAACTTGCGGGATTCAAGCGGCGCCCGTTGATCAGGATCAGCGTGCGCTGAGGTCCGATGCCCCGAAGGTCGACCGTCGCAGTGCCGCTCGATCCGTTCGAGACTTCGGCGCCCTGGTTGGCCAAAACTTGAGGCAAGCTATTGAGGAGTTCTTCCGAACTCGTCGTGCCCTGCAACCTTTGCTCAGTGTTGGTGATCGTCGATACCGGCGACGACGCCGTCAACCCCTTTTGCGGAATGCGCGAGCCGGTGACGACCACCTTTTCGACCTTGTCTTGCGCGAAGGCCGGGGCCATCGCCGTTACCGTCGCCACCGCGGCGCCAGCCATCAATGCAGACTTGAATGTCGTTCTTGTTACACCGTTCACGTTGAGCCCCCTCAAAAAATACACAACCCCGGCAAGGCGTTTGGCCTTTGCAGCCGTTGTTTGTTATCTCGCCGCCACGACCGGGACGCCCCCTGCATTTGGAGGGGCAACAGATCGAATCTGCGTGATGACACGCAGTTCGGGTGCGATGTGATGCATGCTCGCAACGAAAATTGCGTGCGCCCGCGATACGATTTCTGGCTGCGAAAGTCGCAGCCAGATTGTTCGCCTGAGTGTTGCGATCGGTTTGTTTTTTTCCCTACGAGGCGATGAAGCGCCCGGGAAACAAGATCGCGAGTTGCGTTTTGGCGGCGTGCCATTCGCGCTGCGGGCGCTTCCACTTGCGCACCGAATCGCGCACGACGAGATACATGAGTGAGATCGCATCCTCGGCCGATGTCATGTGTCCGTGACCGCGCAGGGTTCGTTTGTAACCGCGGCGCAGCGCATCGGCGGCATAGGTCGAGGCCATGACGCGACGAACTTCGAGCGGAACATCGAAATACGACGCGAACGCATGCCAGTGGCGCTGCCAGATTGGGCCGATGGCGGAGTATTTTCGACCCAAGGCGCCCTCGATGAAGTGGTTCAATGCAGTTTGAGCGGCGCCCGCGTTTCTTGCGCCGTGAATGGCGCGCAGTGCCTTGGTGATGGCCGAGCGGTCCTTCGTCGTTGCCAGTTCAAGCGATTGGCGGACGAATTCGCCGATGTGCGTGATCGCCACGGCGCCTGGAAAGAGCCGCGATTGCGCTTCGTTCAGGTGTTCGCTCGCACCCAAGACATAAAGCACGTCGTCGACGCCGCGATCCTTTAAATCTTCAAGCACGCCGGTCCAAAATTCGCGCTCGTTCCCGTTTTCAAACCAAAGGCCCAAAACTTCCTTCGGCCCGTGAGACTGAAAGCCAAGCGCGAAGTGGCACAACTTGTTCTGCACGGTCACGCCTTCGCGCCACTTCACGCGCATGCGTTCGAACACGATGATCGGATAGGCAGGTTCCAGCGCCCGGCCCCGCCAATCGAGCGCCTCTCGCCGAATCTCGTCGATGAGCGTCGAGATTACGACGGCGGGCACCGTTTGGCCGATCAACATCGAGGCGCGGCGTTGAATGTCGGCTTGCGTGTGACCCTTTGCATGCAGCGACACGATGCGTTCGCTTAGATCGGGGAAGCGCAATTGAAAGCTCGCGACATCCGAGATCGGATCGTTGGCGACGTGGTCGGTGTTGGTATCGTACGCGGAGCGCTTTTGGACGTGCGCGAATCGCTCGGTCAAGGCGAGACGCAGTTTGTCCAAGATGCCGTCGCGCTCGAAAATGGCACGCGCATCGCGACCGGCGACAAGTTGATCGATCAAGTCCGGTTCGAAGGAAATGTTCTGTGCGCTTCTCATAGCTTTGCTCCGGTCTAAATCGGCAGAAGAAGCGCGCCGAGGCGCGCCAGATCGGCCTGCGAATTGACACCTAGTTTCGTGAATAGATTACGGACATGCCAGCGCACGGTCTCGACGCTGCGGTTCAAACGCGCGGCGATCGTGGCAATGTCTTGACCGTCGACGAAGGCGGCAAAGATCGTCCGCTCGGTCGGAGTCAGATCGGTGCCGTTGAGTTTGGGTTATCGGTGAAGCGGGAAACCGCGAGCGCGTTCAAACCGCGCACCATCGGGCGACCGATGGATGCCCATCTCGCCTTTTGTCCGTCGTTCTCTTTTCTTAGGATGGGCCGCTGTGCTTCTGTTATCGAACTGGGTAGCTCAACTTGAACGACGGCGTTTTGGAGATCGATTCAAATCTCATTGAAAACTCGATTCGTCCGTCAGCACTCGGAAAAAAGAACTTTTTGTTCTTCGGGCATCCCGAAGCCGGGGAACGCAGCGCGGTGATCTACACG
>JANOFM010000250.1:0-3448 GCA_031413635.1 Alphaproteobacteria bacterium | reverse complement strand
GCGAAGACGGCCTCCTCGCTCGCGTTGGTATCGATCAAGACGGACAATTCGTTGAGTACGCCGTGCGCTTGATCGAAGGCTTGAGCGCTCGCGGCCGAATCAAAGGCCGGGGCGCCAATTCGTGCAGAATACTCAGCCGGCGCCGCGTGCAGCGCTAACAGCGCCGCCGCAGCGGCAGCAAGCGCGGCTTTTTTCGTTGATTTCGCAGCGCTGGGATCCAGTAGCGCCAGCGCGAGCGGTTTCATCTGTCTGTTTTCAAGCTTTAGAAGCTTCAGCTGATGTGGGCGAGCGTCAAGACCTCCTGCGACTACCATTGTGCACTTCTCCTCAAGTCAACGGACGGGATTGTCCGACAGGAGAAAGATGCTGGCGTTTTTGGTTAATAACTTCTTAATGCCTACAACAACCTTTAGAATCGCAAGAGGCGTGCTATTCTCTACGCCGAGCGGCGGGAATGGCCGTGGGAGGACGTGTTATTGTGTCAGATAATGAGCCGCAGACTACCGAGTCGCTCGTAACGACTTGGGTTCGGGAATATCTTCGCCGTGCGTTTCCGGAGTTAGGAAATGACGAAGTGCCCCGCCATCGTGGGGATCGCTTGAAGACGACTGCTCGCGACCAATCCGATCAAGCGACTGACGGATTACTTGCGCCCAACGTTCATAGATTTCCAATGAGGTTTCGGGGCCGATCCGATTAGCGGCGGATAATTCGCGACCGGACTCAAAGAGTATGAGGCCGAGCAGATTTTCGGTGATGATTGCGCGCGACACAAGCATGCGAATCGCTTCCGCGCGCGACGGAATAGGCCGCTGACCACTCCGCCACTTGTCAATGGCGTCGGTCAGCGTCCGATTGCAGCGCATTTCGAAACGATCAGACAATTTTCCCATACGGGTATCGTACAAATTGAATTGACGGGAAACAACCAAAACGCGTAAATTTGATGTACGTACATTCCGTACACTTTTCGTCATTGCGGTTTAGCCTGGTGGAAGCGCCGACCGGTACTGTAAGCGCCAAAATGCACTCCGGTGTTATCGACGCCAGAGTAGGCCGCCGACTTCGTTTGGCGCGCGAAGCCCGAGGATTTACGCAAAAACAGCTGGCCACAGCGGTCGGGCTGGCGTTTCAGAATATTCAGAAATATGAAACCGGCGACGTGCGTATCAGCGCCGGACGACTTTATCAGTTCGCGCAGACGCTTCGAGCGCCACTCAGCTATTTTTATTCTGACCTTCAGGACCCAGTGACCACATCGGTCGACATTGACCTCTGCTTTGAACTCGCGCGTTTGAGTGGACAGCGTCAACGCGCAATGCGCGAGTTTCTCAAACTATCTGAAAACCACGCGATGGCGCTTAGCGAAATCGCTGGTTGCCTGAATCAGCGCCGCTCTTAGAGACCGTTTGGAAACTCTACTGTCGCGGGCTGCAAATGCCGGAATTTCTGCGGTCGTTGTCTGTGAAAAACGTTTGAACGCCTGATGCGGCTTCGTTTTTCCATTTTTTCGCAGTAATCGATTTTGCAGGAAAGGCTACGTCTGGATCTCGAAAGCTTGCGATTTGGGACGGCGTTTTTTGGCTTCTGGCGATGGGCGACGTGTGATTCTCTGACGGCATCGGAGGTGACGCGATGCGGCCAGGGAAGCGGGAGACGACGGGCGAGCAGGATCTTTTCCGGGCCCGTCTCGAGCAGATCATCAACATGCGGCACGAGCTCGTGCGGCTCGGGCGGGCGATCGACTGGGACTGGATCGACGCCGAGCTTGCTCCGCTGTTCAAGGAGAACGGCCGGCCGGCGGTGGCGACGCGCTTCATGATCGGCCTTCTCCTCTTGAAGCATGTCTTCGACCTCTCCGACGAGGCGGTGTGCGAGCGTTGGGTGTACGATCCCTATTTCCAGCACTTCACCGGCGAGGAGTTTTTCCAGCACACGTTCCCGCACGAGCGCTCGAACCTCAGCCATTGGCGGGGCCGGATCGGCGACAGGCTGGACCGGCTTCTCGCCGAGAGCTTGCGCGTCGCGCACGGCGCTGGCGCCTTGAAGACCGACGATCTCGCGCGGGTGACGATCGACACGACGGTGATGCCGAAGAATGTCGCGCACCCGACCGACGCGCGGCTGTTGCTGACCGCGATCGAAAAGCTCGGCGACCTCGCTAGAGAAAACGGCGTTCCCTTGCGCCAGTCCTATGCGCGCCTCGCCAAGCGCTCTTGCCTGATGGCGGGGCGCTACGCCCACGCCAAGCAGTGGAAGCGCTGCCGGCGCGAGATCAAATTCCTTCGGGTGCGGCTCGGCCGAGTGATGCGCGACATTCGCCGCAAGATCGCCGGCGACGCGCGTCTCGAAGCGGCGTTCGCCGATCCCTTGTCGAAGGCCGTCCGCATTCGCCTTCAGGACCAGCACAGCCGCGGGCCCAAACTCTATTCCTGGCATGCGCCGGAGGTTGAATGCATTGGCAAGGGCAAGGCCCGGACGCCCTGGGAGTTCGGCGTCAAGGTCTCGCTCGTCACCACCAACAAACGCTGCAAGGGCGGCCAGTTCGTGCTGCACGCCAAGGCGCTGCCCGGCGCGCCTTACGACGGGCACACGCTGAAAGACGTCCTCGCCGAAACCGCCGCGCTCACCGGGCGCGACATCGAGCGCGCCTTCGTCGACAAGGGCTATCGCGGCCATGATGCGCCAAACCCAAGGCGGGTCTTCATCTCAGGCCAGAAACGAGGCGTCCACGGACAAATCAAACGCGAGCTGCGCCGACGCTCGGCGATCGAACCCGTCATCGGCCACCTCAAGAGCGACGGAAGCCTCGGCCGCAACTTCCTCAAGGGCCGCCACGGCGACCGCGCCAATCCCGTCCTCGCAGCGACAGGTCATAACCTTCGCCTCGTCCTCCGATGGCTGAGGATTTTGTTGCGCCTATTGTCGGCAGCCTTCAGCGCGACGCTCGCTCCGCCGTCAGCCGAAAATCCAGCTATTTAACGGACGACGCGGTCCGATGCTCACGCACCCAAAAGTGCGCTGCGCTTCGGTCCTCGAAATCCGCCATTTTCGCCGCACGACAGCGAGTTTTCAAACGGCCTCTTAGCGGAGCCGCTCTCGTAAGCGCTGAGCGGCTCGGGCGGCGCGTCGAGACGTTACGTCTTCAGCCCAAGCGAATAATTCCGCGACCCCAGCTTCTGATTCCGACAAGGCGATAAGGTTGGAAAGGATTACGCCATTGGCACGCGAGGGTTGGCGCCTACCGCGTTCCCAGTTTCGCCAAGTCTCCAAATCGACGCCAAGGTATTGCGCGCACAACCGCGACGGCCAATTGAGGCGACGTTGCAGGCTTGAAATCCTTTCCGGCAAAAGCATAGCGACAAATAGGGGGTTATTTTTCCTTCGCATGCCAGTGCGCGGGTGCACCGAATCGAGGATTTCTGGCTTATTGAGGCGATGCTTTTTG
>JANOFM010000249.1:0-32193 GCA_031413635.1 Alphaproteobacteria bacterium | reverse complement strand
GCGCGCCCGTGATCCCGCCGCGCAGAACCACCTTGAGATGAGCACGGCGGCATTGACGGTGTCGAACGAAAATCTCGCTCAGCGTCAGGCGCAGTCGCGACGATTTGATACCAAGGATGGGATTCTGGTTCAGCAAGCCTCGGCCGGCGTGCTTCAAGATCTTGGTTTTACGATCAAGGAAACATCCGCGAAAAGCGGCCTTGTCATGGGCGACAAGGACCGCGACGCCATGGAGACAGGGCAGGTCGCGAGCCAGGTGTTCTTTGCCATGGTGATTGCGGCACTGGGCGGCAAGTCGGATCCAAGGTGGGATCAGACTCAAAAAATTCGCGTCGCAATTGTATCTCAGGCATCGGCGGACAACGCCGCGACACAGATCAGGGTCACATTCCAACGCATGGTCTGGGATAATCGTCAGCAAATCTCAAAAATTGAAACCATCAACGACCCGAAGATCTATCAAGAATTCTTCGACAAATTGTCCCAAGCGTTGTTTCTGGAGGCGCATCAAGTATGACGTTCCACAAGCTGTTGTTGCTGGCGGCGGCGCTCGTGCTGTCCGCCTGTCGCACAAACTCGCTGGACGAGGTGATGGCGACTGACGCGACGCAGGTTCAACTCCGCTCAGTTCAATCGAGGGCGTTCGACACGACCGACCGGTCGCTCACGACCCGCAATGTCATCTCGACGCTTCAAGATCTTGGCTTTATCGTCGACAAGGTGGACGACACCCTGGGCACGATCAGCGGCACTAAAATGCAGAATTACGTCATGCGCATGACTGTCACGGTTCGCCCGCGCGGAACTACACAAATGTTGGTCCGTGCAAGCGCACAGATGAACTTGAATGCCGTGTCCGACGCGCAGCCCTACCAACAATTTTATGCGGCGCTTGAGAAGGCGATGTTTCTTAGGGCGAACGAGGTCGACTAGCGCAGACGCGTCAAAAGTGCTTGCGCGATGTCGGCCCGCGGGCGACGGTTAAATCCTGACCCTTGATTTCTCTTGAGGTTGCCGCGTCCCGCGGGTATGTCGACTGCGCCGCGCTCGGTGGTCTGGCGTCGAGCCGGGCCTCGATGGCAGCCGTAATCGCCGACTTGCATCCGTCCGACAATCTATCTCTGTTTGACTTCAAGCACGCCCTGATCCGTCCGTCGCCGGGACGGGTGCCGTGACACAATTTCCCGACATCGCCTCTGCACGCCTCCCGCACGACACCTCCGCCGCCGGGGTGGGCCACCGATGCCGAAGCACCAGCGGCCAAGATGAAAAAGGCGGCGATGAAAATGCGCATGGCAATGCTCCGTTTGGAGCGTCCCTTGTCGCTCCAATCGTGCAGCGTCTCGCCCGTTTAGCAGGCAAGCAATCCTAACGCCGTCCGCTCCTTTTGACCGCAGGCTCGTTCGCACGCTGCACCTGCGCATTGAAGGCGCAGATGTCCAGATTGGCCGCCGGGCGCTTATAGAAGTCGGGGGCGGGATTGCGGCGCTGGGCCTTGAAATCTGCGAATGCCTTCGACGTCGTGTCCGTGACTTGAATCTGCGGACGCGCGTCCGCCTCCATGTCGTCCGCCATTTGGACCCGCACGATCGGATCGCGCTTGGCGGCGTCTTGGATCACGCCGCTTTCCACCTTCGGGTCGCCGCGGTTGAGCTTTTGCACATACTGCATGCCTTCAAGCACGCGCCCGAACGCGGTTAGATTGCGATCGAGCCGTCGTGGCCCGTGCCCGATCGGGATGTAGAATTCCGTGCCGCCGGTGTCGGGCTCGGTGTCGCGCGCCATCGCGATCGTGCCGGGACAATGCAGCACCCACATGCGCCCCTGCTTCCAATCGCGTCCAACGGGAAATCCGTCGACGTGCCCGACTTCCTCGGCGAATTGGTCGGGAGAACCCAGCGGCGTGAACGTCACGTCGTCGCCGATCTGGCGATCGAATTCTGCCTTCAGCGCCGGCCATTCGGGCGCCTTCTTGTCGTCGCCTTCTCCGATGCCACCTTGGGCCACGAAGCCGTCGATCACCCGATAGAAACTCTGCCCGTCGTAAAACTTCGCCCGCACCAAAGCGCGAAATCGCTCGGCATGCCTGGGCGCGAAGTCGGGCGCGAGCTCGATGAGGATGCGCCCGTAGGCCACGTCCATCACGACCAGATTCTCCGGATCGACATCGCGCCATTCCTCGGCGCGCGCCGAAAGACACGCAACCAGGACGAGTCCCGCCACGATGAATGTACGAAGTTGCATGAAATACCCCCAAGGTCGCACCCGCCGCCAAGCCTACCAGCAGTCGCATCCCGCCTCAAATTGCGCCTGATCGGTGCTTCCGTCGGCCCGAATGCCATGGGTATGATGGGGAAACTGAGTCGGGGGAGGATGTTCGATGAGAGTTTCACGCGCAGTCATACTGCTTGCAGCCGCTGCAATCGTCGCGGGACCGGCCGCAGCCGCCAAGAAAAAGCCGGTCGCGCCGCCATGCGTGAAGGGCAAGCTGTTGACCGCCTTTCAGATGCGCATAATGCAGACCGAGCTCGTGGTTGGCGCGCTCTCGTGCAAGCTGACTCCGCGTTACAACGATTTCGTCAGAGCCTACCAACCCGAGCTGATGTCGGCCCACCGCTCGCTGAAGAGCCATTTCGGACGCGAGTCGCGGCTTGAGGATTACAAGTCGAAGACCGCGAACGAATCCTCGCAGCGCAGCCTCGCCAACATCACCGAATTCTGCCTCTACACATCGGCACTCTACGACAAGCTTCTGGGGCCGGAACGCGTGCAACTCGCGTCTTTCGTCGCCGTCGAACCCTGGGCCAGCCGGCACGACCAGAACGCTTGCGAGGCACCGTCAATGGTCACCGCCTCGGCAACCGGCAAAGTCGTCCCCATGCCGCGCATGAAACCGGTCACCGACGACTTCGTGCCCAAATCGGGGGCCATCGCCACGCCGGAAACAACGGCCTCTGCGCCCGAGGCCGCACCCGCGGCTCCAACGCAACCCTAATTTCGGTACAGCTTGAGTCGGAAAGGGCGAACCTCGCGGTCCGCCCTTTTTTGCGAACTCGCCTCGGCGATCAGTTGATGTCGATCGTGGTGCGGCGGTTGCGCGCTTCCATCTCGCGGTCGCCGGTCTGGACCAACAGCATGTTCTCGCCTTTGCCGTCTGCCGTGATCGCCTTCGCCGTCACGCCGTGCGCGACCAGTGCCTTCTTGACCGTATTGGCGCGCCGCTTCGACAGGCGCTCGTTGTATTTGCTCGATCCCACCGTATCGGTGTGACCCGTCACCAGGATCGACACGAAACCGTCGTGCATCGCGGTCGCCGCCGCCTCTTGCACCACATCGCGCGCCTTGGCGTCCAGGTTCGCTTTGTTGAAACCGAAATAGACGATGTATTGCTTAGGCTGACTGGGCGGCGGGGGCGGCGCCATTGCGGGCGCTTCCGCCGCTGCCATCACCGGCGACGCATCCTCTTGAAGATCGAAGCGGAAGCCGACGGTCACCGTGTGGTTTTCGTTCTCGAACTCGGCGGTTAGGGGCCCGGCAATGCGGAACTCGGGGTCGCCGCTCGTCATAAAGCGATAGCTCAGAACGAAATCGATCCGCTCGTTGATCTCGTGCGCGATCTGGAACAGAGCTTGACCCGCCAGAACAAAATCGTCGTCGTGCACGAACGGCGACTCCACCTCGACGAAATTGCCGCCGAATCCGAGCCCGACCGAAATCGCGGTGCGCGGCGAAATATCGATGTCGTGGATCAGATTGACCATCTGCGTGAATTGCGAGACGTCGCCCCAAGGCCCCGAAGCGCACGGACCGGGACCGAAATCGATGCAATCGACGTCGTTTTCGCGCCAGCCGGCTTCCAGTTCCAGCCGCCAATTGTCCTCGAAGCGAAAGCCCACTTCCGCAAATAAAGCCCAGCCGGACTCGAACTCGGCTTCGTAGGTCGCCGCGCCCGGATCGAATTCGATGTCGGCGTTGTCGATCCAGTTGGCGCCGCCCTCGACGCCCACATACCAACCCTGCGCTCGATGACCGGCTTCCGCACCCGACGCCAGCGCGTAAATCGAAAGGCCCATTGCGGAGGCCAGCAACGCGTTCTTCAACATGGAAGTTCTCCCACTCACCCCAAAGGCGTGCCGGCGGGAGCATGTGCTCGCTTGTGCCGGGGGCCCGATCTGTCCCCGAATCACCAAATGAAGCTGCACGGGTCAAACAAAAGCGCAGTATTCGCTTAACTTAAGAGACCAGTGTGCCATATAAACAAGGGGCGGCCCGCGAAGGGCCGCCCTGGGGTTGCGCTTGGACTTACCTTGAGTTGCCGATGCTTAGCTCAGGTTGCACACCTAATTCGAGTCGCCTTTGCGACGCTCACCATTAATTCAGATCGATCGACGCCCGGCGGTTCTGCGGCTCCTTAACTGCGTCCGCGGTCTGAACCAAAAGCTCCGTCTCGCCCTTGCCGCCGGCGCTGATGGAGGAGGTCGAAATGCCCTGACGCACCATCTCGCCCTTGACGATATTCGAACGGCGCATCGAAAGCCGGTCGTTATAGACGTTGGAACCGACGGTATCGGTGTGACCGGTGATCAAGATCGAGGCCGATCCTGTTTCCTTGGCGGCGACCACCGCCTCCGAAATCACGCGCAACGCTTCGGACGTCAAATTATACTTGTTGAAGCCGAAGAACACGATGAACTGCCGCGGCGGCGCCGACGAGGACATGGCCGGCGGCGGCGCGGCTTCCATGTAGCTCGGCGCTGCGTACAGCGCATAGCGAATGCCGAACGTGGCCGCATGCTTGACGAAGTCGTCGGACCCGCTCTGCAAAAAATTGATCGTCGGCCTGTAGTCGAATTCCGGACTCACCGCTCGAAAATAGCGGTAGTTCAAGAACAGCGCCGTACGCTGCGCGATCATGTAGTTCAGGCCGACAATGCCTTGATACGCCAGATTCCATTCGTCGTCTTCCGAACTCCCGGCCGGAGCGATAAGCGTGCTGTTGGCGTAATCGCCGCCCGCACCCGCGCCGAGGGAAACCGACATCTTGTCGGTCAGATGTAAGTCGTAGAGGACGTTGACCATCGCCGTGGCTTCCCACAAGTCGCCGCCAAATCCAGCAACAGGGGCGCCACCCGGTACGGAGATCGCGTCCACTTCGTTGTCGCGATACCCGGCTTCGAATTCGACGCGCCAGTGACTGGCCCACGAGTAACCGACCGTCGCCAGCGCAAGCCAACCCGTATCGTAACTCGTCTCGCGCAACACCGCGCCCGGGTTTTGAATGTGGCTCCACTCTTCGACCCAATTGCCGCCACCCTCGAGGCCCAAATACCAACCGTTGATATGGGCCGCCTGTGCCGCCCCGCCGAATGCTCCGCCGCACGCAACCGCGAACGCCGAGCCAAGCAATACCGATTTCATTGTCATATGAAGCACCCCTCCGTTTTTTTGCCGTCCAAACGCAATGACTTGGCCGGTCCCAGATCGATTCCGGGGTGCACGTGTTAACGAATGAAGTCAAACACACGGATTCGTATGTGCCGGAACCCGCTGAATCCCTAACAAATCGTAAACAAATGGCTATGGATCGAAATCAGCCTTGCGACTTTTGGTTGTCGAAAATCGCCGCGAATCACAACGAATCACACATGAATCCGCTGGCGCCTAAAGTTTTCTGGTCGAGCGCACGCAAACGAACGAAGGGCGGCCTTTCAGCCGCCCCTCATCAGCACACGGAGGTTAGTCTGCTTAGTTCAAATCGATCGTCGCACGGCGATTCTGCGGCTCTTTCACGCCGTCGCCGGTTTGCACCATCAGCTCGGCCTCGCCGCGGCCGGAAGTCGAAATCATGCTGCCGGGAATGCCGTGACCGGCGAGCCCGTCCTTGACCGTCGCCGAACGCGCCATCGACAGGCCTTGGTTGTAACTCACCGAACCCGACGAGTCGGTATGGCCGACGATCATGATTGACGACGAACCGTATTCCTTCGCCGCCGCCGCCGCATCGGCGACAACACGCGCCGCTTCAGGCGTCAAATTCGACCTGTTGAACCCGAAGAACACGATGAACTGCTTCGGTGCACGCGCAGGTGCCGCAGGCGGCGCCATCGGCGGCGGTGCCGCACCATCGCGCTGCAGGTCGAAACGCAGACCGATCATGACCGAATGATCGCTCTTTTCAACTGATGCGAACACCTGATCCGGATCGCTGTCGGCAAAGCTGAACTCGGGATCGTCGGCCAAGAAATAGCGGTAATCGGCAAACAGCTGCCAGCGATCCGACAGTTCATAGTTCATGCCGGCTATGAGCTGACCGGCGACGACGTAATCGTCGACATCAACGCTCACCGATGTGTAGTAGCCCGCAATGCCACGATGTGAAACCACGAGCACGCCACCGACGCCTGCACCAACCGACGCTGACCACTTACCGCCGAGCGGAATGTCGTAGAGAACGTTGACCATCTGGGACAATTCCCAGATATCGCCGGTGATGCTTGGATCGCAGGTGTTGTTTCCGCTGGTCTGATTGCAGTCGAAATCATTGCCGCGGTCCGCCAGTTCGAACTCGACGCGCCATTTGCCAAAATCGTAGCCAACGGCAGCTGCGACCAAGAAGCCGCGTTCGAATTCTGCGTTGCCTGAAAAAGGTCCGTCGTCGGTGTCTAACCCGGAGTAATCAGCATCTTGCAGCCAGTTTGCACCGGCGCCCATGCTGAAGTACCAACCCGTGGCGGCTTGCGCCGCTCCCATCGAGCCCAGCGCGCAAGCCGTGCCCAACATCAAATGCCGTAGTTTCATAAGAATTCCCCTCCGTCGTGTGGTGGACTAGGGATGGAGGGAATTGGTTAACAAATGGTTAAAATGATCCAACATCTAGCGGTGTCGTCGGTAAATCATGTGTCAAAACTACGACATGTTGAGATGAACTCCGATCAACGCCATTTGTGCCGCCAGAAATCAAAAAGGGCGGCCCCTTCGGCCCGCCCTCAAAGCACTCAAATCAGAATCGGTCCGTTCAGTTCAGGTCGATCGTCGCGCGGCGATTCTGTGGTTCCTTCACGCCGTCGCCGGTTTGGACCATTAGTTCGGCCTCGCCGCGACCGGAAGTCGAGACCATGCTGTCGGGAACACCGTTGCTGGCCAGACCGTCTTTGACCGATTGCGACCGCCGCATCGAAAGGCCTTGGTTATAGGCAGACGAGCCCGACGAGTCGGTGTGACCTACGACCATAATCGACGCCGAACCATATTCTTTTGCCGCCGCCGCCGCATCGGCGACAACGCGCGCCGCTTCAGGCGTCAGATTCGACTTGTTGAATCCGAAGAACACGATGAACTGTTTCGGAGCTCTGGTCGGTTCTGCGGCCCGAGGCGCCATTGGTGCTGCGCCGTCGCGTTGCAGGTCGAAACGTATGCCGAGCAGAAGCGAGTGCTCGGTCTTCTCGATCTCCCACAATTCTCGATCCGCCGGGTTCGTCACCTCAGGATCGTCCATCAACATGAACCGGTAGTCGAGATAGAGCTGCCAGCGCTCCGAGAATCGATACGCAGCCTGAGCAATCAACTGTCCCGCAACGACATAGTCATCGGTATCTACGTTGCAGTTGGAGCTTTCAAAGTTGAAGGAACAGCCCGGGTTAAAGACGACCAGATTGCCGCCGATGCCGGCGCCGGCAGAAGCCGACCAGTTTCCGCCCAGGTCGAAATCATAGAGCACGTTGACCATTTGAGAGAGTTCCCAAATGTCTGCGCCTGCGGCCGTTGTAGGAGAGCCCCCGCTGGGGAGAAAACTGTCGACGTCGTTGTTCCGATAGGCGACTTCGAATTCCACTCGCCAATTATTGGCAAAGTCGTACCCGACGGCTCCGACCGCGATAAAGCCATTCTCCCACTCGAACTCATTGGTCGTCGACGGTGAACCGCCGGAGGAAAACTCATCGATTTGGCCGTCTTGCAGCCAATTGGCACCTGCACCCAAGCTTAAATACCAGCCTGTTGGTGTCGTAATTGCGGCCTCAGCCGCACCAATTGAGCCCAGCGCGCACGCCGTGCCCAACAACAATTGACGAAATTTCATACTAGTTCCCTTTATCGCTTGGCTACCCAGTGATGAAGGGGATTGGTTAGCGGCTGGTTAAATTGAGGTCGGATGCCGCGCCATTGCAGCGAATTCGAAATGCACAATCGCGAAGGGCGAGCCGTTCAGCCCGCCCCCAAAACAGTAATAATCAGAATCGGTCCGTTCAGTTCAGGTCGACGGTCGCACGTCGATTCTGCGGCTCTTTCACGTTGTCGCCGGTCTGAACCGTCAGCTCGGCCTCGCCTTTGCCGGAGGTACTGATCGCCCCATCGGCGACGCCTTTGCCGACCAGATTGCTCTTCGCGGCGTTGGCGCGGCATTCCGAGAGCTTTTGGTTCGCTGCGTTCGACCCCACCGTGTCGGTGTGGCCCACGATACGCACCGCTGCCGAGCCGGTCGACTTCGCCGATGCGGCGGCTTCAGTCAGCACCGCATCGGCTTCCGCGGTGATGCTGCATTTGTTGAAGCCGAAGAAAATGATGAACTGCTTCGGCGGAGGCGGTGGTGCTGCAGGTGGCGGCGGTGGTGCCGGCGCGGGCGGCGGCGGCGGATCGTCATAGCCATAGCGGAAACCGAGCGCGACGGTGTGCTTGGTGACGTCCATCTCGAGGTTGGCCGGAAACAGCTCCGGACCGTCTGCCCATAAATAGCGATAGGTCAGCGCCAAATCCCAGTGATCCGACAGCCGATGCGTCAACCCGACGATGCCCTGCGCCGCTAAAACCGCATCGCTGTCGGTGCCGGGGATTTCCCGGTCAAGCCGCACTTTGTCGATGCCAACGCCGACGCCGAGATTCACCAGCCAACGTTCCGCAATCGGTTCGTCGTAAAGAAAATTCGCCATCACGGTCCAATTCGTAATGTCGCCGTCGCTGACACTGACGTTGTTCACTTGGCCCAGATCGTTGTTGCGATAGCCAAACTCGAACTCGAAGCGAAACTTGTCGTGAAACGCATGGCCCAGCGTCGCCATCGCCCCCCAACGGTTTTCAAACTCAAAGCTCGTGGCACCTAGGCTGGTGTCGTTTACGTGGACCCAGGCGCCTTCCAGCCCCATGTACCAGCCATGTCGTGCTGCGTCGGCGTTCGCAGCGCTCGCGCTCAGGATCAACGCAGAAGCAGCAACCGTCCCCGCCAGAATTTTTTTTAACCCCATTGCACCCTCTCCAAGACTTTCGCTAACTCGCGAAAACACACCCCAATGTGACTTTTGGCCCTTGTCCGCGGGCCCTGCGCACATTTCGTTATCGCCGCGCACGGCCGACGGCGCCCCCTGCATCTGCAGGGGTTTGGAGCGAATTTCGGACCGCGGCGGATGGTTCTGCGGGGCGCTGATGCAATCTGGCAACGAGTACCCGAGTGCTGGGCAACCTAGGCGTAAAAAAACGCGGGGGGCGGATCTTGCGATCCTCCCCCCGAACAAGAATCCCCATCTAACTAATGAGGCGGCGGCCTATTCCAGGTCGACCGTCGCGCGCCGGTTCTGCGGTTCCTTCACGCCGTTGCCGGTTTGAACCATAAGCTCGGTTTCGCCTTTGCCCGATGTCGTGATCGAACCGTCGGCAACGCCCTTGCCGACCAAGTTGGTCTTTGCGGCACCCGAGCGGCACTCGGATAGTTTTTGATTGTAAGAGTCGGAACCCGACGTATCGGTATGCCCGACAATCTTGACCGAAGCCGCACCTGACGACTTCGCAGCCGATGCCGCTTCGCCCAAGACCTTGTCGGCTTCGACGGTGATGTCGCACTTATTGAAGCCGAAGAAGATGATGAACTGCTTGACCGCCGGAGGCGGGGGCGGCGGGGGAGGTGGCGGAGGCGGTGGCGGGGGTGGAGGCGGCGCCGCATCCTCGTAGCCGTAACGAAAGCCCAGCGTGACCGTGTGCTTGGTCATGTCCATGTTGTCGGTGTCGCTGCCGACATTCGTGAACTCCGGTTCGTTCGCCCACAAGTACCGGTAGTTGAGCATCACATCCCAATGCGGCGCGACTCGATATGTCAGGCCCAAAATACCCTGCGCGGCCAAGACGACGTCGGTGTCCTCGTTGCCCACATCGTCATCGAAGCGAACGCTATCCACACCGATGCCTGCGCCGAAATCGACCGCCCATTTATTGGCGACCGGCAAGCTGTAGATCGCGTTGAAAAAGCCAGTCCATTCCGTCAATTCGCCGTCGTTGGGAAACGTCAAAAAGCCGCTGTCGATGATGCTGTGGACATCGTTGTTGCGATAGCCGGCCTCGAATTCCATCCGCCAGTGGTGGTTGAACGCGTAACCGACGGTGCCCAACGCACCCCAACGGTTTTCGAATTGAATTTCCTCGTAGAGCCAGCTTGGCAACTCGGTGTCGTTCACATGCACCCAGCCGGCCTCAAGCCCCACATACCAGCCGTGACGCCCGACCGCTGCGGAAGCAGCCGCCGCGGTGCCAAGGGCGATGGCAGTTCCGAGCAAAACCATCTTCAAACGCATCACACTCTCTCCTGAGTTTTTTCGCCGCCGCGAATGTCGTCTCAAGCGGCACATAGGTGCCGGTTGAGACCCCTGATTCGTGAATCACTTCATCGGGCAGGGTACAAAAGCGCATGTTCACAGCACTGGAAAACTCTCGCGCGATGGAGATTTTCCTTTGCGTTCTTGCGTTTCAGTTGCTCACTCGCCACAGTTTTTGTGTGCGAAGTGCAAAACCAATTTTTTTGATCGGCGTTCGAATTTTTGACGGTATTGATAGGCGCGTTTAAAGGCGGCGACAGACGTGGTGCGATCGATTTTCTCGTGGGCCAAGCGCGGCGAAGAACCTGCAACGCGTTCAAGCGTTCCGCCCGGGCACTTCGTCGTGGCGATCGGCGACGTGCATGGCAGGCTCGATCTGCTGGAGATGCTGTGGCAACAGGTCGACGCCGCTTCGCGACTTTCATCCGCCCGTCACCGAACATTGATTTTTCTTGGAGATTACGTCGATCGCGGATTGCATTCGGCACACGTGATCGATCGCTTTCTCGAAGGTTTTCCCGGCTTCGAAACGATCTTTCTCAAGGGCAATCACGACGAGACGTTGCTTCAGTTTCTCGTCGATCCCACCATCGGCGACGTGTGGCGCAACTTCGGCGGCCTTGAAACCTTGCGCAGCTACGGTGTCGTTCACACCAAGGAAAAAAGCTGGGCCGAGACGCGCAGCCAATTCGCCGCCGCGATTCCCAAGGCCCATGTCGACTTTCTCAAGAATCTAAAATTGCACGTGAGCGTTGGTGATTATCTGTTCGTGCACGCCGGACTCAAACCGCGCGTCCCATTGGAAGCACAGCGCGAATTCGATTTGCTGTGGATACGCGACGAGTTCTTGAACAGCGAAGCCAATTTCGGGCGTGTCGTCGTGCACGGCCACACACCGACAGAAACGCCGGATATCCGCCCCAATCGCATCGGTATCGACACGGGTGCCTATATGACGGGTAAATTGACGGCGCTCATCCTTGAGGACAAGTCACGGCAATTCCTGTGGACAACATAACTGCGCGGCGCGGCGCTTGGTGCCTTGATCGCGCCGCATCCGCCGTTCTAACTGTGCACCGCTTCGCCCGGACCTTGCCCGGACGCCCATTTTTGGACGGAAGAAGAACATGTTGAGCCGCGTCTTGGTGCTGTTCGCCGCACTCTTTCTGCTCGTGGCTTGCGCCGGTGACGGCGATGGTCTGCCAGAACCGGGCGCGCGCGCAGCTTCCGGCGAAGACTACCGCTTGGGCCCCGAAGATAAGGTCAAAGTCGCCGTCTTCGGCGAGCCGGATCTGTCCGGCGAATTTGTCGTCGATAGCTCGGGGGTGCTTGCCACTCCGTTTGTGGGCGAAATCGAAGTCAAAGGCCTGACGTTGCGCGAGTTCGAGACCGCGTACGCCAAAAAACTCCGTGATGCCGAAATTCTGCGTGACCCGCGCGTCAGTGCCGAAGTCACGAGTTTCCGGCCGATTTACGTGCTGGGAGAAGTCAAAAAGCCCGGTCAGTACGCCTATGTCAGCGGCATGACGGTGCAAAAGGCCGTGGCGCTCGCCGAGGGCTACACCTATCGGGCTAGCGAAAGCAGCGTCGAGATCACGCGCAGCGGTAAGAAATTTTCCATCGAAGTAACGCCGCAAACGAAAGTGATGCCCGGCGACGAGCTTCGAATCCCCGAGCGATTTTTCTAAGCACGCAGGTGTTGGAATCCCGCTACGCGGTGCGGTCGGCGCCTGCGTGTGCAAGCGAGAATCTGCCCGCCAAAATTGCTAGATGTTGATACGGTGTAATCTGCAGCCACTTTCCCTTGGAGCACCGGGACTGCGCGGTTAGATTCGTTAATCGAATCATTCGGCGCCGGTCGATAGGCCCGTCGTCGACCTCATTTCAACGCGCCCTCGGGGTGCAATTCGGGGAACCGCCGCCATGACCGGACAAAGGAAGCTCGAGGCGTTGATGGCGGCCGCCCTAGCGGCAACTTCGCTGACGCTCTCGGGGGCGGTTCGCGCCGAAGAAGACGCTGTCGCCGACCTGGCCAACGCCATTTGCGCGGCGCCCGACATCGCGGCCGTTGTTGCCGCGCTGGCATCATTTGCACCTGAGGATGCGATCGGCCCTGAAGTTGTGGCCGAGGCATTCGGTGTCGCCACTTTTCTCGGCGACCTCGGACGATGCGCCAACCGTCAAGCGATTGCCGACAGTTTTGCCTACTACAAGAAAGGCAAAGAGGTGGCGAAACTTGACGCCGCGTTCGCGCTCGGCCGCGTCGCAGCCAAACCCGGCGGCGGCACGGCAAGTGCGGAAGTCTATCAAGGATCGTTCGCAACCCTCGGCTCGGCAGGGGATGCGCCGAGCGGGCAATAGCGAATTAGCAACCACCGGCGGCGCGGGGGCGCGGACGGTGCGTTTGAAACGATTGAGAGTTCGCTGATCCCTCGACGGGTCGGCGCCTGGGAGATGTCCTCGTGCGGCAACAAGTGATCATTGCGATCACGCTATGGGCGTTCCTTTTGGGCGCACAAAGCACGCTTGCCAATGATCCCGACGCCGATGGCAGCGCCGACGTGATGACGCGCGCACGTCCGGAGTACGACGCGCGCGGCGTCCGGATCGGAACGTTCTTCCTCTACCCTTCGCTCGCCGGCGGCTTCGGCTATTCGAGCAACGTTTTCAACGATGCGTCCAATCTCACGGACTATTTCTACTCGATCAGCCCACAGATCAAATTCCAATCCGCGTGGGCACGTCATGCGCTTAACCTGTCGTTGGACTCGAAGGGTTTTTGGTACTCCAATCAGGTCGGCGAAAACCGTACCGAATGGAATCTAAGCGCCGACGGGCGCATCGACTTCATGCGCGGCAGCGACATCAGCGCGCAAGCCCATACCACCCGCCAAAGCGAACCGCGCGGGACCGACACCACCGGCGGCCTCCAAACCGGCGAGCCGGCCGAGCCGACGCAATTGTCGCGCACCGGCTTAGGCGCCGAGTTCAACCACACGCTCAACCGAGTTCGCGTTTCTTTGGGCGCGAGCTTGGAGCAGATCGACTACGACGACACGCCGTGCGTCGTGGCCTGCGTTCCGCCCATTCCGCCCGTCATCAACAATGACGACCGCGACCGGACGGTTGTCGATTTGACGGCCAAAGCAGCGGTCGAAGTATCTGCCGACACGGCCGTCTTCATCCGCGGCCGAATAAGCGATCACGACTTCGAAGCGGAACTCGACGACGACGGGTTCAATCGCGATTCCAGCAGTTTTGGCGTGGACGGCGGCTTTGAATTTTCCATGACCCACGTGCTCGTCGGCGAGCTCTTCGCCGGCTACACCGTTCGCAGCTACGACGACGCGAACTTCGTCGAAACGGCAGGATTGGAGTTGGGCGCGGGGCTCAAATGGTTTCCCTCGATGCTAACCACCATCAGCTTCGACGGCGGACGCTCGATCGAAGATACCTCGATTGCCGGCGCCTCCGGCTACGTCTCGACGCGTGGCCAGGTAGGCATCGACCACGAACTCTTGCGCAATGTGATTTTCAGCGGCCGCCTTGGATACGAGAACGCCGAGTACCAGGAGGTCGTGCGCAATGACGATACGCTGCGCGGCGCCGTCAGCGGCCGCTTCCTCATCAACAACCACATGCATTTCGACGCAGGGTGGGAATTTGTCGACCGCAGTTCGAACGCTGCGGGGTTCGAATATACCACCGGTCAGTTCTCACTCTCGTTAACGGGAAAAATGTGAGGCGCCGCAGCCGTGCCTGTGGATGAAACGCTCTATTCCCAGGCTGCGCGATGCGCAGTCCGTGGCGAATGATTAGTGTCGAGCCGAGATTTTGAGACCCATGATGAACGTCCTCCGCCTACACAAAGTCGATCCCGAACCGGTCGCGTATTCGGCGCCGCCGCCGGCTGACGACGCGCCTGCGGCGGATTTCGACCTTCGCGCTCTATTGCGCGTCTTCTTGGTGCGCCGCTGGACGATCCTCGGCGCGATTGTCGTCTGCATGACGATCGCGGGCATCGTCGTGCTGCAGCTGACGCCGGTCTTCAGTGCCTCGACGTTGATCATGGTGGGCCAACGCGAAAACAAAATACTTGATCCCGAAGCCTTGATCACGGGCCTCAACACCGACACGGCGACGATTGAGAATCAAATCCAGATCCTGCGGTCTTGGACCCTGGCGGAACGCGTGGTTGCCAAGCTCAACCTGACGCGCGATCCTGAATTCAACGCAAGAGGAGCCAAACGCTCCTGGCTGTCCAAACTCAATCCTCTGGCGTGGCTGAATTCCGGCGAAGGCAAAGTGCCGGCTGGCGTGGCGGCCAAGACGGTCGTCGACCCTGCGATCCTCAAGAGCTTCATTTCCAGATTGAATGTCGCAGCCGTCGGCCGCTCGTCGGTTATTCGTGTCACATTCGAGTCGGCCGATCGGGAAAAGGCGGCCAGCATCGCAGACGCCGTCGCCGACCAATACATCGTCGATCAGCTGGAAACGAAATTCGAAGCCGCAAAGCGCACGTCCGATTGGCTCAACGAACGCTTAAGCCAACTGGCCGAACAAGTGCGCAAGGCCGAAGGCGCGGTCGAGCAATACAAAGAAGAAAACGACATTTCCAGCGGCAGGGACGGCGGCAACCTCGCCACCGAACAAGTATCGGAAATCAACGGCCAGATCGTCTTGGCCCGTTCGCACTTTCAAGAACAAGATGCGAAATACCGCCAAGTCGAGAAACTCTATCGCTCGGGCGGCGGCGTGGACTCGATCGCGGCGGTCATCAACTCTCCGTTGATCTCGACCTTGCGCGCGCAGCAAGCAGATCTTCTGGGCAAGGAAGCCGAACTCGCCACCAAATACGGCGACCGCCATCCGCAAATGATTGCGTTGCGCGACCAAAAGAAAGGCCTCGACTCGAAAATCGACGTTGAAATCAAACGCATCATCCGAAATTTGGCCAACGAAGTCTCGGTCGCCCGCACGCGCGTGGCCTCGCTTGAGGGCAGTTTGAACGAGATGCAAGGCACGGCGACCGTGCAAGGCAAGGCTTCGATCAAACTGCGCGAACTCGAACGCGAGGTTCAGTCCAGCCGCACGTTGTACGAGACATTTCAAGCGCGCTCGAAGCAGACGGAAGACAAAGAAAAAATTCAAGCAGCCGACAGCCGTCGCCTCGACAAGGCTCAGCTCCCCAACGAGCCCAGTTTTCCGAACAAGACGATGATCATGGGCATCACCCTGTTCGGCTCCGCCGTGATGGGCATGCTGATCGCACTCATGATGGAACGCCTCGACAACGGTTTCCGCACCGGCGTCGAAGTCGAACGTATGTTGCGCGTGTCGAATCTCGCGGTGACGCCGATGCTCAAGGGCGTCAAGCACGTCGCCGATCGCATCGTGCAAAAACCTCTTTCCGCTTTCAGCGAGTCGATACGCTCGCTTCATGCCGGGCTTCAGCTCTCCAACATCGACCGGCCGCCGAAAGTCATCCTCATCACCTCGTCCGTTCCCAATGAAGGAAAAACGTCGATCGCGGTAAGCTTGGGGCGCCTTGCGTCCAAAGGCGGCAGTCGCGTCGTCCTGATCGACGGCGATCTTCGCCATCCCAGCGTCGGCCGCGTGTTTTCGCCGCGTCGTTCCGACGCCGGTCTCGTCGAAGTGTTGGCCGGCAAGCGCGATCTTGCCAGCGTCTTGCATCGCGATCCGATTTCGCCGCTGGAATTCGTGCCGGTGGCAGCCCCTCCGGCAAACCCGGCCGATATCCTAACGTCGAATGCGATGAAGAAACTGATCGAATTTCTGCGCCAACACTACGATTTGATCATTATCGACGCCGCGCCCGTTCTGCCGGTGTCGGATACGCGCTTCATGGCGCGCCTCGCCGACAAGGTTGTCTATATCGTGAAGTGGGATTCGACACCGCGCGAAGCAGTGTTAAGCGGTATCAAGCTGTTGCGCGAGGCCAACGCCGACATTGCCGGCACCGTTTTGAACCAAGCCGACCTGCGTCGTCACGCGCTTTACGGCTATGGCGATAGCACGTATGGGTATGGCGGCCATTACGCAAAATACTATTCCGAATAGCGGGCTAGCCGCGGGGTTTCTGTCCGCCGTTTTGGCGGCGTATCTCTGTGTCTATGCCGCGCAATATCTGGGTCCTGCATGGCGGTTCGCGCAGGCCGAACCGCGCTTTGCGGCGGTGGCACGCGGGAAACTCGAAACCACGCTGGAACTCGACGCATTGATTCAAGCGCTTCGCACTTCGCCGTGGCGCGCTGATCTGGGTCGCGCCGCGTTCGTGCAGATGCTGACCGCCCAACAAATTGGCCTCAAGTCGTTGCGCGCGACGACACGCTTGACTGCGGCGCGGCGGGATCTTCGCTTGGGACTGTTCGCAGCGCCCTCCGATGCCTATGCGTGGACAAGGCTTGCCGTCACCGAACTTCATCTCGCAAACCCGAACGCGGCAGCCAAGGCGCTTTCGGTGGGTCTCCAAATCGCACCGGCCGAACGCAAGCTGACGGGGCTACAATTCGATCTCGCCGTCGCTCTTTGGAATGGGCTTGATGAGCAGGGCAGAGATTCAATCGAACGCCGCCTGGCCTCCGCCGCAAAGTGGCCCGAACTGAAAGCCGTCTTGGCGGGCAATTCGGCACGCGCTCTTCGAGCTCGGCTCTCGGCGATGAAAACTCGGTAGATTGTGCTGCGCTCAAAACGCGCAAAAGCCCCGCCGAGGCTCCATCCTTCAGCGGGGCTTTCGTGAGCTGGGATCTCACTCGCATCCCGGAAACCGAAGGCGCCATGGGTGTTGGGTATCAACCACAGCAGGAAGATTGGGTCGGCTGCCCGGATAAGTAGAGTTTGGCTCTGGCAGCCTCGTTTTTCCACACGCTGCAAGCCCTCGTTGTATGAGAATTCGAACCTGTGACGAAACTGACGCGCTGTTCGTTTCGTCATTTCTCCCAGCAAGCGAACCCAGGCAAAGCCGCTCGCTCTACAGGGGGGAGTTCCACGTGTTGCGCTTAGGCGGGGCTGCACGCCAAAACTGGCAATCAGCGACGCTTCGGCATGTAGGCAGCCAGAAAGAATGTCACCGCGTCGTTCGCCGCGCGCTCGATCTCGTCCGGCAAAACTTCGTCGATCAAGCCGCACAACAGCTGCAGGTGAAACGGTCCTTTGACCGTGGACATGAACTGACCGGCGGCTCGCACCGGATCGCCGGTCTCAATCCTGCCTTCCGCCTCTGCCTGCCGCAAATACTCCGCCAGCTTGGCCATATGCCGCTGCGGGCCGTTTTGAAAGAAAGTCTTGCCGATTTCCGGCAGCCTATCGACCTCGCGAAAGATCACCCGTTGCATGGCGACCGCGCGCGGCGACGTAATGGTGCGCAAGAACACCCGTCCGAACTCGGTCAATACCCGACGCGGATCGTGTCCCGCAAAATCGTCGGGCAGGGCGATACCGCCCATGCTGTTGCAATGTGAAATAAGAATATCGGAAAACAACGCAATCTTGCTGTCGAAGTAGCTGTAGACGGTACGTTTTGAAACTTTCGCTTCCGCCGCAATCGCATCCATGCTGACGGGTTCGTAGCCTTGCTCAAGAAATAGCTTCGCCGCCGCCATCAAGATGGCGTTCCGTTTGGCATTGCCGGCGTCGAGCGGTACTTCGAAGAACTCGCTCGCACTTTTCTTGCGGCCTGTTGCTTGACTTCGCTTCATTGCACCCTAAACTACACCGTATAGTTTACCAAAGTCTAAGCGCAGGTCAAGCGCGTCGACAGGTCGGGGGCATGATGACGGAAGCGGCGACAACGGCGACAACGGCGATGACCGCGAGCGATCGCTTCGCGCTCGCCGTCGGCAAGGCACTCGTATTTCTGCGCTGGCCGGTGGTCGTTCTCGGCATTGCATCGGTTATCGCCGCTGGCTACGGCGGCCAATTTCTTACCTTCTCGAACGACTATCGTTATTTCTTCGCGCCCGAGAACCCGCAATTCAAAGCCTTTGTCGAACTCCAGAACGTCTACTCCAAGCGCGACAATCTGGTGTTCGTGTTGCGCCCGCACGACGGCAACGTCTTCACCCGCGAAACTTTGGGCGCCGTGCGCTGGCTGACCGACGAAGGCTGGAAACTGCCGTTCGTCATGCGCACGGATTCGATCGCCAACTACCAGCACACCGAGGTTCAAGCCGACGATCTGATTGTCGCCGACCTGGTGAAAGACGCAAGCGTCTTGGATCAAGCGGGTCTGGAACGTGTTCGATCGATCTCGATCAACGAACCCTTGCTCCGGAACCGCGTTGTCGCGCCCGACGGACAGGCAACCGGCGTCATATTGACGATGGTCCTGCCCGAAAAGAACCCGACCGAAGCAGCGACTGGAATGCAGGCTGCGCGCAAGCTGGTCGACCAGTTTCGTGCCCGCTATCCCAACATTGAGGTCCGCGTTTCCGGATCCGTCGCACTCTCCAATGCCTTCGGAGAGGCAACCCAGGCCGACATTACGACGCTCGTGCCGTTGATGTATCTGGTCGTAGCGCTGACCTCGCTGGTGCTGTTGCGCTCGTTCGGCGCCATGATGTGCGTGATGATCGTGCTGACCATGGCGACGGTCGCGGCCATGGGCCTTGCCGGCTGGATTGGTATCACCTTGACCCCGCCTTCGGCCTTGTCGCCTGTTATTATTTTGACCTTGGCCATCGCCGAGAGCGTGCACGTCATCCATAATTTCCTGCACGAAATGAGGCACGGCCGCGCCAAATTCGAGGCCATTGTCGAATCGACGCGCGTCAACTTCGGCGCCATTACACTAACCAGCATCACCAACGCCGTCGGATTCTTGAGTTTGAACTTCGCCGATGCCCCGCCGTTTCGCGATCTCGGCAACATCGTGTGCTTGGGCGTGCTGACGACATGGGTCTACGCCTTGCTATTTCTGCCGGCACTTCTGGCCATTCTTCCGATCGGCGCACGCGCCAATGTGGTGGGCGACGAAGGCGGCGGCTTCATGCGGTTCCTGGCAAACTTCGTCATCCGGCTGCGTATTCCCCTGGCCGTCTCGCTCACGGGCGTGACGATCTTCTTGGGCCTGCAGATACCCAAGATCGAACTCAACGACCAATTCGTGAAGTGGTTCGACACTTCCATCGAGTTTCGCCGCGACACGGATTTCCTGCTCGAGCATTTGACCGGAATCTACACCGCCGACTACTCCATCAAGTCGGGCGAATCGAATGGCATCGCCAATCCGGAGTTCTTGAACAAGGTCGAAAATTTCGCCAATTGGGCGCGCGAACAGCCCAATGTGCTGCACGTCTTCACGATCACCGACATCATGAAACGTCTGAACAAAAACTTGAACGGCGACGACCCGGCATTCTATCGTGTGCCCGAAGACCGCCAACTCGCCGCGCAATATTTGTTGCTCTATGAACTCTCGCTGCCCTTGGGTTTGGACCTCAACGACACGATCAATGTCGACAAATCGGCCACCCGCGTCATCGTCACGTTTAAGGGCATCGTCTCAGCCGTCGAGATGCGCGGTTTCAAGGCAAAAGCCGACGGCTGGATCGCAACCAACATACCCACCAGTGCGGGCTCGGAGGGTGCAAGTCCGGCGATTATGTTCTCCTTCATCGCCCAACGAAACATCGACGCCAATCTATTCGGCACTGGCTGGGCGATGCTCGCGATCTCGTTCTTCCTAATCGTTCCGTTCCGTTCGCTGCGTTTGGGGCTCATCAGCATGATCCCGAACTTCGTACCGATCATCATGACCTTCGGCGTCTGGTACTATTTGGTCGGCCGCCTGGGCATGGCGTCTTCGATCGTCACCGCAACCAGCCTTGGCATTGTGGTCGACTCGACGATCCACCTGTTGTCGAAATACATCCGCGGCCGCCGCGAAATGGGCCTTAGCCCCGAGAACGCCGTCAGGTACTCGTTCTCGACAGTGGGTCCGGCGCTCTGGATTTTGACGGCGGCGCTGCTCTTTGGCTTTCTGGTTCTGTCGCTATCGCCGTTCGAGGTCAATCGCGCGATGGGCCTATTGACCGCCCTTTGCATCGTCTTTGCCATCGTTGCAGACTTTTTCCTGTTGCCGCCGCTATTGATGTTGGTCGATCGCCGTAAAAGCGATCGCGCGCTTAAAGCCGCCCCAGCCAAGTGAGGACAATCATGCGCAGACTGCTGATTTCAACGCTCGTCGTTCTCTCCGTTCCCTTCGCGGCTGTTGCCGAGACGCCGGAAGAGAAAGGGTTAGCCATCGCCCGCGAGGCGCAGAAGCGCAACGAAGGCTGGGTCGACTCCAAGGTCGAGGCGAAAATGATCCTGGAGAACAAGCAGGGCGAAAAGAGCGAGCGCAACATGCGCCTGCGCGCGCTTGAGGTGATTTCAGACACCGACGGCGACAAATCGCTAACCTATTTCCTCTCTCCGCCCGATGTGCAGGGCACCGCACTGCTGTCCTTCACCCACATGACGACGCCCGACGACCAATGGCTCTATCTGCCGGCGTTGAAGCGAGTTAAGCGCATTGCGTCCGCCAACAAGTCGGGATCGTTCGTCGGCAGCGAATTCGCCTTCGAAGACTTGCTCGCCCAGGAAGTTCCGCGCTTCACCTACAAATTCCTCCGCGAAGAACCTTGCCCGACCGACGAGGCGAAGGCTCTCAGCTGTTTCGTCAGCGAGCGCTTTCCAGTTTACGAAAATTCCGGTTACTCGCGCCAGCTCAGCTGGGTCGACAAGAAGGACTACCAAGTCCGAAAGCTCGAATTCTTCGACCGCAAGTCGGAACATTCCAAGACGCTGCTGTTCACCAGCTACCGGCAGTATCTTGGCAAATACTGGCGCGCCCATGTTCTGGCGATGGAAAATCTTCAAACTGGCAAGAAAACCACGCTGTCCTTCGGCAATTTCGAGATGAACGCCAAGGTCGACCCGACCGACTTCGACCCTGACTCGTTGTCGCGTCTGCGATAGGCTGCGACCAACCGGGGTGGGACGAATGCGGTGCGTTTTGGTGGCGTATGTTTCGGTCGTGGGGGCAATCGCCGCCCACGCTGACCCGATTGACATCTCGGGCTTCGTCGCTGTCGAAGCACGCCTCTATCCTGCCGAACCAAAGGTCTCCACTCAGCACGACGACTGGATTAGCCCGTCGCTCGCCGCCCAACCGGAACTTCGTTGGAAGCTCGACGACGAGAATTCCGCGACGCTCATCGCATTCGGCCGCGTCGACACACACGACGACGAGCGCACCCATTGGGACCTGCGTGAGGCGAATTGGCTTTACAACGCCGGCGACTGGGACCTGCGCATAGGCCTCGGCAAGGTGTTTTGGGGCGTCGCCGAGTCGCGCCACCTCGTCGACATCGTCAACCAGACCGATCTCGTGGAATCGCTCGACGAGGAAGACAAGCTCGGCCAACCGTTGGTGAACCTGAACGTGATCACCGGCTTCGGCACCTGGAGCGCCTTTGTCCTGCCCTATTTCCGCGAACGCACGTTCGCGGGCCCCGAAGGCCGTCCCGGTCTGCCGCTGCGCGTGGCGGAGGATTTGGCGGTCTTCGAAGACAGCGACGAAGAGCGCAACATCGACTACGCCCTGCGCTGGCAAGAACGCCTCGGCGCTTTCGACATCGGATTGTCGCATTTCCACGGCACCGGGCGGGAGCCGCGACTGGTACCCACCTTCATTCCGGGCGGCCCGGTGTTCGTTCCTTACTACGACCAGATCGATCAAACCGGTCTGGATGTCCAAGCGACCTTTGAAGCCTGGCTCTTGAAGCTGGAGGCGATCAGGCGCGAGGGGCAGGGCGACACATTTTCTGCGGCCACCGCAGGGTTCGAATACACGCTTTATCAGATATTCGCGTCCGGATCGGACTTGGGCTTGATCGCCGAATACCATCACGACAGTCGCGACGCGGTCGCGCCGTTCACGATCTTCGACAACGACGTGATGGTAGGCGCCCGTTTGGCCCTCAACGACACCGACGACACCAGCTTCCTGGGCGGTGCCATCGTCGACGTCGAAACGCAGACGACCTTGATGACGGTCGAGTTTGCAACGCGCATCGCCGAAGGTTGGAAGCTGGAACTCGAAGGCCGTTTCTTCCCTTATGTCGCCGACGGCACGACCGAGGCGGCCTTCGAGCGCGAGCATACGTTCGAGGTCCGGCTATTGCGCTATTTCTAGAAAATCGCGACCGGACGTATTACAACACGCGCGATGCTTCGCGCCCTCGTCAAGTCAGCCCTGCAGAAAATCCCCGCCCGCACCTTTAAGGCGCTTTCGGGTCTGACCGTCTTTTACATGCACGGCTTGGTTGAGAAACACGCCGACCCGCGCGTTCAACGCCTGCACCTGACCGTCGCGGAATTTCGCACCACAATGAACGCGCTCAAATCTTGGGTGCGCTTCGTCTCGATCGAAGAGGCGCTGCGTCTTTTGCAGGAGGGCAGGGCGCACGGTCCGCTGGCGGTGCTCACCTCCGACGACGGCTACATCGACAACCACGACCTCTTGGCCCCGGTCGCCGCCGAACTTGGTGTCCCGTGGGCGCTGTTCGTCAGTACACACCACATCGAAACCGGCGCGCGCTTTCCGACCTATTTGACGCGCTGTTTCGCTTACCACGCGCCGCAAGGGCGCTACACACTTCCGGGCCTCGACAAGCCGATTGTCATAACGGCGAATGGCACCTCGCGATCCGCGGCGTCGGATGCACTCGGCCAAGCGATCTATGCATTGCCGCAAGACGGCGTGCGCAGCTTGATCGACGCCGTCGTCAGAGCCACCGGCCCCGAAAGGCAAGCCGAACTCGACGAACTCTTTCTCTCGGACCAGCCCATGACCTGGGCGCATGTGAAGCGTCTGTCGGACGCCGGCGTCGAAATCGGCGCGCACTGCAACGAGCACGCCATCCTCCATCGCGGCCAAACGGCGGGCGAAGTCCTGCGCCAAGTGACGATCTCGAAACAAGCAGTGACCGAGCAGCTGGGACGCTGCCGTTACTTCGCCTTTCCCGTCGGCGGCGTGAACCAGATCGGACCGGAAAGTGCGGCGGCTGTGCGCGAGGCGGGCTTCGAAGCCGCATTCACGACGATCAACGGAACTCTCGGCGCCTCACGCGATCCGTTTCTGCACCCGCGCGTGATGCTGCACGCCGACCCGCATGACAACGAAAGCATGTTCCCCTTCGTCGGCCTTCGCTTCGATCGGGACTTGCCGCGCGCTCAGGTGGCGGTGAAGGCGCCTTAAGTCCGCACCAACGCCAGACGCCGTTCGCGCGGCAGTGGGCCTTGCGGCAGGCGGTCGCTGGTGAATTCAGGGATCGCCCGCTTCAACAGAACGAGTGCGTTTTCCTCGTCGCCGTTCGCCACCGCGGTCTCGAGTGCGTCGATCTCGCGCGACAACGCCCACGCTTCGCCCGCACGCGGCGCGGCCAGCATCAGCCCCGCGTGCACTGTTTCGACAAGCTGCTCCCGGTCGTGAAGCAATTCTTCGTGCAGCTTCTCGCCGGGCCTCAGCCCCACATATTTGATCTCGATATCGACGTCCGGACGCTTGCCGGCGAGGCGGATCATCTGGCGCGCCAAATCGGCAATCTTTACCGGCGCGCCCATATCGAGCACGAACAACTTGCCGCGGTGTTCCGGCTCCGCCACGCCGAAGGCCGAGGCCTGCAGCACCAGTTGCACCGCCTCGCGGACGGTCATGAAGTAACGCGTGATGTCGGGATGGGTCACCGTGATCGGCCCGCCCGCGGCGATCTGCTTCTGAAACAACGGCACGACCGAGCCGGTTGAGCCCAGCACATTGCCGAAGCGAACGGTCACGAAGTGCGTCTTGCTGGCGCGCGTATCCAAAGCCTGCGCATAGGCCTCCGCCAAGCGCTTCGTCGCGCCCATGACGTTGGTGGGGTTCACGGCCTTGTCGGTCGAGATCATCACCATGGCGAGCACGCCTTGGCGCGCCGCCTCGTCGGCGACGTTGCGCGACCCGATCACGTTCGTGCGCACGCCTTCGAGCGGGTTTTGTTCGACCATCGGCACGTGCTTATAGGCGGCGGCGTGGAAAACGATTTCAGGCAACTCGCGCTGGAATGTCTGCGCCACGCTGCGCCGTTCGCGCACATCGCCCAGGATGGCGGCACGGCTTAACCCGGCATGCGAAAGCCCGATCTCCTGGTCGATCGCATAGAGATTGAATTCGCAATTGTCGACCAAGCTCAGATGCGACGGCCCGAACGATGCGATCTGTCGAACAAGCTCCGACCCGATCGAGCCGCCCGCGCCGGTGACAAGCACCCGGCGGCCCGCGATCAAGGCGCTCATCGCTTGCCGGTCGAGGCGCTTTTGCGGCCGATGCAGCAAGTCCTCCAGCGCCACCGGTTTCACTTGATTTCCGCCGGTCGCGTTCGCGTCGTGAATTTCTGTGGCTCCAGGCAAGCGCCCCAAGGCGATGCCGCGCTCCGACGTCAGCGCAAGAATCTGGTCCTTCGCCGCTTGGCTAAGACTTTCATCGGCGAGCACGAGGCGCTGCACCGGGTGGCCCGACAGATCGAGGCTGGTGAACAAGTCTTGCAGCTGGTCGAGCGTCCCCACCACCGGCACGCCTTGCAATTGGCGGTGCAGCCAATAGGCCGAGGGCGCGATCAGACCCTTCACCTCATACGGCGAATGAGCATCGCGCGCCGTTTCGCGCACGAAACTTTCCGCCCGCGCGCCGACGCCCACGACATAGACCGGAACCCGGTCGCCGCGCCGCGCCGACAGCGCCCCCGCGCCGCGTTCTTGAAACATGCGAAAGGCGATGCGCGGCCCCGCCAGCATCGCGGCCAGGAACACGAACGAGAGCAAAATGCTCGACCGCGGCAGGTCGGCCGCGCGAGAGGTCAGAAACAGCACCGGCAAAAAATAGAGCACGGTCAGCGCGGAACTGCGCACGATGGTCTTCAAATCGCGGAACGAGGTGAAACGCCAAACGCCCTTGTGCAGATCGTTCGTCACGAAGACGATGCCCGCGATCAGCGCGAAGCTGACGGTCGCCCAACCGTAAAACGCCGGGTTCTTGGGACCCGCCCATTGCAAGGAAAGCCCGAACGCAAACCACACCGACAAGAAGAACGCCGCCGCGGCCATCGTCATATCGTGGAGCAGAACCAGCGCCCGCGAACCCGCCGCGCCACGTAACAATCCATGAACCGCCGTCAACTGATAGCCACGCACCCAGACCGCCTTTGTGTTCACAAAAACGGCACGCGCGACGCATCGCATGCACGAAACCAGTGGTCCCCCGACCACAACGCACGAGGCCCGAGACTCGACTGATTCGGGGCCCGCAAACAACGCGAAGTGGGGGTTGCGCACAGCCATTTCCGTTGCCGCCGGTTGTGAGCAAACGGTGAGGCCCCGGAGTTGCGCCCGCAGGCGCCTATTCCGCGTAGTATTTCGCATAGTGGCCGCCATAGCCGTACGACGAATACCCGTAGCCGTAGATCGAGTGTTGGCGCATGTCGGCTCGGTTCAAAATCGAGCCGGCAATGTCGGCGCCTGCTTCGCGCAAAAGCTTGATTCCGCTCGCAACCGCCTCGCGCGGCGTCGAGTCCCAATGCACCACATAGAGAACTTTGTCGGCCAGCGACGCCAGCAAACGCGTGTCGGAAACCGGAAGAACCGGTGCCGCGTCGATGACGATCAAATCGTAATGCGGACGCAGAGCCTCGATCAGGTTCTTCATCGACTGCGAGCCCAAGACGCCGGCCGGATTGGAAGGCTTCGTGACGACGGGCATGAATTCAAGCGGCGACATCGGATCTCTGTACACGGCCTGAGACAATTCGCATCGGCCGGCGAGGAAATCGATCAATCCCAATTCCGGTAGCTGCGGCAAAATCTGTCCGCTCACGCTTGGATGGCGAAGGTCGCCGTCGATCAACAACACGCGTTTGGCGTTTCTCGCCGCCATGCGGCCGAGGCTGACCGAAAGCGATGTCTTGCCCTCGCCGGGCACGGTCGACGTGACCAGCACGACTTGTGGCGGCGTGTCGACATTGGAAAGCAGCAACCCGGTGTAGAATGATCGCACCGCTTCGCTAAACGAGGAAAGCGGCTTCTGCACGATGCGGTCGCCGACCAGGACTTTGCCGGCAATGCTTGGCACGATTGCGAGATTGGCGATGCCGAGAGCCCGCTCAACGTCGGCGCCTGTCTTGAAGCCGTTGTCCAGACGCTCCAACAACAGCGCCATGAGGACGCCAAACACTGTCGAGCCGAACAATGTTAGTCCCATGATCAAGACCGTGTTCGGAAAGCTTGGCTCACTCGGCACTGATGCTCGATCGAGCCGGCGGCTATCCGGGGTTTGAACCTGGCCCTTGCCTTCGGTTTCCTTGAAGCGCGACTGAAAGGTATCGTAGAGCGTACGGGTAGACTGGGCTTCGCGTTCGAGTTCGCGCAACTTGATCGAGGCCTGACCTTGCGTGCTCGTCGTCCCCCGAATATCGCGCAAGCTGCCCTCGAGTGAGGATAGCCGGACGCGCGCGACATCGACCTCGCTGGCGAGGTTGCGGATGATACGCGAGACTTCTTCTTGAATTTTCGCGTCGAGGTTTTTTCTCTCCTCATGCAACGCGATCATCTGCGGGTGACGGCTGCCGTATTTCGCCGACAGCTCCGCATCCTTGCGCATCAGGTCGGCCTGCTGTCCGCGCAAGCTCAAGATCAACTGCGAGTTGATGACGGCCGCGATGGAGTCGACGCCGCCGCCTGCGCGGCCCAGCGCACTGACTTGGCGATATTTCGCCTCCTGCTCGGCCAAGTGCGAGCGCGCCAAAACGATCTGCCCGTTGATCTCGGACAATTGTTGCGCCGCCAGCGTCACCCCGTCCCTGGCATCCGAAAAGCCGTTGTCCGCCCTGTAGCGTTCGAGCGCACTTTCGGCGGTGCGAACCTGTTCGGCGAGTTCGCCCAAGCGTCCGTTCAGCCAATCGGTCGCGCGCTTTGCGGCGTCGAATTTCGTCTCGAGTTGGTCGACGATATATTGATCGGCGATGGCATTGGCGATCAGCGCCGCCTTGGTACGATCGGTGGACTCGAAGCTAACTTTGATGACCGACGAACGGCCTTGGGTGGCGACGGCCATCTTGGAGGAAAACCGCTTGAGCAGTGCCGGATCGATCTCCGCTTGCGGAATTCGGGCCGCGTCTTCGCGACCGCTGGTTGCCGCGAACCAGGTCATCGGATTCAAAGCCGAGACCCAGGAACGCGGTTTCCGCGCCGGATCGAACTCCGGATCGAGGGAGAGATCGAGTTGCTTGACTACCCGTTCGGCAAGCGCGGACGAACGCAGGACTTGAATCTGATTCTCGATTGAAGCCGTGTCGGTGGTGAGCCCCGAAAGAATGGATTCCGGATCGAAGGCTTTGTTTTCGCGTTGCCCCACCATGATCAAGGTCGAGGAACTGTAGATCGGCGTGAGCTGCAGGACGACGATGAGGGCAATCGCCATGCAGGCGGCAACCGTGGCGGCGATCGTCCGCTGCCGGGCCAACAGAACGCGCAAGAGGGCGCGCAAATCGAACTCGGCCTCCGGCGCCGGTTCGATCGAATGGGGTGCGCGATGGACGGCGGCCTCGATCTCCGGGTCGCGCGGCCGTTGAATGTTGGCTGTCTCAAGCAGGGCGCTACGCGACGAACGGCTGATCATGGCGCGCCGCGGGTCATGTTACATTTTCACCGTCAACGAAAATGTGAATTGGTTCGTCTCGTAGTCGAACGCGGGGTCGCTCGAGGACCGATCGACGTATTGCCACTCCGCATCGCAGTGCAGGTTACTGTTGATCAAGAGCCGGCCACCCAGTGAGGCGCGCACAATGTCGTCGTTGCGAGAGATCTCCTGATACTCCGCGCTTTCATAACCAAAGCGTCCGCTCAAGATCAGGTTGCGGAGAAGTTCGTGATCGACGCCGATCTCGCCCCGTGTTGACACATACCCCGAAGCCGCGGTGATCGAGGTGTCCTCGACCGTGCGTGAGGCGTCGATGCTGATCGTGGTCAGCATGCTCGGAAACCATTTAACGGCCGCGCCGAAAGCGAACTCCGCCGTTTCGTCGAAACTAGGGTCGTCGTAGCGGCGGGAGAAGTAACCCGCGAAAACCTCTCCGGCCAGCACATGGGTCATGGAGAAATCGAGCCCGCCATCGATGCCCCATCCGTCGGAGTCGCGATTGAAGCCGTCGTCGTCGGCCGCCGCGTCGAAGTCGTGTTGCGTCCAGCGGCCGCGCACAAAAAGCGCCGTGCCCGCGGCCGCCTCGAAGGCGACCTTGGCGAAAACGTCAACAACCGTGCGGTCGCGGTCGTCGTTGTTGATAAAGGCCGGAACGAAAGGCGGAACGCACGCCGTGACGCAGGGCGTGTCCTCGTAGTCGATGTCCTCGAGAGTTCCCCCCGCCGACAGCCGCAGACGGTTGATCGCATGCCCGATCTCGCCGCTGACGCCCGTGCGCGAGAGTTCCGTCGGCTCCGCCGGATCGCCAACCGCCAGACCGCCCGTTTGGTCGATGCCGCGCGCCTCGTGCAGTTCGATGTGATGAACCTCGGCCGTGATTTCGCTACCGCGAACGATATCGAGGCGACCGTCGGCACTGACGTTCCAATCGGTACGGTCTTCGCTGCTTTGCGCGTCGTACCAGTGGCTTTTCGCCTCGGCCGACAGGTTCAGCGCATGGCGTGCCCAGTCGGAATTGAGCCGGATCTGGGGGCTCAACGCATAGAAGTAATCGTCGATATTGGATTGGCCGTTGAAGACGTTGTCGGAGTAGCTGAGGCTGAAGGCGGCGGACGGATAAAGAAAAAAAGTGCCGACGTGTATGCCGCGCGCGTCGTATTCCGGACGTGCCCGGCTCAGAACATCGGCGCCCCCCTCCGCGTCGGGATTGTTGGCGAGCGCCGAATTTGCCCCGGCGAGAAGCGCGACGAGCGCGATCAAGCCGATTCCAAAACACCGCCGGACATCGTTTGAGCGGACGATCGTCATTGACCGCTCGGCGGATCGCCCGGGGAGGCCAGCGCCACGAACGAATCCTGAAAGAGTTCGCCATTCGCCGTGGCGGCTTCGATTTCCGTGCCGGCGTGTCCAGCCGCGAACGCCGCATCGAGCACGGCGGCGTCCTTGCCTTGCTTATAGTTCGCGAAGGCGGCGACGACGGCATTAGGGTTTGCGCACCGTCCAAGATCGCAGAGCGAAGCCGCCTCGCCGAACGCCTGGGCGATCTGCTCGGGCCCCAGTCCATAGCCGATTTCGTAAGTCGCCACCGCGGCGGCGGCCGCATCCGGGTCCGGCGCGGCGGCAATGGCGATCGCGAGTTCGCTCGTGTAGTCGACCATTTCGCGCGCGGCTGCCGGCGCCGCGGCGAGCACGCCGGTCAACGCAATTGCGACAAAGATTTCGCGACAGATCGATCTCATGGATTCGTGCCGAGCGGCGCGCAAACGCCGGAATTGGACCACTGCGCGGATGAGTTAATTCGCTTTAAGTTAATTCCAGATGAAGACCTGTCGATTGCGTCATGCGGCGGGCGCATGTGCCGCCGCCCGCGCATCGCCGGGAAATAGCGCCCGCACGCTCACCCAAGCGGGACATGCGGGACAGGGGTCGGGTGTCCCGCATCGTGTCCCGCATGAAGGTGGCCAACTAAAACGTTCGTCTCGGCCACTGCTGTCCGGTTCAACCCAAAAGCAAAAAAAGCTCGTCATGGCAGGGCTTGACCCTGCCACCCAGCCGGCTCGCGTCCGCGAGACGACGAGACTCGGCATTACTTCAAGCCGAGCGCCATTGCGTCGCGTGGACACGCGCCGGCTGGGTCACCGGCTCAAGGCCGGTGATGACGAGTTTTGTTGCGATGTGAGCCTCGACCGGACAGCCGTGAGTTAAGCCCGGCCATGCCGAACTGGGGAGCGGCCGTGCATTACTGCCAGATGTCCAACAGCCGGGCGCAATCGAGCGCAGTCTCGCGATCCGCATTCGGCGTGTAGTAGATCGTCGTCTCGCACGACCGGACTGTCGCCTCGGCCGACCTGACGTTCGTGTTCGCCGTCGCCGTGGGGCGATGCGCCGAGGCCGCGCAGCCGGCGAGCACGAGCGTCGCCGCGACCGTCATTGCCTTGGCCACATCTTGCATGCTGGACACTCATCTGGAGCTGAAACGCCGGCTACTTTTCGGGCTGGGTTTGAAGCTGTCTACTAGCGCCCCCCTGCGCGGGCCCCAGTGCGCGCGCAAAAGTTGTACCCCGACCGGTGCTGCGGCGGCCGGACTTCGCGCGCGCGGCGATTAACCAACATGCCGGTCGCCAATCCTGACTTGTAGGACAACTGTACGTTGTTTTTGGCGCCAGGTGTGTCTCCTAGGATAACCCGTCTTCCCCAACCCGATGTTACGACAATCCCTGCCGCCGGGGACTATCGCGGCTGAGCTGGGGGGCTCGGATGTTGGGGCGTTTCGTGCCTGCGATGCTTGTCGTCGCGAGCATCTCACTTTTCTTGAGCGCCGCGCGGGCTGAGGACGTGCTGTCGGTGGCGCCTAAGACAGCGGATGCGACGATGTTCGAATCCTCGGCGCGCCTGCGTTATGGCTGGAGCGAAATCGCCTTGCGCGGCAACGGCCCCAAGGCATGGGACGAAAGCGCATCGCCCGAATTCCGCGCCTCTCTCCGCGTGCTGGCCGGCCTTTTCGAGGGCAAGCTGGAGCTCGGCGTGGTCTCCGACCGCTTCGCGAATCTCGCGGACATCGACACCGACTCCGTGCGCGGAGAGCTGCAACTGGGCGTCAACACCGGGGCGTGGTCGGTTCTGGCGGAATGGAAACCGCGCAATGTTCTGGAGCCCGAGTTCGCCGACCTCCGCGGCCGTTTCAACGTCTTCGACGTCAAGGTGAAACATCGCTTTGCCGGCGAGCTGTTTTCGGGATCGCCGGCGGGCCTGTTCCAAGCTTCGCTTGCCGCCGGTTATGTGGCCGCGACCCCGGAGTTTTTCGAGCGCACCTTCGCCGAGGCCGAGCTCGAACTGGTTCAGCGTTTCGCCAACGGCTTCGCCGTGACCGTCGCACCGAAACTGGAACTGGCCGACTATCTCGACTTCGCCGGTAGCGAGCGCGCGGACGCGATCTTCAGCCTGCGCATCGCCCCAACCTATAGTTTCGGCGACGGCCTGACGCTGAGCCTGGAAGGCCAGGCCACGATCGCCGTCTCGACGCTGGAGACGAAGTCGGGCGAGACCTGGTCGTTCACCCCGATCCTGCGCCTGCAGAAGGGGCTTTAGACCCACGCTGTGCGCCTCCCCAGTTCGTCATGGCCGGGCTTGACCCGGCCACCCAGCGGCCGCGCGTCGGCGCGGCCTCAAGAGTCATCAACTGCCGCGTATTCATTGGCTATTCAGGCGAGTCTCCGGCGCGAACGGATGTGCGCGCGCTGGGTGGCCGGGTCAAGCCCGGCCATGACGAAGTTTGTTAGTTGAGCCTGTCACTAAGTCGGTCGGTTGGCATAAGCCGCGCTATGACGGACAAGCCGGACAGGGGTCGAATGTCCGGCATGCGTGTCCGTCATCGAGGAAACTGCA
>JANOFM010000248.1:0-4605 GCA_031413635.1 Alphaproteobacteria bacterium | reverse complement strand
GAGCGCAACCGCCCCGAGGACGCGCCGATCGGCCTGATCCCGGTAGACAGCCTGTTCTCGCCGGTCCGAAAGGTCTCCTACAAGGTCGAGAACACCCGCGAAGGCCAGATCCTCGACTACGACAAGCTGACCATGACGATCGAGACCAATGGCGCGATCTCGCCGGATGACGCGGTGGCCTATGCCGCGCGCATCCTGCAGGATCAGCTGAACGTGTTCGTGAACTTCGAAGAGCCGCGCAAGGAAGTGGCGCAGGAGATCATTCCCGATCTCGCGTTCAACCCGGCGTTCCTCAAGAAGGTCGACGAGCTCGAACTTTCTGTGCGCTCGGCGAACTGTCTCAAGAACGACAACATCGTCTATATCGGCGACCTCATTCAAAAGACCGAAGCCGAAATGCTTCGCACGCCGAATTTCGGCCGCAAGTCGCTGAACGAAATCAAGGAAGTGCTGGCCTCGATGGGTCTCCACCTCGGCATGGAAGTGCCCGGCTGGCCGCCCGAAAACATCGAAGACCTGGCGCGCAAATTCGAAGATCAGTACTAATTTTTGGGAATAAGGAACTCGTTTCATGCGCCACGGCAATTCGGGCCGCAAGCTCAACCGCACCGCCAGCCACCGCAAGGCGTTGTGGGTCAACATGGCCTCGGCGCTGATCAAGCACGAGCAGATCACGACGACCTTGCCCAAGGCCAAGGAATTGCGTCCGATCGTTGAAAAGTTGGTGACGCTCGGCAAGCGCGGTAAGACAAACCTGCACGCCCGCCGCCAAGCCTTGTCGCACTTGAGAAACGACACCGCGATAGTGGCAAAACTCTTCGACACGCTGGCCACCCGCTACGCCACGCGCAAAGGCGGCTACACTCGCGTGATGAAAGCCGGCTTCCGCTTCGGCGACAACGCCCCGATGGCCGTGATCGAATTCGTCGACCGCGACATCACCGCAAAAGGCAAAGACTCCGGCCCCGTTCAAGCGAAGGCCGAAGAAGCCAACGCGTAGTGACGATGGGCATCTGAATTTGCAGGGCGGCCGCAAGCGCCGCCCTTTTTGTTTGGACGCTGCCCATACCCTCGCATAACGTCGTCCCGAACGGGCGATCGGGACGACGAACATGCAAAAAGTCTCTCTGACGACGAAAGCAGGCCAAGTCGAAGGCACCTGCGATCCGAAATTCTCCGGCGTCCTCGACGCCTTCGTCACGAACTTCGAGGCGCGCGGCGAAGTGGGCGCGAGCTGCGCCATCAACGTCGAAGGCAAACCCGTCGTCGATCTTTGGGGCGGCCGTAAGAAGCCGGGCGGCGAGGTCTGGGACCGCGACACGATCTCGATCATCTTCTCCTCCACCAAGGGCGCGATGGCGCTCTGTGCCCACATGGCGGCCGACCGTGGCCAACTCGACCTCGACGCCCCGATCGTGAAGTACTGGCCCGAGTTCGGACAAAACGGCAAAGAGGCAGCCATCGTCTCCATGGCGCTCGACCATTCGGTCGGCGTGCCGCACGTTCGCGAAATCCCCAAGCCTGGCGCCTCCAACGATTACGACCACATGGTCGAAGTCGTGGCGAAAGAGGCGCCCTTCTGGCAACCGGGCACCCGTAACGGCTACCACGCGATCACCATGTCGTGGATCGTCGGCGAACTCGTCCATCGCGCGACCAAAAAACGCCTCGGCAAATTCTTCGCCGACGAAGTGGCGAAACCTTTGGGCCTCGAATTCTGGATCGGTTTGCCCGAGGACCAGGAACATCGCGTGGCCGACATGCTGCCCGCGATGCCGACGCCCGAAGCGATGCAATCGCGCTTTTTCCAAAAGGCGATGACCGACATGTCCTCCCCGTCGCATTTCTTCCTGCGCGATTTCATGGCCTTCGACGCGAACTCGCGCGCGGGCCACGCCGCCGAAGTGGGCGCGGCGAACGGCATCACGAATGCCCGTAACCTTGCCGCCATGTACGCGCCACTCGCCAACGGTGGCGCGCTGAACGGCGCGCGTCTGGTGGGGCAAGACACGCTCACCCGCATGAGCCGCGTCGCGATGGCCACCCACCAAGACGGAACACTCGTCATTCCGTCGCGCTTTGCGCTCGGCTACATGAAGACGATGGACCACCGCAAATTGCCGCCCGCCGACAGCGCCAGCTGCCTGATGACCGAGGCCGCCTTCGGCCACGTCGGCGCAGGAGGCTCGATCGGCTTTGCCTGCCCCGAAAGCAAAATGGGATTCGGCTACACCATGAACCAAATGGGCCTGGGCCTCCTCCTCAACGACCGCGGCCAATCCCTAGTCGACGAAGCCTACAAGGCGCTCGGCTACCGCTCGAACGCGGGTGGGGCGTGGACGATGTGATTGCCGCCTTCCGTTGAATCGGTCGTGGCAGAATCGACAAAGAACAAATAGGCGTAAGACAAGAAGCTCGCTTGAATCAGAACAGCGATGATTAGGAGCCCGATCGACTGTATCAACACGATGGTGAGCACCAAAGAGTTGCCGGACGCTGTGGGTAAATTGTCGAAGATGCGGTCAAACGCTGCGTTCACGACAAAGGCTGGACCCGACGAAAGTGTGCTGCCCAAAAACATCCGCCACCCGTTACCGCGTGTCAGCTGCCATGATTTGCGCAACGTCATTGCAAAATCGCCGATGGCACCGCCGGGCAAGATCAAACTCAGTCGACAAACGATAAAAACCGCTGCGACAACACCGGTCAGCATGAGGCTCGGAAGCAGTGCGGATTTGAGTTCGCTTGGAAATGGAGCGACGCAAATTAATGGGGCCGGCATCAAGGCGAGCAGCATGATTGCCAAAATGGCGGCTACGCCCAGAGCTATTGAGCGGATGAAGTAGAGCAATCCCCCACTCAGCGCTGACCGCTTGGTCGCCATCGGTTCCAAGCGTTGGATGACGATCCGATGCCATCTTACGACCACCACATATATTGCAATACCTAGGATCGCGATCGACAGCGACGTACGATCGGCCACTCGTTGGCCCGCAGAGGGCGGTTCGAACTGCGATGGATCGCCCTCAACCGGCAAACTGAGCAATAGATAGCTGACGACAAATGCCAGGCCCGCGGCCACAGCCCAGCGCGAAGAAATGTCCCACAGCGATTGAAAATTGCCGAAGGCAATGCCGTAGGATTTTCGAACGGTCGCCAGGACGGGCAGCTTGGGCATAGGTCGCCTTTTGGGACATCCTCCAACCCAAATATGAACCTTGTTTAATTCGCTGGAACAAGGCGAAATTCGGCGAGTCCGGCTGGAGCAGCCCCTGCGCCGCCTTGCCAACGCCCCATTTTTTTCGTTTGAACAGGGCAGGGGTCAAGCCCCACCAGCATGATGAGGGTCTCTAAGATAATGCGTGCGATACGTCTCTCGATCTTGGCCTTAGGCCTCACCGCCGCGCTCGCGGCCACGGTGCCAACCCGCGCCCAACCCACCCGCGTCGTCCCCGCATCGGCCGACCAGCTTCAGCTCTCCTTCGCCGAGGTCGTGCGCAAGACCGCGCCTGCCGTCGTCAACATCTACACCAAGCGCAAAGTCCGCAATCCGCTGGCCGACGATCCCTTCTTCCGCCGCTTCTTCGCCAACCGCGGCGGCAAGGAGCGCGTGCAAAGTGCGCTGGGCTCCGGCGTCATCGTGCGTTCGGACGGCGTCATCGTCACCAACAACCACGTTGTCGACGGCGCGGACGAGATCGTTGTGGCACTCGCCGACCGGCGCGAGTTCGCGGCCAAAATCGTCCTTGCCGACGCGCGCAACGATCTGGCGATCCTGCGCATCAACGCCGCCGGCAAGCCGCTGCCGGTGCTCGCCTTCCACAACAGTGACGACGCGGAAGTGGGCGACATCGTGCTCGCCATCGGCAATCCGTTTGGCGTAGGGCAGACGGTGACCAGCGGCATCATCTCGGCGCTCGCCCGCACGCAAGCCGGCATTTCCGACCATCAGTTCTTCATTCAAACCGACGCCGCCATCAACATGGGCAACTCCGGTGGTGCGCTCGTCACCATCGACGGCAAGCTGATCGGCATCAACACGGCAATCTATTCGCGCTCGGGCGGCAGTGTCGGCATCGGCTTTGCGATCCCCGCCAAGTCCGCGAAAGATACTGTCGCCTCGCTGATCAAGAACGGCTCGGTGACGCGCGGCTGGCTTGGCGTGTCGATCCAGGAGGTTGATGACGGCATCAAGCTCGCGCGCGGCCTCAAAGACACCAAAGGCGCGCTCGTGGCGGAGGTGATCGCGGGCACCCCTGCCGCCAAAGGCGGCGTTGTCGACGGCGACCTCATCGTCAAGCTCAATGGCCGCGACATTGCGAGCCCGCGCGATCTGACGCGCTCGGTCTCGGCGCTGGCGCCGGGCGAGAAAGCGCGCCTTGTCGTGTTGCGCGGCGGCGCGGAAAAATCGCTCGTCGTAACGCTCGGCCTGCGCGACGCCGATCCGCAACTCGCAGCGGCAACGCCGGCCCCCGCGAGCGACGATGTCTTGTCGGGCGATGCGGGCGTGCGCGTTGCCGAACTCAACGACGCGGCGCGCCAGCAATTCCGCATCCCCGAGACAGTCTCCGGCGTCGTCGTTACTGCGGTTGAGCCGGGCAGCCC
>JANOFM010000247.1:0-4348 GCA_031413635.1 Alphaproteobacteria bacterium | reverse complement strand
CGGTGCCGCGGCAGTTCCGTCTGTTCGCCGAGCAGGGCCGGAACGATCTTGAGGCGTTGGCGCTCTGCATGACCAGGCCACGGCATTCGTTCACGGCCGAGGAAATGCGGACGCTCGATGTGCCGGTGCTGATCGTGCTGGGCGAAAACGACACCGTCACAGGGCCGCCGGATGCTTTGGCCGAGGTGGTGCCCGGGGCGCGCGTCGTCATCGTGCCCACGCGGGATCACATGTCGACGGTGGGCGACAAAGTCACCAAGGCTTCGGTGTTGGAGTTTTTGCGTGAGGCTTGAAACGAAAGCCCCCGCGTGTCGGCGCGGGGGCGTTCATTCGTCGATTGCGGATCGTTCATTCGTCGATTGCGGATCGTTCAGCCGGAGATGTCGGCGGTCAGCGAGAGTACAACGCCGCCGTCGCAGGTTTCGAGCCCGCCAAAACAATCGGCCGTTTCCAAATCCGTGTCGACCCAACGCAGGTCGACGGTGAAGATCTCCCAACCGGCCGAGACGCCGAAGTCGAAATAGAGGTAGTCGTCGGTGCCGAAGGTGGCGTTGTCGTCGATCCATTGATAACCGAGGTTCGCCGACGCCGTGAGGGCGTCCATGAAGATGAACTTCTCCATCAAGGGGACGCTGACGCCGCCCTTGAGCGAAACCGCGTCGCCGGATTCGAGGAAATAGTCGGGGCTCCAGGCGAGCTCGGCCGAGACGGCAGCTTTGCCGAAGTCGTGTTCCGCGTTCAAGATCAGCTCGAAATAGTCGTAGTCGTTGCTCGCCGGCGGTGTGTCTGCGTCGGGATACGCATAGTACACGGCTTTGATACCCGCGGATGTGCTTTCAGCAATTTCCCGGCTGTAGCCGACCGTCAAATCAACCTCGATCGACGAGTCGTAAGTCGATTGATCGTTGAAATCGATGGTCGAGGCCCAGATGTTGGCGAAGAAGCCGGAGGCGTGGTCGTATTGGCCCCAAGCTTGGACCGCCGCGCCGCGGTCGGATTGGCTTTGGCCGCGGAAGCGATAGTCCGAGGTCACCGTGACGCCGCCGGAGACGGGACCTGCATCGTCGTCGGCCAAGGCCGCGGGTGCGAAACTCGCCAACGCCAAGACGCCGAACATTCCCGCTTTCAAACTCGTTTTCATACTGAACCTCGTCTCAATGTGTTTCACAAACTCGGTATCGAATACCGGGCCAGGGGTCGATCCGGCGAAGCAGGGTCGACATCTGCGCGGTCGTATTCTCGATTTCGCCTCTACTCTCACGCTTTGATGGTTGACAACTCGTTAACCCGCACAGCCTCAGCCATGAGGTGAGTCTCAATTGCCACGGCGCTGAAGTTGCCCTGCGTTGTTCGAATCACCCTGCAATGGTGGCTTCGCGGGGGCGGTTTGGGCAGTGGCATGGATGCCGAAACTTCGGGCACGCCTGCACAAAAAACCCCCGCGCTGCGCGCGGGGGTTGAGCAATTCTAGCAATGATCGGCTCGATTAGCCGCCGATATTCAATGTGACCGAGAACACGACTTCGCCTTCGCAGATGTCGGGGCCGCAGTCGACTTCGTCGAGAGCGGAGTCAATGTAACGGGCATCAAAATCAAACTTGCCGATCGACGCCGTCAGGCCGAGATCCCAAAAGCCGTAGTCCAACAGAGCGTCGTCGTCGAACGATTGATGGCCAGCATGAACCGATCCCACGACGCCGCCGTCGAAGATCCAAAGCTGGCTCCACAACGGAACTTCGAGGCCGCCGGTGAACGCCGTGGCGGCGCCACCTTCGCCGAACGTCTCGCCGGTCCAAGCAACTTCGGCCGTCAAAGTTGCCTTGCCGAAATTGTGCGCAATGCTGCCGAAGACCTCATAATAATTGTACTCAGGATCGCCCGGCGCGATATCGGCGTCGGCGTACCAGTAATAGACGAATTTCGTGCCAATCGTGGTTTGATCGCTGAGCGCGATATCGAAACCGGCGGTGAGGTCGATTTCGATGCGGGAGTCCGCGTCGCCGAACGGTCCGAAGTCGATGTTCGACGCCCATACGCCGAGATAGAGACCCGAGTCGTGCGCGTAATCGACCGAACCCTGAAGTGCTGCGCCGGTGTCGGATTGGCTGATACCGCGGAAACGATAGTCCGACGTCAGCGTGATCGTTCCGGAAAACGGATTTGCAGCGGCTTCTTCGCCGTCCGCCAGTGCCGAGGCCGCAAAGCCTCCAAACGCAAGCGCGCCAGCCAACCCGACCGCCATAAGATTCAACTTCATAGCCTTAAGCCCCCACTCATCGTTTACCCAGTGCCCCTGACCGCCAGCCCGTCTGCGCGGTCTGGTTCTACGGTCCGCCGGTTGCGCCGGCGGCCGGGTCCTTAAGGGTCGATGAAAGACGCTAAGCGGAGCGATGACAACGGCTTAGCCAGCGATTTTCGTGCTGTAGATGCAACACAACCGGAAATACCGTGTCGTCAGCGCCTACATGCTCTGATTGCCCCGCCGAAATCCGAGGCCGGGCTCGAGGCCTGGCAGCCGGTTGGTTGGCGGCTAGCGACGGGTTACTCCCGCCAAGGCCAAGTGATGGCCGGCGTCGCTGAGCAGGGTCTCGCCGGTGATGTGCACGGCGCCTTCGGCGCAGAAAAACAGTACGGCATCGGCGATATCTTCCGGGGTGCCGGCGCGATGCAGCGGGGTCGACTGCATGTTGTGGTCGACGATGCGGGCATAGGTTTCCGGTCCGAAACGCTCCGAGAACCAGCGTGTGCCGATGAAGCCGGGGCAGACCGCGTTGACGCGGATCTCGGGCGCCAGCGAGCGGGCTAGCGACTTCGTCATCGTATTCAAGGCGCCCTTCGAGGCGGCGTATGCGACCGACGAGCCGACGCCCAACACCCCGGCAATCGAGGAGATATTGACGACGCGGCCGAATTGGCTCGCCTTCAAATGCGGAGCGCAGGCGCGGATCATTTGAAAGGCGCCGACGACGTTGACCTTGTAGATGTTCAGGAAGTCGTCCGCGTTCAGGGCATCGAGGTCGGCGTGATCGGCGAACTTCGTGGTGCCGGCGTTGTTGACCAGAATGTCGATGCGGCCCCAGCGGTCGAATGCCGTCTTGGCGATGCGGCGGCAATCTTCGTCGTTGGAGACATCGCCTTGGGCGAGGACCGCGTCGACCCCTTTGGCCTTCGCAAGGCCAAGCGTTTCCTCGGCTTCCTTTATGCTTTTCGTGTAGTTGACGACGACGCGCACGCCGCGTTCGGCAAGCTTCAGGGCCACCGCGGCGCCGAGGCCCGTGGCCGATCCGGTGACGACGGCAACGTGATCTTTCAATTCCATTGCAGACTCACTCCCGAATTCTTGTTTTGCAGAGCCTAGCGCGCCGGTCACCTGCCTTGGAAGCGTGGCTTGCGTTTTTCCAGGAATGCGGTCCGGCCTTCGCGATAGTCGTCGCTTGTCATGCAGGCGGAGATGTTTTGCTCGGCCCGGCGCCGGTCTTCGGCACTGCCAGAGATGGCAGCACGAATCGCAGCCTTGGCGGCTGCAATCGACAGCGGGGCGTTTTCGGCGATCATCGAGTTGTAGTGGGCGACGAGCGCGTCGAGTTCGGCTGGTGGGGCAAGCGCGTGCACGATGCCTTTCGCCAGCGCCTCGGCCGCCGAATAGATGCGGGCGGTAAACAGCACTTCGGCCGTTAATGCCGGCCCCAATCTTGCGACCAGTGCCGCCGTCCCGTCGTAGCCGTATCCCACGCCAAGTCTCGCTGCCGGGACACGGAATTTTGCATCGTTGCTGGACAGTCTCAGATCGCAAGACATTGCCAGCGCCATGCCGCCGCCGAAGCAGATGCCTTTGATGGCGGCGACGACCGGCTTGTCGCAATCGACGATGGACAGGACCGCCGCTTGGGTTGCCGCGTCATAGGCTTTCGCGCTATCGGCGGTTGCGCGATGGTTGTCGAATTCCGATATGTCGGCGCCGGCAGCAAAAGCCTCGTGCCCGGCGCCGGTTATGACAATGGAGCGAATGTGAGTATTTTGAGCAAAGCTCTCGACGGCCGTGGGGATTGCCTCCCACATGTCGAGGCTGAGCGCGTTGCGCCTGAGCGGCGCGTTGAGTACGAGATATCCAGCGGAACCGCGAATTTCTGCGATGAGCTTTGAAGTCATGGACGGCCCCGGTTCAAAGGTTTCGAAGCGCAGCAGGCGAAAGCCCGCACGGCGCGGCGAGACGCTTATCAGAGTTGTTCTGATCCGCCACGGCAAGCCCGATGTCGGGCGCAGCCGCTGGCTCACGCACGGCAAGTTCAAGGACTATATCGAGACGTACGAGCAAGCGGGACTCGACCCCGACAGCCCGCCGCCGCCG
>JANOFM010000246.1:0-3878 GCA_031413635.1 Alphaproteobacteria bacterium | reverse complement strand
ATACTTGATGGCTGCCGCCGCCCTTGGAGAACTCGCGTTCACGCTGTGGTTGCTGATCGTTGGCGTGAACGCCGCGAAATGGCACGCGCAGGCGGGGGCGGCATGACGATCGCGTTGGAGGCGGAGCGGGCGAGCGGTTCGCTGAGTGTGCGGATTGCGGATCGCGCGTTGCGAGGGGTGGCCGTATTCTGGTTTTTGGTTGCCGCGGCCGGGCAGTGGGTGTTCGTCGTGTTCATTCTGGGCTTTTACGGCGCGCCGACGCTCAGCGGCAATTTCGCGGACTGGGATAAGAACAAGTTCCTGACGCACGGCTATATCGCGGGCGACACGGCGGGGAATCTCGCCTTCGCGGCGCACGTTATGCTTGCCGCGATCATCACGTTCGGCGGCACGCTGCAGCTCATTCCGCAGATTCGCGCGCGCGCCATCGGCTTTCACCGCTGGAACGGGCGCTTGTTTATCCTGACGGCGTTCGTCATCAGCCTGACGGGACTGTTCATGAACGCGACGCGCGGCAGCACGGGGTTGTTCGATCACCCTGCGATTACGCTGAACGCGGTCTTGATCATGCTGTGCGCGGGGCAGACGCTCGGTTACGTGCTCGTGCGCGATATCGCTACGCACCGGCGCTGGGCGCTGAGGACGTTCATGGTGGTTAACGGCGTGTGGTTTCTGCGCGTCGGCATGATGGGCTATATGGCAGTGAAAATCGGTGTGTTCGGCGCGCCGATGGAATTCGACGCCGACTTCTATGCGTTCTGGTCGTATGGCAGCTATCTCGTGCCGCTCGCCGTGCTCGAACTTTATTTTTGGACGCAGGATCGCGGGCACGTGCCGGCAAAGCTAGCGACGGCGGCGCTTCTGTTCGTGCTGGCCCTAGGCACGGCCGCCGGCATTGCCGGCGTCACGATTATCATCTGGTGGCCGCTGCTGTTGTTGGCGTGAGGTGACAGCATGGACACATCCCTGACCCTTCTTCCCGTCTCCACAAGTGCAATCGCGACGATCGGTGTCATGGCATTCGCCGCCGCCCAATTCGAGGAACACACACATGCTTAGCGGTCTTTTTCCCAAGCAACTCGACAACAACTATCGGGGCTACAAGCTCGCAATCTGGCTCTTAGTGCTGCTGTTGCTGTTCAAGACGTCCATCAGCGTCAACGCTGTGAACTGGAATCCGCTGATGACCAGCGGCGAGGTTCTGCAACGCGCCGACGGGATTCCGCTCGACACTTTTAGCGCGAACGCCGCGGATGCCGCGGTGTTGTTGTTCGCGGTGTGGGGCGTCACCCATCTCGTGCTCAACCTGTTGGGCTTCATCGCGCTGGTGCGCTACCGGACGATGATTCCGCTGATCTATCTGCTGATGGCGATCGACCATATCGGCCGAAAGGCGGCTGCGGAGGCCTTCCCGATCATCAGGGTCAATGACGGGACAGTCGGCGTCCCAGTAAACCTCATCCTCATCGCTTTGCTGCTGATCGGATTTGGGATGTCGCTGACCACGCCGCGAAAGCTTGAGGGCGCCGCTTAAACATGCGGAAGCGCACATGAATATCGCCGATGTCGTCGCCGTCCACATCACCATGGGCACGATCTCGATCTTGTCGGGCAGCGCAGCGTTGCTTTTAGCCAAGGGCAGCGGCCCACATCGCACGGCGGGGACGGTCTTCTTCCTGGCCATGCTCGGTATGTGTGCGGCCGCCCTGCCTGTGGCGATCGTCAAACAACAGTATGTGAATGTCGCCGCCGCGAGCTTTACACTTTATCTGGTTGCGACGGCTTGGAAGGCGGCCATGCGCAAGGATGGGCAAACAGGCAGCTTTGAAACCATGGCGTTCCTCGCTGGGGCGTCGGTTGCCGCCGTCGCCCTCACCTATGGGGCAACAATCGCCAAGGACGAGGCTCCGTTCTTTTACGTCTTCGGCGGGTTGGCGGCATTTGCGGCGATGATGGACGCCAGCGTGATTGCGCGCGGGGGCGTGTCTGGTGTCCAGCGCATCGCGCGCCATCTCTGGCGCATGTGCCTTGCTATGTTCGTTGCGACGGGGTCGTTCTTCCTCGGGCAGCAGAAGGTGATGCCCGAGTTCATGCAGGGATCGCCGGTTCTTTTTGTGCTGGCGTTGGCGCCCTTGGCCGTGATGATTTTCTGGCTGTTTCGTGTCCTTCTGACGAATTGGTACAGCCGCGGGCAAGACGCTCATCAGCCGCCACTATCTGCTGCGTGACCGCCGCGTGGATCGATTCGACAGTCCCTGGCGCTGTGTGCTGGGCCATTTCGTGCTGAAGCCTGGAGATCGATGGTGGTGATCTCGCCATGAGGACAATTGGGCGTTTCCTGTTTTGGAGCTTGATCGTCGTCGTCTCGTTGGCGGCGGCGCTTGGTGCGCTGTTCGGCTATCTCGTCTATTCGCCCGATCCCCAGATTCCACACCTGTCCGGCTCGCTGAGCAAGGGGACGATCGAGGCGGGCGGGCTGACGCGGATTTTTCGGCTCTACGTGCCGCGCGGGCTCGCGAAGGGCGCGCCGCTGGTGGTGGTGATGCACGGCTCGGGGCTCAACGGCGCGCAAATGCGCGTCGAGACGGGGTACGGGTTCGATCGCCTGGCCGACGAACGCGGCTTTGCGGTCGTCTATCCCAATGCGTACGAGGGCTATTGGAACGCGTGCAACATTGTCGGCGGCGGCGGCGCGGACGGGCGCGACGTCGACGATGTGGAGTTCTTGGTTGCGCTGGCCGACAAGCTCGTCGGCGACATCGGCGTCGATCCGGCCCGCGTGTTTGCGACCGGCATTTCTCGGGGCGGTTTCATGGCGTTTCGCCTTGCACTGGAAGCGCCGACCCGCTTACGCGCGATCGCGGCAGTTTCGGCGAACGTGCCGACGCCGGAAAATTTCAAATGCAAACCGGCGGGAAACGGCACGTCTTCCGTCATGATCATGAACGGTACGGAAGATCCCCTGGTGCCGTTCGATGGCGGCGAGGTCAATCTCCTCGGCTTGTTCTTCAGAAACGGCCCGGTCCTTTCGTCGCGCGAGTCGGGTCAATATTTTGCCGGCCTCAACAACATCGCCGGGGCGCCCGCAACGAACGAGACCCGAGCGGCCGACGGCGTTCGCGTCGAGCGCGTGCTTTGGCGCAACGACGCCAAGGCGGAAGTGGAACTTGTCGCCGTTCACGGCGGCGGACACGGCATCCCTCAGCCCCACCGGCGCGCGCCGCGGCTCTTGGGCCCGTCGCCCACTGAGCCGAACGGACCGGAAGTGATTTGGGCCTTCTTCGAACGACAGCGGCCGAAATGACCGTGGGAATTCTCTGACGATGTTGGGCAAGCGCGCTGTGGTTGTCGGTGCCGGCATGGGCGGGTTGATGGCTGGCGAAGTGCTTTCGCGCTTTTTCGGCGAGGTCCTTGTGCTCGAACAGGACGCGTTGCCCGCGCGCGCCGAGGTGCGGATGGGCGTTCCGCAAGGCGCACATGTGCATTCGCTTCTCGTTCAGGGGCGGCGCAATCTCGAATTGATGTTTCCGGGCCTTACCTCCGAGCTGATCGATCGCGGCGTTGTCTGCTCGCGCGGCGGTCTTGAATTCATGACACACGACGAGGCTGGTTGGTTTCCCAGGCGTGATATCCAATTGCCGCTGATACTGATGTCGCGCCCTCTGCTGGAAGCTGCGGTGCGCGATTTTCTGAAGCGAAACGCGCGGGTCGAGATTCGCGAGAACACTCGCGTCGAGGGCTGGGCATTTGCCGGCGATGTCTTGGCGGGCGTGGTCGCGTCTTGCGGCGACGTGGTTGAAACGATCCCGACGGATTTCGTCATCGACGCCACGGGGCGCAGCGGAAATTCCCTCTCCTGGCTCGAAGCGGGCGGGTTC
>JANOFM010000245.1:0-1690 GCA_031413635.1 Alphaproteobacteria bacterium | reverse complement strand
GCATCAATTCAGCGAAAAGTTCGATCCGCCGGAAGCGACGATGGTGAACTACGATTTTGCCAATCAGGCGTCGCGCTATGTGAAGGGGCTCAATCCCATACCGTGGGGGCCGTGGCGCAGCGTCGATCATACCCAGATGGGTTTCTTCATCGAGACGTTCATGGACGAACTGGCGGTCGCGGCGGCGCAAGACCCGTTCGAATTCCGCCGCGCGCATTTGAGCGGCGCGCCGCGGCACAAGGCGGCGCTTGAACTTGCCGCGTCGATGGCGGGCTGGGACACGAAGCCGGCCGACGGTCGCGCGCGCGGCATTGCCATCCGCGAGGCGTTCGGCACGATCGTGGCGCAGGTCGCAGAGGTGTCGCTCAACGCGGACGGCCGTGTGCGCGTGCACAATGTGTGGAGCGCGGTCGATCCGGGCGAGGTGATCAATCCGGCGACGTTCACGGCGCAGATTCAAGGCGGCGCCGTCTATGGTTTGACGGCGGCACTTTACGGCGAGATCTCGATCGACAAGGGCCGTGTCGTGCAGCAGAACTTCCCCGATTACGACATGGTGCGCATGGCCGATGCGCCGGCGCACGAGGTGCGCTTCATCGAATCGGGCGCGCGCACCGGCGGGGCGGGCGAGCCGGGCACGGCGCCGATCGCGCCGGCGGTCGGCAATGCCGTGTTCGCGTTGACGGGCAAGCGCATCCGCGAGCTGCCGCTAAAGAACTTCGACCTTAAGACCGGAGCCAAGATCGCCTCGCTGTAGGCAACAGGAGATTCCATGGGCAAAGCCCTGAGCGGGAAAACCGCCATCGTCACCGGTGCGTCGAGCGGTATCGGCGGCGCGATCGCGCGGGCGCTGGCGGGCGAAGGCGCGGAAGTCTATGCCGCCGGGCGCACGGAAACCTCGCTCAAGGCGTTGACCGCTGAAATCGCCAAGATGGGCGGTCGGGCGCATGCGGCGGTGATCGACGTGCGCGATCCGGTGTCGGTCAACGGGCTTGTCGACCGCGCGGTGAAGGAGACGGGCCGTCTCAACATCATGGTCAACAATGCGGGCTTGAGCTATCCGGACTCGATCGCGAGCGGCAAGTTCGAGCATTGGCGCGAGATGCTGGAGACAAACGTACTGGCGTTGTTGGCCGGGGCGCAGGCCGCGATCAAGGCGATGCGCAAGGGCAAGTTCGAAGGACACATCGTCAATATCTCTTCGATCGGCGGGCGGCGCGAGGGGGCGGGCGTCTACGGCGCGACGAAAGCGGCCGTCAACATGATCGGCGAGACGTTGCGCGCGGAACTGGAGAACGACCCGATCCGCGTGGTGCAGATCATGCCCGGCGCGGTGATGACGAATTTCGCTCGCAACTTTCCGCCGCAAATGGTCGAAGGCTTGATGAAGTCGATGGGCGAAAGCGTTGCGCCCGACATGAATGGCAAGCTTCCCGACGAGGTGATCGAGCGGGCGCAAGCCAAGGCCGCGCAAATGTTCGCCCACGCCGACGACGTGGCGCGCGCAGTGGTGTTCGCGGTGACGCAACCGATCACGCTCAATATCTTCGAGATGGTGGTGCGGCCCCAGCGCTCGCTGCCGGATGCCATGATCCGGCCGCAGTCGAAGTAAGTCCCTGGGAGCGCGGGCGTCCCGCCCGCTCTTTTGAGGACCGCGAAGAAAAAGCGGGCGGGACGCCCGCGCTCCCAG
>JANOFM010000244.1:0-29322 GCA_031413635.1 Alphaproteobacteria bacterium | reverse complement strand
GCGGAGATATGCCAGCCTTCCCCAAGCCTCAGCGAAGTTGGGCGCGCGCTGGAGTGCGGCCTCCAACAGTCCAATGCTCGCGCGCAACTCCTGCGGCGCATACAACTTGATGCTGCTACGCAGATAGAGGTCGTAGGCCGCCGGATCGATAGCCTTGGTCGAGAAGCTCTTGAACGTTTGGTGCAGGGCGCCGGCGATTGCTTCGGAAATCTCGTCTTGCACAGCGAACGTATCGTCGAGGCCGCGATCGTAGTGCTCGGACCAAAGGGTGGTGTGCGACGCTGCTTCGACGAGATGGGCGGTGATCCGCACGCGTGCGCCCGCCCGGCGCACCGAGCCGTCGAGCAAGTGGCTGCATTTCAGCGCGCGCGCCGCCTCGCTCTTCTTCTCGCCGCGAAACTGAAAGCTCGATGTGCGCCCGATGACCTTCAGCTTCGCGCCGCGCGACAGATGCTGAATGATCTCCTCGCTGACGCCGTCGGAGAAGAATTGCATCTCGGGGTCCGTCGACAAATTGTCGAACGGTAGGACGATGAGGATGGGGTCGGCATCCTTCGGCGGCGTCGCCCCAGTCGCCAATGCGGCGACAGTCAGCGCAAATGCCTCGATCGTCTCGGCCATCTTGTCGAGCTTGAGCATGCCGCGCGATTGCAGGCGATCGGCGATCGGGCCGCGGATCGTTTGTCGAACAGTGGCTGAGACCAAGGCCGCGCCTGGCGACGATTGCGCCATGAGGCGCGCGGCGACGTTGACGCCGTGGCCGAGGAGGTCGCCGTTGGGCTGGACCACGACGTCGCCGAGGTGGACGCCAACGCGGACTTTGGGTTCGCAGGTCTCGGCGAGCTCGAAGGCGGCTTCGACGGCTGCAAGGCTTGAACCGAATTCCAGCATGAAACCGTCGCCCGCGGTGTTGAATACGCGGCCGCCGTGTTTGGCTGCGATTGCCTCGATCACTTTGCGCAGGGCCGCCACCTCCGCCGTCGTGCGCGCCTCATCGGCCTCCGTCCGCGCCGAGTAACCGGCGACGTCGAGGGCCACGATCGTGGCGAGTTTGCGGGTTGGGGCGTCGTCGGCCATTGAGGCTTTCGGCTGAGAAGTGTCCACTCGTGGCGATGCTACGCAAGGACGCCGGTTAATGCCAAGCCGCGCCTAAAAAGCGATCGAGGAAGGCTCACTGACGAACATTACCAATGACCGTTATGCGGCGAATTCCAGCCTCTTGATGCGGCCGATGCGAATGGCCGGTTTGGATGGAGGCAGCCGGAAACTCAAACAGAGTAGCAGTGACCGACCTACGGCCGGCATTTGCGCGCTAAGGCACCATCTCCATGTGCCCCAGCGTCTCCTCGCTCCTCGCTCAAGGCGCTGGGCACTTTAGGCGCGGCCTCAGCACCGCGGCGGCCGAAGGCGACGACGCCACTCGGTGTTGAAAAACATCCGCCCTCAAGTTCGGCGCTCCACATGCAGATTGTTCGATCAACCGTGCGAGCGGCTCTCTCATCGGCTGGATGCACCCAAGGAAGCAAAACGGCACGCATTGCCGGTACACATCTCTGCGATGGCCAATCTTGACGACCAGAATTACGAGTATCTCGGATTTGATCGAATAGACCACACGATAGTCGCCGACCCGCCCAAGAACGGCGGCGGCGACTTCGTTAAGGCGCCATCTCCACTGGCCCCAGCGTCTCCTCGCTCGTAGGCGGCGCCAGCATTCCGATACGGGCAGGCCCCAGATAGACCGCGCCTTTCTCGATCCTGAGCGGCACCGACACGCGCCGTTCCGGGTCGCCGCTTCCGAAGGCGAGGAGATCGAGCACCGGTCGCGCCACTGTGCGCGTTTCCTTGTTGATCCAGCCATAGGTCTCGAGCAATTCGAGGATGCGCGGGTGATTGCCGAGCTTCAATTGAAAGCGCCCGTCAGGCAGCGATTGCGCGTCGAGCGTAAATGTGCCCGACGCTGAGACCTGAATGCCGCCCCAATCGAATTCGAGACGCCTGAGATCGACGGGCGTGCCCGACATGCGCCAAGCCGCGAACAACGCCAACGCCGACGGTTCGGGCACGTCGGTGGGGAGTTTCAATCCCGCATCGATTTCGAACATACTGATATTGCGACCCAACGGCAGGTCGATCTGCCCCTGCACCGCAATGTTCTTGAGACGCACCAAAACGTCGACGCGCGGCAAAGGCTCGCGTGCGCTCGCTTCGCTTACGCTCAGTGCGGCATCGCCCGCCTCGACGATCAGATTGTAATCGTTGGAGTCGATCGTCGCTTTCCCGGTCAGGCGCGCGATTTCCACCCCGATACTTTGGGTGCCGCCGGCGCTCGCAACAGTCACCAGCGCTTTGTCGGCCCGCCCGTCGGTTTGAATCCAGCGCCCGTCGTTGCCGTAAAAAAAATGCTGCAGCCCCTCGAGTGAAATGACGGCGCGGTTCAGCGTCAAGGGCTGCACGTTCACAACGACGCGCTCGCCGGTCCACTCAATCCCGCGATCGGGTGCCGAATAGCGAGGTGCGGTGACCGCCGTCTCGACGCGATAGGGGAAGCCCGTGACCGCGAAGGAGTCCCAAATCACCTGCCGCCCCAAGGCCGTTTGCTCGGTTTGGAACGCGGCCACTCTTTGCCGCACGCCGTCGGCCACCACCCGCCACCACCACCCGTAACCGGCAAGCACAAGCGCCACGAGCGCGATCGGCAGGACGACCAAAACCATCGAAAAATGGGCGCACGTGTAACCGAGCACCCAATCCCACGCTCGTCGCAATCGATGAAGCGCGCCGCTCACTTAGAAATAATTCACGCCAAGACGCGAAAAACGAGAAGAAGATTGAACCACAAAGAACACGAAGGTCACTAAGACGTTTGATGTGTTGGTCCACCTCTGGTTCGATGCGGGAGACTCTTTTTTGGCGCTGCGCGCCAGCTCTTTCTCTTCGTGACCTTTGTGTCCTTCGTAGTTCATCGTCCTTTCTTCTCCGCGACCTCCGCGCCTCCGCGTGGGTCCACACTTCACCCGCATCGCGAAAACCCGCAATTCATGCACGTGTCGCAACCTTCGATGCGCGTCAGGCTTGGGCTCGAACAACGCGGACAGAACTTGAACGACTGCGTCGCCTCCGCGGCGCCGCCATTGCCGCCCGAAGCCTCGCCGCCGCCCCCAACGCGCTCGGCGATGCTCACGACCTTGGTTTGCGGTCCGGCCGTCAAAGTTCGCGTCATGAAGCCGATCGCGATCATGTGCTCCTCGATCACTCCGCCGATGGCGGCGAGCAGCGAGGGTACATATTGCCGGTTGACCCATTGTCCACCACGCGGGTCGAACACGGCTTTCAATTCCTCGACCACGAACGAAACGTCGCCGCCGCGCCGGAACACTGCGCTGATCATGCGCGTCAGCGCCACCGTCCAGGCATAGTGTTCCATATTCTTGGAATTGATGAAAATCTCGAACGGCCGCCGCCGCCCGCTTTCGATGATGTCGTTGATCGTGATATAAATCGCGTGATCCGTTTCCGGCCAGCGCACCTTGTAGGTAGCACCCGGCAACGCTTCCGGCCGGTCGAGCGGGCGCGTCATGTAAACGACGCCGCCGTCGCTGGACGTGGGCTTCATGCGCGTGGGTGAAGGCGCAATCACTTCGGGCATGGCCGCCGGCTCCACGCGCGCGGTCTCGGCTTTCACGGACGCCTTGCGCGTTTCGTCCAGGCTCAAAATCGCGCCGGTGATGTCGTTCGGCCGCCATGTCGTGCAGCCTTTGCAGCCCGCCTCATAGGCGCGCAGATAAATGTCCTTGAACGCGTCGAACGAGATATCGGCCGGACAGTTCACGGTCTTGGAGATCGAGCTGTCGACATATTTCTGCGCCGCCGCCTGCACCGCGATATGTGCTTCGGGCGCCAAGGTCTGTGCATTGACGAAGTAGTCGGGCAGGGGCCCGTCGCCGTTCAACGCGCGATAGCGTCGATAGGCGTAGTCCTCGACCCTTTCCTCGCTGCGCTCGCCGCCCGCCCTGGTGATCTTGCGCTTGTAGGAATAGGCGAACACCGGCTCGATCCCGCTCGACACGTTTTCGGCCAGAAGCGAGATCGTGCCCGTCGGCGCGATCGAGGTCAGCAGCGCATTGCGCATGCCGTGCAGTCCGATGGCGGCGCGAATGTCTTGGTCGAGCTCCTTGACCGTTTGCCCGGCGAGAAATTTTTCCCGGTCGAACAGCGGGAACGAACCCTTCTCGGCGGCAAGCCCGCTCGAGGCCAAATAGGCCGCGCGCCTGATTGTCTTGAACCAGCGTTCGATCAAATTCACCGACGGCGCGCTTCCGTAACGCACGCGGCACATGATCAACGCGTCGGCCAGGCCCGTCACGCCAAGCCCGATGCGGCGCTTGGCCTTTGCTTCGCGCTCTTGTTGCGGCAACGGATAGTTCGAAACGTCGACCACGTTGTCGAGAAAGCGCACGGCCACCCGCGTCAGCGCATCAAGCTCGCCTTCGTCCAGCCCCGCATCCGCCGTGAAGGGGTCCTTGATCAGCTTGGCCAGATTGATCGACCCGAGCAGGCATGCCCCGTAGGGCGGCAAAGGCTGCTCGCCGCACGGATTGGTCGCGGCGATCTGTTCGGCGTACCAAAGATTGTTGCGGGCGTTGATCCGGTCGATGAAGACGACGCCCGGTTCCGCATAGGCATAGGTCGACGCCATGATTCGGTCCCACAATCCGCGCGCCGAAACCGTGCGATAGACCTTGCCGGCGAAGGCCAGATCCCAAGGCCCGTCGTCCTTGATCGCCTTCATGAACTTGTCGGTCACCAACACCGAGAGATTGAAATTGCGCAACCGCTCGCGGTCGCGCTTGGCCTCGATGAAAGCCTCGATGTCGGGATGATCGCAGCGCAACGTCGCCATCATCGCCCCGCGCCGCGATCCCGCCGACATGATCGTTCGGCACATCGCGTCCCACACGTCCATGAACGACACCGGACCGGAGGCATCGGCACCCACGCCCTTCACCTGCGCGCCCGAAGGCCGCAACGTCGAAAAATCGTGCCCGATACCGCCGCCCTGCTGCATCGTCAGGGCCGCTTCCTTCAAATTGTCGAAGATGCCGCCCATATCGTCTTGGATCGTGCCCATGACGAAGCAGTTGAACATGGTGACCGAACGCCCCGACCCCGCGCCCGCCAACACGCGGCCCGCCGGCAGGAAACGAAATCCATTCAGTGCACGGACGAATTCCTCGCTCCAACGCGCGCGCGCTTCCGGCTTTTCGGCCAGCGCCACCGCATTGGCGACTCGCGCCCACGTATCGTCGAGTGCGTCCTCTTCGTTGACGATTCCCGCGCCCTTTAGCCGGTATTTCAGATCCCAGATCTGTTGGGAGATATCGGCAAGCGATGACATTGCACTGGGCGTCCTTGGGGGCTGAGCCTCAAACGCTAGCCGATGATCGAGCGCGACGCAAGGATTTGTTCTTGTTATGTTCGTTGGCGATATAGCTAACGTATTGGCTCGCTTAACAAATTCAGAAATCGAGTTAAACGCTACGTCACCGGCTTGCGAAATCCGCCTTCGGCCAGAAGTCGTGCGGTCGCGCCCTCGATGCGCGTCTGCAGTTCGGCCATGAATTCCGTCCGCTTCAATCCGGGCTGAATGGCGGGCAGGAACTCGACGATGATGCGCCCGGGCTTACGCAGCATCCCTCGTCGCGGCCAGTACAGCGCCGAATTATGCGCGATCGGCACGCACGGCAGATCGAGCGCGCCGTAAAGTGCCGCGACGCCGGACTTGTAGTCTGGCACCGCGCCCATTTCCTTGCGTGTTCCCTCGGGGAAGATGACGATCGGCCGCCCATCGGCGGCGCGCAACTTGGCGTCGGCGATCATTCGCCTTATCGCCGCCGCTTGCGCGCTGCGGTCGATCACGATCATCTCGCATTTCTGCGCGTACCAGCCATAGACCGGCACGTACAAGAGCTCGCGCTTCATGATCGTGGCGGGATCGTTCAGCAAGACGTGCGCCGCGATCGTCTCCCACATCGACAGATGCTTGCTGGCATAGAGGGCCGCGCCGGGCACGATGTTTTCTTTGCCGCGCACTTCGTAGTCGAGGCCCGCGATGTGCTTCAATCCCCAGAAGCTGATCGCGGCCCAAATCTCCATTCCGCGCGCGGCGGCGCGCCGATGCATCAGCAACGACGGCAGCCAGGCCAAATTGATGAGAATCGAGAACGTCCAAAAGAAAATTTGGAACAGGATCGAGCGAAGGTAGACCAAGCGTGAGCTCAAGAAAGTTGCATTACGGGGAAGCGGCTGTTTCGCTGTCGTCAGGGCCTTGCGGCACGGGTTCCGGCGGCGCCTCGCCGGGCGCATCCTCGATCACCACGTTGTCGGGCAGGGACGCCGGCGCCGTCCACAGCGCGGTCGCGGCGCCAACGCGCGCGATCGAACCCAAGAACTTCAGATATTCCCATGCCAGAACGCCCGTGGTTTCGCCGTCGCGCCACCACTCGTCCAAGCGCACGCGGTCGGGATAAACCGGATAGGCGACAAGCTTGGTCTCCGGCAGCACGGCGTGAAGCTCCATCAGGCTGCGCGGCATGTGATAGGCAGCCGTCACCACGATCAGTGAATTATATCCGCGCCGTTGAACCCACCGTGCGGTCTCATAGGCATTGCCGATCGTGTTCTCGGCGCTACGCCCCAGATCGACGCAGCACGCGGCCCTAAGCGGCAACTGTCCGGCGGCGGCAAACAATTCGTCGCGCGAAGTTTCGGCATGCACGCCGGAAATCAAAAGCCGCGCACCCTTGTCCCGGTCGAGCAATTGCAGTCCCGCGGTCAGACGCCCTTCGCCCCCCGTCAACGCAACGATGGCGTCCGCGGACTCCGGATCGGACGAGGTCCGCGCGAGGCTCCAAACGAACACGGGAAACCCCAACGCCGCCAGCACGAAGGCCGCGACCAAGATGCGGAAAGCAAATCCGAACCAGGGCTGCACGATCTCAAGTCCCTCAGCGCGGCGCCATCAAACTCTCGACCGCCGCATGGAGTGAATCATAGACCGAGACTGGCAAAATGTCCTGTGGAAGGCCCTGGGCCTGCAATTGCGCCCCTTTGCCGGTTCGGACCAAAATCGGCGTCACCCCGGCGGCGCGGGCCGCCGCCAGATCGCTGAGTTGATCGCCGATCATCACCGCCTCCTCGCGGGCCATGCGAAAATGCGCCAACGCCTCGCGGAGCATGCCGGGCATGGGCTTGCGCCGTGCGCTTTGCCTGTCCGGCGGGTCCGTGCAGGTCAATATGAGATCGATCCGTCCGCCGTGCGCAAATATCTCTTGGCGCAACTTGTCGTGAATGCGCTCCAGCATTTCGGGCGAGATGATGCCGCGCCCGACCGCCGACTGATTGCTGACGACGGCGATCTTGATCCCGGCGCGGTTCATCGTGGCGCAAGCCGCGCCCGCGCCCGCAATCATGATCAACTCGCCGGGGTGCTTGACGTAATCTGCCCGGTCCTCGTTCAGAACCCCGTCGCGGTCGAGCATCACGAGTTTCAAGGCATGCGGCCGAGCACGCGCAACACCGTCAATCGCGCCGTTCCCAACGCGATCAGCCCGATCGCAACCGGCACCAGCAAAAGCCAGATATAGTGATAGGGCGCGCTGATGAACTGCGGCAGCAACTGCGCGCCGACCGGCGCCTCTCGCGCATCCCAAAAATACCCGCTGCCCAGCAACGTCGCCGCCGCAAGCATCAAGCCGATGAACCCGCCGCGCAAACCCAGCCACATGAAGTGGCGTTGAAATTCCGTCGCGATGAAAATGTCGCGCGCGCCGATCATGTGCACGACTTCGACGATTTCGCGATGCGCCTGCAAGCCCGCTTGGGTGGCGAAGATGACGATTGCAAGGGTCGCTACCGCGATCAGCGCCAGCACCGCCCACCCGACCGCTTCCGAAGACGCGGCAAACGCCGCCAATTCTTGGTTCCAGCGTTGATGATCGTCGAGATGCGCGCCGGGCACGCCATCGGCCAGCGCCCGGCTCAAGCCTTCGATCTCAACCTGCTGCCCCGGCGTCAACGTCACTTCGATGAGCTGTGGTATCGGCAAATCATCAAGCACGCTGCCTTCGCCGAGCCAAGGTTCCAGCAGTTTTCCGGCTTCCCCGCGGTCGAGCGGGCGCGCCTTGAATATCCCGGGCCACTGCCGCACCAGCCGCAACGCCTCGCTCATTTGATCGTCCGGCGAAATCTGTGCCGACGGCAAAAGCTGCACCGTCACCGACCCCGAAAGACCGTCGGTCCACTCGGTGGCAAGCCGGCTCAGCATCAACACCGCGCCCAACGTCAGGCAGGCAAGAAAGCTCATCACCGCCACGATCGTGTGCAGCGTGGTGCCCGACGCGCTGTCGGCCGGCATCAAGCCCGATTGTTTCGGCGTATTCACGCGCGCTTGGCCTCCGACGCCATCACATCTTTCGCGGTCAGTGACGTGGTAATGCGCCCTTCGGCAAGTTGAAAGATGCGGGTCGCCGGCAGGCGTTCCATGATGCGTTGATCGTGCGTGGCGATCAGGACGCTTGTTCCCAGCCGATTGAGCTCGATGAACAAACGCATGATCCGTCCGCCGATATCGGGATCGACGTTTCCCGTCGGCTCGTCCGCGAGCAGCAATTCGGGTTTGGCCACCACCGCGCGCGCGATCGCAACCCGTTGTTTCTCGCCGCCCGACAAAGTTGCCGGCTTTGCGTTGAGGCGATTGCCGAGACCGACCCACGACAACAATTCCTCGACCTCCGCCCGATAGCCGTGCTCGAACTCGCCCATCACACGCCGCGGCAACGAAACGTTGTCGAACACGGTCAAATGATCGAGCAAACGAAAGTCCTGAAACACCACGCCGATACGCCGCCGCAACGCGGGCAGTTCCTCGCGCGGTGTGACGGCGATATCGCGCCCGAACATCGAGATCGCGCCGCGCGACGGCCGTTCGGCCAAATAGATCAGTTTCAAAAGTGAGGTTTTGCCCGCCCCGGACGGTCCGCTCAGCAATTGGAACGAGCCGGGGTCGATTGTGAACGAAATGTCACGCAGGATTTCGGGGCCTAACCCGTATCTCATCCCGACATTCTCAAACCGAACCACCAATTAATCCTTTTCGGTTAATGGGTTAGGACAAGATATTGCCGTAGCACTTGCTTGCAGGTGCTAAACGGTTGTGCCAAAAGTCCAGAATCGATACGGGCTCAAGCCTGGAATGATAATTACCTGCCCCCGTTGTTCAACACGCTATTTGCTTGAGTCCGGCGTCGTTCGGCCGCCGGGCAGGCAGGTGCGTTGCGCGCGCTGTCAACATACCTGGTTTCAGGATCCGCCATCGGATCTTCCGACGCCTATCCCCGTTCCCATTGAGGAACCGGTTTACACCGGGCCGGTAACCGACCGCTCGCGGATGTTGCCCCCGCCACCGGGTTCCATCGCCCAGCCGATACCGCGCTTTGAGATCCCCCCGCCGCCGCCGATCGCGACCACACCCGTGGTCGACCGCCAACGCGCTCGCTCCCGCAGCCTGGCTGGCCTTTCGATCCTGCTCGCCTTTTTGGCCGGGTTTGTCCTGTTGTTCCTCTATATGCCCACCGAGATCGCACAGGTTTGGCCGGAATCGGCCAGTCTGTACGAAGCGCTCGGCATGCCGGTGAACACCCGTGGCTTCAAAATCATTGCAAGCCACACCCAAGAACTCGACAAGACCGTCCCCGTCATCGCCATCAAGGGCCAGATCATCAATGAAACCGACCGCGAGTTGCCCGTCCCCAAGGTGCGCCTAGCCGTGCGAGACCAATCCGGTAAGGAAATCTACCATTGGACGGTCCTCGCCGATCAGCAGCGCCTGGGCCCCCACGAGCAAGGCACCTTCAGCGCCCGGCTTGAAAGCCCGCCCGCCGAGGCCGCAGACCTTGAAGTCCGATTTGCCAAATCGGGTGAATGACGTGGCCAAGCTTGAACCGTTGTTTGCGGCCGGCGCCATCTCCGACCGCCTCCGAGCGCTTGCGGCCGAAATTGCCGACGCCATGCCCAAGGACTTTGCAGCCGTCGCAATCCTCAAAGGCAGCTTCGTTTTTGCCGCCGACCTGATTCGCAGCCTGACCGCCCACCGCGTCAATCCCGAGGTCGATTTCATGACTTTGGCAAGTTACGGCACCCAAACTGTCTCGTCGGGCACCGTCCGTCTGCTGAGAGATGTGGAAATCTCGGTTGCCGGACGTGAAGTTTTGCTCATCGACGACATCCTCGACAGCGGCCGCACGATCGATTTCGCCCGTCGCCACATGCTCGAACGCGGCGCATCCGCTGTGAAAGTCTGCGTTTTGCTCGATAAAACCTCGGGGAGGACGTCGGTTCAAACTGCCGATTTTGTCGGCTTCGCCTGCCCGCAAGCCTTCGTCGTCGGCTACGGCATGGACCACGCACATAAGTTCCGTGGACTGCCTTTTGTCGCTATTCTGCGCGAACAGTGATCCCCGGGTATTTTCGATGGCCAAAATCCTGATCGCGGAAAATGAGCTGGCCCTCAGGGAATTCATCGCCCGGGGGCTGGAACAGCGCCGCCACAAAGTCACGATGGCCCACGACGGCTCCGAGGCGCTTGAACACCTGAAGAAGGGTAAGTTCGATCTGTTGCTGACCGACATCGACATGCCCATCATGGACGGCATCGCGCTGTCGCTGACGGTGGGAAAAGAACATCCGAAGATGAAGATCATCATCATGTCGGGCCACGAACACCAGATCGAACGCGCCCACGGGCTCAGCGATCTCGTCTATCGCGTCGTCTCCAAGCCCTTCACGATTGCCGGCATTTGCGCGGTGGTCGACGAAGTTTTAGGCGCGAAGAAATAAGTTCAGAAGCGGCGCAGCAGGCGGTCGATATATTCCAGTTCGTTGACCGGACGCCCGCGTTCGGCCGCGCGCCGCTGCAGCTCTTCCAAGATCTCGCGCGCCTTTTGGATGTTGAACTTGTCGGGCACCTTCACGTTGTCGCCGGACGAAGGGCCGTAGGACGACTGCGGCCGGCCGAAAGGGTCCTCGTCCTCTCCGGCGCCCATCCCGCCGGGGCCTGCCATCGTCGCACCCCTGGGGTCCATCTGCTGCAGGAGTTGCTTGGCCGCGGCCTCCCCGCCCTTGCGCAATTCGTCGATCGCCTTCTGTTGGGCCTGGCCGGCGGCGCCGTGCTTGCCGTTGCCCAAATCGTCCGCCGCCTGATCCATCGCGTCTTGCGCGCGCCGCAGCGCGTTGGCGATCTCCTCGCCCGAGCCCGCCTTCTTCATCACCGGCGTCAGTTCGTCGCTGAGTTTCTCCTGCTCGCCCTTAAGCGCCGATGGCTTGCCGGTCTTTGCCGGCGAAGCCTTATTCGCCTCCTGCTCGCGGAAAGTCTTGTCCATCAAGCTACGCTGTTGGGCGATCATCGAGCCCAGCTTCTCCAACGCCTCCGTCGCCGCCTTTTGCTCGGGCGACATCTGACCGCCGCCTGTCGTCTGCAAGTTCTCCAGCATGTTCTGCAGCTGAGACAGCATCTGCTGCGCCGCCGCGCGCGATCCTTGCCGCGATAGATTTTGAATCTGCTCCAACATCGACTGCAGATCTTGTGGGCGAAGGGTCTGACCGCTCGCGCCCTGCATGACGCTGGGTTGGCGTTGAGCCTTTTCCGCCATCGCCTTGACCGCGCGCTCGATCGCCCCGCGCAGCTGTGCCAGCAAGCGATCGATTTCCTCGTCGGGCGCGCCTTTCGCCAGCGCCTCCATCAACTTCTGCTGGATGGCGCGCAGTTCGGCTTGCGCTTGCGGCGTATCGCCGTCTTCGACGCGCAACGCCAAATCCCAGAGTAATTGCTGTAAGTCGGCTAGCTGCCGCACGGACTCGGCGCTTTTCCCGCCGTAACGCGCCGCCATGAAATAGGCCGTCCTCAGCGCGAGATAATTCCGCCGGTCCGGCACAAACCGCTCGGGCGCGATCGAAAGCGCGTCCAACGCCTTGGCAACCAAGGGCGCGGATGAAACATCGCGCGCAAGGCTGCGGCGCTGCTCGATCAGAGCGCGCGCCAGCGGCTCGTTGAACCGCCGTTCCGGCAACACGATTCTCATCTCCGCCGACTTCGCCGCTTGACCGGCTTCGTCGCGCGCCACCAGCGTTACCTTCACCGGCAATCCCGCCCAAGCATGCGCCGTCAAATCCTTGAAGATCGTCGCATCGCCAAGCCGTGCAGGCGCCGGCGGCAGCGGCAGATCGAACACGATCGGTTTCGGCGGCTGCCGGTTCTGCGGCGACGAATGATTGAGCTCGATCCGCGCTTCGGCCGCCGCGACGCCGTAATCGTCCTTGACCACGTAGTTGAAGCGCATCGATTGCGCCTGCGTGATCGTCAATGGCGACTTGAACGCGATTTCGGGCGGCTTGTCGGTGACGACGGTGAAGCGCCAAATCGCCGCCTGCGACGCGTTGAGCGAAAGCCGCACCGTCATGTCGCTGTCGACCTGCAGCTTTGCGTCGCGCGCGTCGCCTCCCGCCGGAAGAAACTCGGGACGCGTTTGCGCGGGCATCGATGTGCCGAGCGAGCCGACGCGCAAGATCGCCGATGCATCGCCGTGCGTGCGCACGGTCAAGGCCGATCCGCGCGGCACGGCGATTGAATCCTCCGGTCCGCTCGACTGTTTTGTTGACGTCAAATGGCGCGGTGCCTCGCCCGTATAGGGCGGCGGCGTGACCCAGGCCTCGTATGTCGCAGGCACATTGCCTTGCGCCCATCCGGGCGAAACCGCCGCGGCAAGACGCGCCGGCACCTCCGACCAGTTGGCGACCGTCAGCGCGACAAGGATGAGCGCGATCAAAACGCGCAACGCATGCGGATCGCGTGCGGCCAACGTCAGCTTCGGCCACGCGACTTTGAGGCGGTGCAGGTGATTGAGCACCCAGCGCCGATGCGCATGCCACAAACGCCCGGTATCGTCGTCCGTGCCCGTGGCGGGCTTATCTTCCAGCGTGCTTAAAGGGCGATGTTCGAGACCGCTCGATTGCTCGAGATGGCGCACCGCTTGCGAACGCGTCGGGACTTCCGTTTGGCTCAACGACCGCATCGCAGCCGCAACGATGCCCGCCGCGAATAACATCAGTCCGATCAAGTGCAACCACTCGGGCAGATAGGCGAATGCATTGGCCAGCGCCAAAATCAAAAACAGCCCGACGATACCGCCGGCTGGCCACAAGATCGGCCACAGGCGCTCGGCGCCCAACGACGCCCAGCTTGCAAGAACTCGCCAGCGCACCGGCTGCGGCAAGCCAGGCCGGTCTTCAGGCGCGATCTGATCGAACTCGCTCACACGTCACCCATTGGGCGTTGGCTTAACCACCGATGCGGCCATCGCGCCAGATCACGCAAGCCAATCCGGCCAACGCTCCAGCGCGATCGTTTCTTCCACAGTTTGGCGCGGTCGTGTGACCGCGAACTGGCGGCCGCGAACCAGGATTTCGGGGGCAAGCGGCCGCGCATTGTAGCCCGAAGCCTGCACTGCGCCATAGGCTCCCGTCGAAAGTATGGCAACCAAATCACCTGCAGAAAGCCTGGGTAATTCACGATCCCGTGCGAGCAGGTCCGCGCTTTCGCACACCGGCCCCACGACATCGTAAACCTTGAGTTGCGCCGGGCCTGCCGCCTGCCGTACCGGCACGATGTCGTGCCAGGCATCGTAAAGGGCAGGGCGTATCAAATCGTTCATGCCGGCATCGAGGATCAGGAACGACTTTTCGTCGCCCTGTTTGACGTAAGTCACCTCGGCAATCAGAACCCCGGCATTGGCGGTGATCAAGCGTCCCGGCTCGACCGTCAGCTGAGCATCGAGACCGGCAACCGCTTCGCGCACCAGCACGCCATAGCTCTCGGGGCTCGGCGGTGTCGTACCCGCTTTGTAAGGCACGCCAAGCCCGCCACCCAAATCGACCCGCGAAATCTTGTGCCCGGCGCCGCGCAAATCCCGCACCAGTTCGACGACCTTGGCGAATGTCTGGCGAAACGGCTCAAGCTCGGTCACCTGACTGCCGATATGCACCGCGACGCCCACAACCTCCACGCCGGGCAGCTTCGCCGCATAGCCATAGGCCGCCGGCACGCGCGACCAGCCGATACCGAATTTATTCTCGGCCTTGCCGGTAGAAATTTTCGCGTGCGTCCGCGCATCCACGTCCGGATTGACGCGCAACGCTATCGCCGCCCGCTTTCCCTTAGCCAACGCGATCTCGTTGATGACGTCGAGCTCCGGCTCGCTTTCGACGTTGAATTGAAAAATCTCGGCATCGATCGCGATGGCAATCTCATCGCGCTTCTTGCCCACCCCCGAAAACACGATCTTCGACACCGGCACGCCACCCGCGAGCACCCGCTTCAACTCACCGCCCGAAACGATATCCGCCCCCGCACCCAACCGCGCCAAAGTCTTGATGACGGAAAGATTGCCGTTCGCCTTCACCGCATAGGCGATCAGCGTTCCTTTCGGCATCGCCGCCTCGAACACGCGGTAGTGCCGCTCCAGCGTCGCCGTCGAATAACAATAGAACGGCGTCCCGACCGCCTTAGCGATCTCCGGCAAGGGCACGTCTTCGGCGTGAAAGATGCCGTCGCGGTAATGGAAGTGGTTCATGCCGACAACTCGTCGCAAAAGCACTCGTCATGGCCGGGCTTGACCCGGCCACCCAGTCGCTGCGCGTCTGCGCAGTGAGAAGACACAGACTTTTTTGATATCGGCACGGCTTCGAGAATTTCCTGCGCACACGGACGTGCGCGCGCTGTGCGGCCGGGTCGAGCCCGGCCATGACGAGCTTTGCTATTTCAAGGCGGATGCCACCGACGCCTTCGGCGGTTCCAACGGCCCCTTCTTCCCGCAAGCCGAAACGCCCACGCCGGCGACGAGCGCCGCGACAACCAACAAACGCATGATCATTTGAGCTGCTCCTGCCAATAGGTGATCTGCTTCTTCACGTTCGCGGGCGCCGTGCCGCCGAAACTCGTGCGGCTGGCGACCGACGCATCCAAAGTCAGCACCGAGTGTATATCGGCGGTGATGCCGGGCTCAACCGATTGCAGGTCGCCAAGCGAAAGATCTTCAAGCCGGCAATGGCGAGCTTCCGCCATGGCCACGATCCGCCCGGTCGCATGGTGTGCCTCGCGAAACGGTTTTTTCAACACGCGCACGATCCAATCGGCGATGTCGGTGGCCGTCGAATAACCGTCGCCTGCCGCCTGCCGCATCGCCGCTTCGTTGGCCTGTAAGTCCTCCACCATGCCCGTCATGGCGGCCAGCGACAGCGCCGAGCAATCGGCCGCGTCGAACACGGCCTGCTTGTCTTCTTGCATGTCCTTTGCATAAGCCAGCGGCAAGCCCTTCATCACGCCGAGCAACGTCACCAAATCGCCGGTCACCCGCGCGCACTTGGCCCGCACCAACTCGGCTGCATCCGGATTGCGCTTTTGCGGCATGATCGACGAACCGGTCGTAAACGCATCGCTCAAGCGGATGAAGCGGAACTGCGGCGAACTCCACAACACGATCTCTTCGGCGAGCCGCGACAGATGCGTGCACATGATTGCGCACGCGCTCAAGAATTCGAGCGCGAAGTCGCGCGCCGAAACGCCGTCAAGCGAATTGCGCATCGCCCCCGCAAACCCCAGATCGCGCGCCGTCTGTTCGCGGTCGATTGCAAATGAGGTCCCGGCGAGCGCCGCCGATCCCAACGCGCTCTCGTTCACGGTGGCCCGCGCCGCCGCAAATCGGGCCCGGTCGCGCGACGCCATCTCGACATAAGCCAACAGATGATGCCCGAACGTCACCGGCTGCGCCGTCTGTAGATGCGTGAACCCCGGCATCACGGTCGCCGCGTGCGGTACGGCCTTCGCCACGAGCGCGCACTGAAAGGCTTTGAGCCCGGCATCCAGACTGTCAATTTCGTCACGTACCCAAAGCCGAAAGTCGGTCGCCACCTGATCGTTGCGCGAGCGCGCCGTATGCAGGCGCCCGGCGGGCTCGCCGATAAGCTCTTTCAGGCGCGCCTCCACGTTCATGTGGATGTCTTCCAGGGCGTGCGAAAACGTGAATTTGCCTTGATCGATTTCGCCTTTGATCTTGTCCAGACCCTCGTTAATCGCCTTTGCATCGTTCTGCGCGATAATGCCGCGGCTGGCCAACATGCGCGCATGCGCTTTCGAAGCGGCAATATCTTGGGCATAAAGGCGCCGATCGAAGCCGATGGAGGCGTTGATATCTTCCATAATCGAAGCCGGGCCGCGAGCGAATCGCCCGCCCCACATTTCGTTCGTAGTCATTTGGTCTTGGCGTCCATATCGGGGCAAACAGCTGGGTAAATGAAGACAAGCATCCGAATTGTTTTGATCGTCCTGGCGGGCGCCATTGTGGCGGCGGCGGCCTTCGCCGTCTACATGCTCGCAGGGCTGGACGATGAACAAGAGCCGTCGACGACGTTGGGCGGCATCGAGAATTTCATCCCCGCGCGCGAGGTTAAAGCGGCGCCGGCGCTGTCGTTTCTGGGCGAAAATGGTGAACAACTGAACCTCGAAAAGTTCCGCGGCCGCGTCGTGGTTCTCAACATGTGGGCGACGTGGTGTGCTCCGTGTCTCGAGGAAATGCCTACGCTTGATCATCTCCAACAGCAGCTGAAGCCCTTGGGCGTCGTCGTCATCGCACTCAGCCTGGATCGCGCCGGGCCGAAAGCCGTACGCCAATACTACGACGAGAACGGCATCGAAAATCTCGACGTCTATGTCGACCCGACGATGCAGGCCCAAAGCGACCTCAACGTCATCGGCCTGCCCACGACGATCCTCATCGACCGCCAGGGCCAAGAACGCGGCCGCCTTGTCGGCCCCGCCGCCTGGGACGACGCCAAGGCAGCCGACTTGGTCCTGAGCGCAAGCGCACCGTTGGAGTAGCTCGGCTTCCGTTGCGCCTCATCGCGCGATAAGACTGACGCCGGTTTCCTTCATGCCCATTGCGACATCATGGCCGCCAACGTGACCCAATCCATCTTCGACGTGACCAGTGCCGCCGGGGCGCAGTTCATCGCCATGATCATCGGCGCCTTCTTGGCCAGCACCGGCGGCTTCTTCGTCGCCTGGCTCCTCGACCGCATGGAGCGCAAGCGCCAGGAACGGTCGATAGCGCTCGTCTGTCTCGACCTGTTGTCGTCGCTCGACGTTCTCACCCAACTGGCCAAGGACGCCCGCGCGCGCGGCAATCCCTATGGGCCTTACACAGTTCGTCTCGTGCGCAGCTGCATGCGCGACCTCAGTGTCTATGAGCGAAACCGCGAGCGTATCTCCGACATTTCCGACCCGAACGTGCGCGCGGAAATCTATCAATGCATGGCGCGCATGACTTTGGCGGTCGAAGGAATCTTGGGCGAAACCGACATCATCGCCGTAACCGACGAGGCGATCGAAGTCGCGCGCATCAAAGGAGAAACGGCAAAGGCCGACGAATTGATGCAACAGCGCGAGGAACGTTTCGGCCGCCGCGATGCATCGTTCGGGTTCATGATGGAGACGACGCAAGACCTCTGCGGTCCGCTTTCGCTGAAGCTCCGCAAGGTCGCAAAGTCGCCGCCGCAAAACCTCGCCGCCATCGTCGCCGCCAACGCCCAAGCGCCCGCGTCCGTGCCGGCCAAACTCGACGACTGATTATTGTCCCATCGCCGCGTCGAGCGTTGTCCACATCGCGGTGCAGTCGACCACTTGGCCAAGCGTCAACGCCTTGTCGATCGTCATCACGGTGAGGCCGGCCTCGATCGCCTGAAACGGCGAAACGGGAAAGTCCGCCTCACCCGCCAAGACCGCAATGAGATCGCGCGCCATCGCCACATCCGCGCCGTTGTGATCACTTTCCGAAGTCTCGTACTTTCGCCGGAACGGCACGCCGGTCTCAAGCGTGCGCCGCCACATCAACGTGTTGCGCACCAGATCGGCCATCAGCGTGCCCTCGGTCCCCGCGACGTACCAACGCCGCTCGCGCAACGCGCTGTTGCTATTGGCGTGAAACGACAACTGCACGCCGTTGCCGTATTCGACCAGGGCGGTCTGATGATCGGTTACGTCGGCATTGCTGGAGAACGCATCGCCATGCGCGCCCCAACCGCCGGGCCATATCTCGAATGCGGGCGTGCCGTCGTCATAGTTGCGCGCGGCCGGCATCCGATCGGCGCGGAAGATGCCGCGTCCGCCAAAGCTCATCACGCGCTGCGGCCGTGCGCCGGCGATTTCGGCCAAAATGTCGAAATCGTGACAAACCTTGTCGAGCAGAAACGATCCGCCCCACTCGCGTCTGCGCCGCCAATTTCGCGCGAGATAGGCGCCGTGTTCGGGCGGCAGATGTTCGGTCGCGTCGATTGAAACAATCTGGCCCAAATGGCCTTCGTGCACGATCGAAAGCACCTCGCGCACGATCGGCGCCGACCGCATCACGAGACCCACGAACAGATCGGGCGTCTCTTGGTGCGAAAGCCGTTGCGCCAACGCGTAAGATTCGTTTTCCGTCCGCACGACCGGCTTCTCGGCAAAGATCGGCGTTCGTCCGTAAAGCGCCAACATCAAATGCTCTGCGTGCAGATGGTTGGGCGAGCCGATCATGATCAGGTCGTGCGGACCCGAGGTCAGCAGTTGCTCGGGGCTTTCGAATACGCGTCCAGCCGGAATGCCTTCCTCTGAAAGGCGCCCAAGCCCGACCGGCGCCGGGTCCGAATAGCCGCTGAGCTCAAAGTCGGCGCCGGCCCGCTTCATCGCCGAAAGCACGGCAGCCATCCGCTGCCCCAACCCGATCACGGCGAACTTCATGCACCTACATTTCCATCCGCGGGCAACCGACGCGCAGCATATTGCCGTTGATATCGATCAACACGAACTCCGGCACGCCCCAAGGCTTCTGCTCGATCGGCATCAGCTTGCCGACGCCGCCCGCGGCAAACGCCCGATGAGCGCCTTCCAAATCGTCGACATAGAGATAGCAGGTATGATCCCTAATCGTGCCGTCGATACCCGGCGCCTCGAAGAACTGGATTTGTATGCCGTTGCGCATCATGAACAGAAACGAGTCCGGGCCCTCCTGTTCGTGCGCGCAAATGAAGCCGAGCTTCTCGTAGAACGCGCGCGTCTCGGCCGAGTTGCGCATCGGCAGTGTGGGAACGGCGAAATCAGCCATGAGAATGATCCTCGCGAAGCCGTCCGGATAGCGCGTTTGACGACCCGTCGAAACGGCCTACCGCGTCGGTACCGGCTTCTCGCCGCGATAGTCGTAGAAGCCGCGCTTGGTCTTTTGCCCCAGCCATCCGGCCTCGACATATTTCACCAAAAGCGGACACGGACGGTATTTCGAGTCCGCCAAGCCTTCGTACAGCACCTGCATCACCGACAAACACGTATCCAGTCCGATAAAGTCGGCAAGCTGCAGCGGCCCCATCGGGTGATTGGCGCCGAGCCGCATAGCGACATCGATCGCCTCGACCGTGCCGACGCCCTCGTAAAGCGTGTAGACCGCCTCGTTGATCATCGGCAGCAGGATGCGGTTGACGATGAACGCCGGGAAGTCTTCCGAGTTCGCCGGTGTCTTGCCGAGCTTTTGCACCAGCGCGTGCATGGTCTGAAACGTCTCGTCTTCCGTCGCGATACCGCGGATCAGCTCGACCAGCTGCATCAGAGGCGCGGGATTCATGAAATGAAGGCCGATGAAGCGTTCGGGCCGGTCGGTGACGGTGGCAAGCCGCGTGATCGAGATCGACGAGGTGTTTGAGGCGATCATCGCCTGCTTGGAAAGTTTGGGGCACAATTCGATGAAAATCTGGCGCTTGATCTTCTCGTCTTCGGTTGCAGCCTCGATCGCCAGATCGACTTTGGAAAAATCGGCGAGTAACGGCGTTGCGTGGATGCGCTTCATCGCCTTGTCTTTGTCGCCGTCCGAAATTTTTCCGCGCGCCACTTGTCGCGACATGTTGCCGGAAATAATGTCGAACGCGGCCTCGATTTTGTCGCGCTTAACGTCGTGGAGCAAAACATCATAACCGGCCAGTGCGCAAACATGGGCGATCCCGTTGCCCATTTGGCCGGCTCCGATGATGCCGATACGTTCGATGTTCATGATCTGCTTCGACCTATTTTCGCCCGCGCACGGTGCGCGACGTTCGGTTGATGGGAACCCCCGGCCGTTTGCCCTTAGAGCCCTTAATAGCCTTGCTTCTTTAACTCTTCGTCCAGTTCCGGCACTGCCTTGAACAGATCGGCGACCAGACCGTAATCGGCCACTTGGAAGATGGGAGCTTCCTCGTCCTTGTTGATGGCGACGATGACCTTCGAATCCTTCATGCCGGCCAAATGCTGGATCGCGCCTGAAATGCCGACGGCGATGTAAAGCTCCGGCGCCACCACTTTGCCGGTCTGCCCGACTTGATAGTCGTTCGGCACGAACCCGGCGTCGACGGCCGCTCGGCTGGCGCCGACGGCGGCCTTCAAACGATCGGCGATCTTATCCAGCAAGTGAAAATTCTCGCCCGACTGCATGCCGCGCCCGCCCGAGACGACCACTTTTGCCGCCGCGAGTTCGGGGCGTTCCGACTTCGACAGTTCATCCTTCACGAATTCAGAGATCCCGGCGTTCTTCGCCGCGCCCACGATCTCGACCGGTGCCGACCCGTTCAGCTCGGCAGCTTTGAACGTGGTCGAGCGCACGGTGATGACCAGCTTGACGCCGGCCGGCGCTTGCACCTGCTGCATCGCATTGCCGGCATAGATCGGCCGCGTAAATGTGTCTGGCCCGTCGACCGACACGATTTCCGAGATCTGCGCTGCGTCGAGGGCCGCCGCCACGCGCGGCATGAAGTTCTTTCCGCTGGTCGAGGCCGGCGAGAGAATTGCGTTGTACTTGCCCGCCATCTCCACGATCAGCGCCGCCATGTTCTCGGCCAATTGATGCGCATAAAGCGCGTCGTCGACCAGCAGTATTTTCGAGGCCCCCGCGATCTTCGCCGCCTGATCGGCAACGCCTTTCGCGTTGTGACCGGCAACCAAAATATCGACCGGCCCGCCGAGCGCCTGTGCCGCGGTCATCGACTTGATCGTCGCATCTTTCAGCGTTTTGTTGTCGTGTTCGGCGATCAGAAGAACAGCCATCAGATTACACCCGCTTCGTTCTTCAATTTATCGACCAGTTCCTGCACGGACTTGACCTTGACCCCGCCTTTGCGTTTGGGCGGCTCGCTCACTTTCAATACCTTCAAGCGCGGCGCCGGATCGACGCCGTAATCGGCCGGGCTTTTCTCGTCGATCGGCTTCTTCTTGGCTTTCATGATGTTGGGCAGCGACGCATAGCGCGGCTCGTTCAAACGCAAATCGGTCGTGACGATCGCGGGCAGGTTCAAACGAACCGTCTGCAATCCGCCGTCGACTTCGCGCGTGACTTCGGCCTTGCCGCCCTCGATCACTACCTTTGAAGCGAACGTACCCTGCGGCCAACCCAAAAGCTGCGCCAGCATTTGCCCCGTCTGATTGCAGTCGTCGTCGATCGCCTGTTTGCCCAGGATGATCAATTGCGGACCTTCCGCTTTCGCGATACCCGCCAGAATTTTAGCGACCGTCAGTGGTTCGACCTCGTGCGCGACTTTCACCAGGATGCCGCGATCTGCCCCCATCGCAAGCGCCGTTCGGATGGTCTCTTGGCACTCTTGCGCTCCCACCGACACAGCGATGATTTCCGTGACGACGCCTTTTTCCTTGAGACGGATCGCTTCCTCGACGCCGATTTCATCGAACGGATTCATCGACATCTTCACATTGGCAAGGTCGACACCCGTTTGGTCCGGTTTCACCCGGATTTTCACGTTGTAGTCGACGACGCGCTTGATCGGGACAAGCACCTTCATCAGGCTGATCTCTCCGCTGGGATAGGCTGGTTCCGGCGCGGAAACGCGCCCCCAAGCCCGAGTGTACTTCCTGTAATTGTGCGGTGCACAAATTACGTGCAACCGCCAAACGTGTCAACGAACGGGGATTGTCAGTCTGGTCAGTCACTTAGCCAGGCTGTGGTTAAGCACCACCCCTGACGCTAGCGTCAGGGGTGGTCTGCTTTTGAACCTCAGTTTTGCGGCGCGCCGCCGAACAAGGGCTGGTCGGAGCGCTTGAAGACCGCGACCAACAAAACACCGGCCGCAAAGCCGCCGAGATGTGCCCACCACGCCGTGCCGTCTTGGATTTCGGCATAGACGAAGAAAACTTGCGTCGCGACCCAAGCGCCAATCACTACGAAGGCTGGCAACTTCAGCGGGATGCGCATAAACGCCAACGACCACATCCGTACGCGCGGATAGAGCATCAGGTAGGCGCCGATGATGCCGGCAATCGCGCCCGACGCGCCGATCAACGGCGCTTGCGATCCCGGGTTCATGTAGACGTGCGCCAAGCCGGCCGCCACGCCCGTCAGAAGATAAAACAGCGTGAAGCGAATCGATCCCATGGCGTCTTCGATATTGTCGCCGAAAACCCAAAGAAACAGCATGTTCCCGCCCAGATGCATCCAGTCGCCATGCAAGAACATGTAGGTGACGAGCGTGAGCTCCGACGGAAGATTTCCAAGCCATTCGGGCAACGGCGCACCGCCGAACAGCGACACCGGCGTCACCCCCGCGCTCTGCGCGATCGTCACGATGCCGTCCTCGCCAAGCGATTGTTGCCAAAAAAACACCGAGACGTTGACGACGATCAGCATGACCGTGGCGAACTGAAACCAAATGAACTTAAGCGGATTGTCGTCTTTGAGCGGCAGGAAAACCATGAGTGCCTCAGTGCGAGTGAACCGGATGTCTGGGCCACTCTAGCCCACCCGAACTGATCGCGCGACGGGCAGGGCGCCGGGCTAAACCTTCAAAAGCGCCCTTATGTCGTCCAAGACCCTCAGCCAATTGTCGACATGACGTTTCAGATTGTCCTTCACCACCCCGTCTTTGACGTTGACCGAATAGTCGAACATGAACATCCGGCCCTCTTTGTTCAGATAGGCGCGGCCGAAGACGAATTTCTGATTGTAGACATTGGCGTTTTCCAAATTCGCATTCTTGTTCAATTCCCACTGCGCCAGGAATTGCAAGTTGTTGCAGCGTCGGCTGTCGGCGCCCGAACCGACGCAGTCGTACATGTTGACGTAGAAGTCCGTGCCCTTCGGCGTTTTCGCCGAAAGCCACGGATCGGATTCTTGCGTCGTCGAATCTTGCACCGTCATGCCGAACGACGAAAGGACGGCGATCAGTTCGAGCCGCGTGATACCTTGGCCGATGACATCGTCGCGTGGTTCGGCTTTGTCCGGCACCGCGCATTTGGCATCGCAAATGTCTTCCTTGGCGCCAGCGGCTGCCACGACTGGCTGCTCGTCCTTAGGCGGCGGAGTTATCGGGCCGAACAGGTAGAGAGCGATGGCCGTGACCGCCGCGCCAAGAAGTGCGCCGAGAGCAATGCGCATTGTAAGTCTCCATGCTGAAAGGCCGACCTATATCCTGTGGGCGGCGCTCTGCAACTAAGTTCCGGTTTAGGTTCTATTGGCGCCGGGTATCCAAAGGACATCGCCGCCGCCTTCCAAATTCGCGAAACGCGCGGCAACGAACAGGAAGTCCGACAGACGATTGGCGTATTTGATGGCCGCGGCACTCACGTTCTCGCCGGCCGCAAGTTTGACGATCAAACGTTCCGCTCGCCGGCACACGGTGCGCGCGACATGCAAATGCGCCGCCGCCGCCGACCCGCCCGGCAGCACGAAAGAGCGCAATGGTTGCAACGTCTCGTTCATAGAATCCATTTCGCGCTCGAGCCGCTCGACCTGTGCATCGGTGATGCGCAACGCCTTCGCCGCCATCTCGCTGCCGTCTTCGGGGATGCACAGATCGGCACCCAAATCGAAAAGATCGTTCTGCACCCGCGCCAGCATCTGATCGAGCTCGCCGTGCGTGTGCAGTCGCGCCGTGCCGGCGCAGGCATTGGTCTCGTCGACCGTGCCGTAAGCCTCGATGCGCGCGTCGAATTTCGCCACGCGCTTTCCGCTGCCCAGCGCGGTGTCGCCCTTGTCGCCGGTGCGCGTATAAATACGGTTCAAAACGACCATGCTGATTTCTCCGTCAAGGCGTCGAAGGTCCTCTACCCGACAGGTAGAGCACGGCCATGATCACCGCGATGGCGACGAACTGCGCCACGATGCGCAGGCGCATCAGCTTGTTCGAATGGGTTCTTGCAAAATCGCCACCGCGAAAAAGGCTGTACAGCCCGACGACCAAAACCGCGGCGACCGCGATGATCGCGACCCCGACCAGGATATTACCATCCAGCATGATGCGCCACTCCATAGCCCGCTCTTGGCGCGGCGGCAATCGTCGACGCTCATGGCCCGGGGAACAAGTCTTCCGATTGGCCCGTCAGACGATAGGCCAAAAGTCCGATCCATTCCTTGGCCGCGATGTCCGTGCGCCGCAAACCCTCGCCGACAAAGGCAAACGGCCGCGCGAGTGAGGCTCCTCCCGCTGTGCGGTAATCCACAGTGTAGGGCACAACCTTAAATCCGGCCGCCTGAAACGCACCCATCGCACGCGGCATATGAAACGCCGAAGTAACGACAAGCCATCGTTTGCCCCAATTCGGCGCCGCAAGCGCTTTCGAATAGAGCGCGTTCTGAAACGTATTGAGCGATCGGCGCTCATAGATCACACGCCCGGGCGCAATGCCCAATTGCCCGATCGTGCTCTCGACGAGCGTCGCCTCGGGCGTTGCATCGGGGGTGAACTCGTTCCCCCCACCGGAGTATACAATCTTCGCACCCGGATAGCGCCGCGCCAAGTCGCCGAGGGCAATCAAACGCTCGCCCGTTTCGTTCAACGCCATCTGACCACGGACGTTTGTGACCTCCGTTTCGAACGAACCGCCCAAGACGACGACACCGGCGATGGGCGTGCCGTCGTCAATGTAAGACGGGAACCGGTCTTCCAACGGCAAAATGAGAGCGTTGCCCAGCGGCGAAAGTCCGGCGACGGACAACCCGGCGACCGCAGTCAATGCGACGCGCTTGCCCATTGCCGCGCGCCTCGTCCGCATGAGCAAGAGGCCGATCAGCGCCAACGTTACAAGTGCGTTCGAAGGCGTTGAAAAAAACCAGACGATTTTGGCGACGTAGTAGAACATCCGCCGAGCGTCGCCTGCTTCATGGGCACGCTCAAGATACGGCCGTCACACCCGCCGCTCAATCTTGCTCAAGGGCGGGCAAGAAACCTGCGCTCCCATGAATCTCAATTCGCATCCTCAAGCAATCTGCGCGCGATCACTTGCGCTTGAATCTCCGCCGCCCCCTCAAAGATGTTCAAGATACGCGCATCGCACAGGACGCGGCTGATTGGATACTCGAGCGCAAAGCCATTGCCGCCGTGGATTTGCACCGCGTTGTCGGCCGCGGCCCACGCCACACGCGCCGCCAGCAACTTGGCCATGCCTGCTTCCAAATCGCAGCGCCGCCCCGCATCCTTCTCGCGAGCCGCGAAATAAGTGATCTGGCGCGCCACCATGATCTCGATCGCCATCGTCACGATTTTGTTGGCGACGCGCGGGAAACCATAGATTGCCTTGCCGAACTGTTGACGCTCCAACGCGTAACGCAGACCTAAATCCATCGCCGACTGCGCCACGCCGATTGCGCGCGCCGCCGTTTGAATGCGCGCGGATTCGAACGTCACCATCAATTGCTTGAAGCCCTGGCCCTCTTCGCCGCCGAGCAGATTGGCGTGCGGCACCTCGAACTCGTCGAAGCCCAGCTCGTACTCCTTCATGCCGCGATAGCCGAGCACGCCGATTTCCCCGCCCTTCATGCCCTTGGCGGGGAAGGGCTGCGCCTCGGTCCCGCGTGGTTTAGGTGCCAAAAACATCGACAGGCCCTTATACCCAGGCGCACTCGGATTGGTGCGCACCAGCAAGGTCATCACATCGGCGCGCGCCGCATGCGTGATCCAGGTCTTGTTGCCGGTGATCTTCCAAACATCGCCCTCGCGGACCGCGCGCGTGCGCAACGATCCCAGATCTGATCCTGTATTCGGTTCCGTGAACACGGCCGTCGGAAGAATCTCGCCCGAGGCGATCTTCGGCAGCCAATAATTCTTCTGCGCCTCCGTGCCGCCGCCGAGAATAAGCTCGGCCGCGATCTCCGACCGTGTGCCCAGCGACCCAACGCCGATATAGCCGCGTGACAACTCCTCCGACACGACGCACATGGCAGTCTTGCCAAGCCCCGCGCCGCCAAAGACTTCCGGCACCGTCAATCCGAACACGCCGAGCGCGCTCATCTCGTCGACAACCGGCATTGGGATCAATTGATCCTTCAGATGCCACCCATGCGCAAACGGCGCCACGCGATCGCCCACGAATTTGCGGAACTGATCGCGCACTAAACTCATCTCGCTGTCGAGACCGATCTCGCCGAACGTCATCGCGTTCGGATTGGCGGCGATCAGTTCCGCCAATCGCGTTTTGGCGCCCTGCTCGAATCCTTCGGCAATCAGATCCCCAACCGCGCCGGAGGCAAAGCGCGCGACGTCGGATGCCGCGACGCCAAGGTCGGGAAGCCGGACGATCTCGCCTTGGCTCATGGGGATGCCGCCCACGATCTGCGCGCAATATTCGCCGAGCGCCCCGCGCAGAATCAATTGCTCGATCTCGCCGAATTTGCCGTGGACGTGCAGCTGTTCGGCCCATCGTTGCATCTGCCTCAGCGCTTCGACATAGGTCGCAAACCATGCAAGCCCGTGCGCCGCGTGCTGCGCTTGATCGACGCCGCCGGCATCGGCGATCGCCGCGCGCGTCCGCGATTTAGCCTTCACGCCAAGCGTTTCCGCAGCGCCGACGGCGGCGCGCGCAATCGCAACGAGTTTTTCGGGTGTCGAGAACGACATAGACGGTCCTGTAAGCTGCGTCAGCGCCGGAAACTATGCGCTGCAATTGGTTCTGTCACGCCTCAATGCGTCGGTTGCGCGCAACCGACGCGCCGAGCTAGGCGATCAATTGCCAAGTGCCGACAAGAAACTCCCAAACGCCGGGCAACACGTGCTCGACGACAAGGCTCAGGCCGAGCACGCCAAGATAAAGCGCGAATATCGATGCTAAAACACCGGCGAACACCAAAAGCCCATCCCGCTCGATGATCGCGATCGACATGAAGGCGATGGCAAAGCCGGGCGGCGCGTTGGTCAACGGCCCCGGCAAGGCAATCACGACGGCCAAGATGAAGATCAAAAGCCCCAGCAGGCGCTCGCCCAACGGCCCAATCAAAAACAACAGGCGCGGACGGCAAAATTGTTCGATCCACCTCATCGTCGGCACGCCGCGCAGGATCGTCTTTTCGAGGTCGACCGTCGCAAAGCTGCGCATCGCGATCGATCGCGGAAGCCACGGGGTGCGATATCGCGCCAGCATCTGCAGCCCGAAAAACATCAACGGGATCGCCGTGAACGTCGCAACGCCCGGCGGCGCGATCGCGCTGGCAAGCCCGAACAGCAGCAAGACGAAGCCGAAGCTTCGCTCTCCCAGCCCGTCGATGATGTCTTGGATGGTAATCCGCGCATCCGGATGCGCGCGAACGAGCGCAAGCAGAACTTCGGACGTCGAACGATGATTTATGTCTGACATTTTGCCGCCGATCAGAACGTCAACCGCAGCACCGGCCGTTTCGCATCCTCGCGAACGACCGTGAACCCGAGGCGAGCGTAGGTCGATTCCGGCCCGTTCCACAACTCGCCCGCATCTTTCGCCCCGCGCTTGGGGTAGGCGTCGACCGAACGCGCCCCGCGCAACTTCAAATCGTCGACGATCAGGGACAACGCCTGAGTTGCAATCCCATCTCCGCGAAAAGCGGGCAAGATCAAGACGCAACCGATCATCCAGGCGTCGTCGTCGTACGCAACGCCGAACTGTGTCGTCAGTTTCACGAACGCGTCACGCCGCCAAACCTGGCACCACCCGGCCAATTCGTCGCCCGAATAAATCAAATATCCGTCATGAATGCCGTCGCTGAACAGCTTTCTGCGCCGCGCCGCGTTGTCGCCGGCCGTGCGCTCGCCCCAACCGTCCCACGTCGGCACCCACCAAGCCACGCAATGGCACCAGCCGTTGCCGGTCGCATCGCAATGAATGCGCGCGAACTCGGCCTCGCTCTCGACCGATAGGCGTTTGATTGTGACGGGCTCAGGGCTCATGCGCTCCAGTCTTACCGCTTCCCGGCTTCGACCACATCCTCGAATGTGCGCAAGCCTGTGCGCTGCGCATTGACCAGCACCGCCATGTTGCCCGGCAGGTGCTCGTTCTTCCACATTTTGGTGTGCGCGCGCGGAATGTCGTTCCAGGCGAAAACCTCCGACATGCAGGGCTCGATGCGCCGTTCGACCACCAAGCGGTTGGCCTGCGACGCTTGCTGCAGGTTCGCGAAATGCGAACCCTGAATGCGCTTCTGGCGCATCCACACATAGCGCGCGTCGAAGGTGATGTTGTATCCGCTGGTGCCGGCGCAGAACACCACCATGCCCCCGCGCTTGACCACCAAACACGAGACCGGAAACGTCGCTTCGCCAGGATGTTCGAACACGAAGTCGACGTCGTTGCCCTTGCCGGTGATGTCCCAAATCGCCTTGCCGAACTTGCGCGCTTCCTTCGTCCATTCGTCGTAAGCCGGCGTGCCGACTTGCGGCATCGCGCCCCAGCATTTGAAATTTTTGCGGTTGATGACGCCCTTGGCGCCCAAGTCCATCACGAAGTCGCGCTTCGTATCGTCCGAAATCACGCCGATCGCATTCGCGCCCGACACCGCGCACAACTGCACCGCGAACGACCCCAACCCGCCCGACGCGCCCCATACCAGCACGTTGTGACCGGGCCGCAAGATATGCGGACGATGCCCGAACAACATCCGGTACGTGGTGGCGAGCGTCAGCGTGTAGCAAGCCGATTCTTCCCACGTCAGATGGCGCGGCCGCTCCATCAACTGGCGATCTTGCACGCGGGCGAATTGCGCGAACGATCCGTCGGGCGTCTCATAGCCCCAGATGCGCTGCGACGGCGAGAACATCGGATCGCCGCCGTTGCACTCTTCGTCGTCGCCGTCGTCTTGATTGCAGTGGATGACGACCTCGTCGCCGACCTTCCACCGTTTCACCTTCGCGCCCACGGCCCAGACGATGCCCGAGGCATCGGACCCAGCGACGTGATAGGGATTTTTGTGG
>JANOFM010000243.1:0-20645 GCA_031413635.1 Alphaproteobacteria bacterium | reverse complement strand
GTAATTACGGTGAGGCCGGTGCGCAGATAGTCTTCGGCGAGCGCGTAGGCGACGCGGTAACCCTCGTCGACGACGGTGAGGCCTTTGTTGCGCAGCGCTTGTTCGATGGTGTCGATGCGCAAGTGGACGGCTGCGATCTCTTTTGCCAGCTCGCGCGCGATCGTCGTCTTGCCGGTGCCGGGCAGTCCGCTCAAGATGATGAGCACAAGCAGACTACTCCGCGGCGGCGGCCATTCTGGGGGCGGCAGCTTTCACGTCGGCGCCGACATGGGCTTCGAATTTTTCGAAATTCTTGCGGAACATTTGAACCAGCTTGATCGCTTGTTGGTCGTAGGCCGGTTTGTCGGTCCAGGTTTCACGCGGGTTCAGGATTTTGGTGTCCACGCCTGGGACCGCCACGGGCACTTCGAAGCCGAAATGCGGGTCGACGCGCATTTGGGCCGTCTTCAGCGTGCCGTCGAGGGCTGAGGAAAGCAACGCGCGGGTGACTTTGATCGGCATGCGCGAGCCCGTGCCGAACGAACCGCCGGTCCAGCCCGTGTTGACAAGCCAGCAATCGACCTTGTGCTTGGCGATCAAGGCACGCAGAAGGTTGCCGTATTCGGTCGGGTGGCGCGGCATGAAAGGGGCCCCGAAGCAGGTCGAAAAGGTCGGTTGCGGTTCCTTGCCGAGGCCCTTTTCGGTGCCGGCGACCTTGGCGGTGAAGCCCGAGAGGAAGTGGTACATCGCTTGGCTGGGCGTCAGTCTCGCAATCGGCGGCAGAACGCCGAAGGCATCCGCCGTCAGCATGACGATGTTCGCGGGTTGGCTCGCCAATCCCGTGGTGCTGGCGTTCGGGATGTAACTGATGGGGTAGGCGCCGCGGGAATTTTCCGCAAGGCTTGCATCGTTCAGGTCGAGTTCGCGGGTTGCCTCGTCGATGACGACATTTTCCAGCACGGTGCCGAAGCGTTTCGTCGTGGCGAAAATTTCGGGTTCGGCCTCGGGCGAGAGGCGGATCATCTTGGCATAGCAGCCGCCTTCGAAATTGAAGACGCCCGTGTCGGACCAGCCGTGCTCGTCGTCGCCGATCAACGTGCGATTCGGGTCGGCGGACAGCGTCGTCTTGCCGGTGCCCGACAGGCCGAAAAAGATCGCGCTTTCGTTTGCTTTGCCGACATTCACCGAGCAGTGCATCGGCATCACGCTCTTGGGCGGCAGCAGATAGTTCAGGATCGTGAACACGGACTTCTTCATTTCGCCGGCATAAGACGTGCCGCCGATCAGGACGAGTTTTTTTTCGAACGAGACGGCAATGACGGTTCCCGACGCGGTGCCGTGAATTGCGGGGTCTGCTTGGAAGCCCGGGAAGTCGATAATCGTAAAGTCCGGCGCGAAACTCCGCAGTTCGCCCTTCGTCGGTTCGATCAATAGGTGCTGCACGAACAACGAATGCCAGGCGAGTTCGGTGACGATGCGGACCGGCAAACGGTGCGTCGGGTCGGCGCCGCCAAATAAGTCTTGAACGAAGATGTCGCGACCTTGCGCGTAGGAGCGGAACGAATTCAGCAGCGCGTCGAAATTCGCCGACGTCATCGACTTGTTGTTGTCCCACCATATGTGGCGGTCGATGGAGGCTTCCCGGACGATGAACTTATCGCCGGCGGAACGGCCGGTGTGGATGCCGGTCTTGACAACCAGCGGACCATCCTTGGCCAGCACGCCTTCGCGGCGTTCGACGGCTTCCTGGACAAGACTTGCCATCGGCAAGTTCCATTGCACGCGGCCAAGATTTTTGAGCCCCGCGCGATCAAGTCCGTACGCGCTCGTCTGCTGTCCGATCGTCGGCATTCGTCATCTCTCCGATGCGCCCCTCCGCAAAGGATTGGCGGTATTGTTGGATTTTTCCATCCTTAGGGCCACCATATGGGCGGAGGCCTTGCGGTTGCAATATCGTCGTGGCCTTTGGCGCCGGCGGGTGGCGGGAAAGCCGAGATTGCTCGCATCAACCTCAATGGACCGACATTCGGACTTCGCGATGCAGCAAAAGACCGTCGCCACGGAGAGGACCGTTTCTCGGCTGCTGCGGGTGTGGCGGGAAGACGGCTGGCCGACGCTACGCTTGGCTGCGCCCGTAATGGTGGCGCGCGCCGGCATCGTCTTCATGGTGTTCGTGGATTCCTTAATGACCGGGCGCAGCGGCGCATCCGAGCTTGCCTTTCTCGGTCAAGGCTTTGCCGCGCAGTCGATCATGATGATGATTTCGGTCGGACTTCTGCAGGGTTCGATGGTGCTGATCGCACAAGCATTCGGTGCGGGCGACCGGATCGCCTGCGGTCAGGCCTGGAAGGCGTCGATGACGATTGCCGCGGCACTGGGCCTTGTGTTCGGCGGCGTCTTTTTTCTGGTCGAGCCCGCCTTGCGGGCGACGGGTCTCGACCCCGAGCTCGCGAGCGGGGCTGGGCGGGTGTGTATGCATTTTGCGTGGGGACTGCCGCCGATGCTGATGTATGTCGCCAGCGCGTATTTCCTTGAAAGCATCAAGCGGCCGTCAATCGGGATGGCGATCATGCTGAGCGCGAACGTGCTCAATGTCGTGGCCGACGGGATTTGCGTTTTGGGATGGTTCGGGTGGGTCGAGCCGATGGGTGCCGTCGGTGCGGTGATGACCACATCCGCGATCAGGTGGCTGAGCTTGATTGCGGTGCTGGCGTTCATTTATTTCTTGTCCGATGCGGGTTCGTACGGCGTTCGATCGCCGGTGTCCGGACTTGGCGCGCGTGTCGTGCGCATTCTGAAGCTCGGCGCCCCGATCTCGATCGCGCTGGGGCTCGAATCGGGCGCGATAAATGCGCTGACCTTTATGGCGGGGCATTTGGGAGAGGCTGCCGCGGCCGCGCACCAACTGACTTTCAATTTCAACGCCGTGATGGTCATGGTTGCCGTGGGCATGTCTGCCGCGACGGCGGTCAGGGTGGGTCACGCGGTCGGGGCGGGTGCCCACGATCGTGTTGCGCGCGCGGGTTTGACCGGCATCATGCTGGGTTTGTTGATCATGAGCTTGTTCGGCCTTGTGGTCGCGTCACTGCCGCAAACCATCAGTGCGCTTTATGTCGACGACGAAGCGGTGTGGGCGATTTCGCGGCTGACGTTGAGCGCCGTCGGCGTGATGGTCGTTATCGACGGCGTGATGATCGTCACCATGGGCGCACTGCGGGGGATGGGCGACGTGCGCTGGCCTGCCTTCATGCATGGGATCGCGTTCTGGGTCGTGGGGGTTCCCGCCGCCTACGTTCTCGCATTTCCGGCGGGAATCGGCGCTGTAGGGTTAATCTTGGGGATAAGCCTGGGCATGCTGACGTCGTTGATCTTGCTCGGCTTTCGGTTCCGATTGGTTTCTAGGCGAACCATCGCGCGCGCATAGCGGTGGCGCGGCGACATGCTTATATTCGGGCCGCAGAGATTCACTCACAGTTCCCGGGCCCCCATGACCACCATCGCTCTTGTCGACGACGACCGCAACATTCTGTCCTCGCTCTCGATGGCGCTTGAGCAAGAGGGCTTCCAGGTGAAGACCTACACCGACGGCGCGACAGCGCTGATCGCGTTTCAGGCGGCGCCGCCTGCGCTTGCCATTCTCGACATCAAGATGCCGCGCATGGACGGGCACGAAGTCCTGCGGCGGCTGAGGCAGGCGAGCGATTTGCCGGTCATCTTCCTGACCTCGAAGGACGACGAAATGGACGAGGCCTTGGGTCTCAGCATGGGGGCAGACGACTACATAAAAAAGCCATTTTCCCAGCGTCTGCTGTTGCATCGCGTGCGTGCGGTCCTGCGGCGCGCAGAGGCGCGCGGCGCGGCGGTTGCCGGCGCGCCAAGCAAGGAGATCATGGAGCGCGGCAAGCTGGTGCTCGACGTGCCGCGCCATTCTTGTACGTGGGACGGCAAGGACGTGCAGTTGACGGTGACGGAGTTTTTGATTTTGCAAGCATTGGCGCAACGGCCGGGCTTCGTCAAAAGCCGCGACAATCTGATGGACGCGGCCTATGACGATCAGGTTTATGTCGATGATCGTACGATCGACAGCCACATCAAACGGTTACGCAAAAAGTTCAAGCAAACCGACGATGCGTTCGATTCCATTCAGACGCTGTACGGCGTCGGCTACAAGTATACAGAAGCTTGAGCGCATCCGACCCGGCATCAGCGCACATATCACCACGGACGGAGCAAGACACCGGCTGGTTCGGCCGCTCGGCCTGGCGAAGGCACGGGTTGGGCACGAAGCCTTCGCGGCGCTGGTTTTCGGCGTTGGCGGCGCAGGTTCTGTTGTTCAATCTGCTGGCCCTGTTGTTCTTCATCGGCGGCGTCTATTGGGTTCAGACGGCGCGCGTGAGCTTGGTCGAAGAGCGCGTGAAGTCGATCATGGGGCAAGCGCAGATCGTTGCTGCGGCGCTCGCGCGGTATGCCTCTGTCGGCGAGCTTGAAGACGACGCGGCGACCGACATCGACGCCGACAAGGCAACCACGGTTCTCAATCTTCTCGTCGGGCCGACCGGCATGCGCGCCCGCATATTTGCACGCGACGGCGAGCCCATTCAGGACACGCGCTTTATTCTGACGCGCAATCAAGTGCAGAGAGAAAATCTGCCGCCGCCGGGATCGACGGATGTGTTCGGTGCGATCGAACGGGGCGTCAAAAGCGGGCTCTATTCCTTGCGACCGGGTAAGGACCGTCCGCCTCTGGTCAACGACGAGCCGTTGCAGCGCGGGCAGAACTACGAAGAGGTCGTGCGCGTTTTGAACTCGGGCGAAACCGGTTCGGCCGAACGCATCAACGCGCAAGGCAACTTGATTGTGTCGGTTGCAGTTCCGATCAAACGTCTTCAATTCATCATGGGCGTTTTGATGATTTCGACGGAAGCCGGCGACATCGACGATGCGCTGAGCCAGGAATGGATCCAATTGCTGCTGGCGGCCGGGATCGCATTCACGGTGTTGGCGGCGGCGTCCGTGTTCCTGCTCTTTCACATCACGGGGCCATTGCGGCAGCTGGCGGTGGGTGCGGACACCGTGCGGCGCGGCGAGCGAGAGCTCAATGCCATTCCCAATCTGGGCCGGCGCGCAGACGAAATCGGCGACTTGTCGGTTGCTTTGCGGGCAATGACGGCGACGCTGTATTCGCGCATGGATGCGATCGAACAGTTTGCGGCCGACGTCGCGCATGAGATCAAGAACCCGCTGACTTCGGTCGCAAGCGCCATCGAAACCCTGCGGCGGGCGACCGACGAGGAGAAGCGTGCGAAGCTGATGTCGGTCGTGCTCAACGACGTGCGGCGGCTGAACCGGTTGATCACCGACATTTCGGACGCGTCGCGATTGGATGCGGAGTTGTCGCGCGAGCGAGCGAGCAACGTGGATCTGGCAGGTCTTCTCGATGCGATGACGCAAATGTTCGACAATTCCGACATCGCGGATGCGCCTCGCATCGTGCTCGATGTTCCCAAAGGCGAATATCTCGTGGTGCGCGGGCTCGACGGACCCCTGGCGCAAGTGTTCCGCAACGTGATCGAGAACGCGGTCTCGTTTAGTCCTAAAGGCGGCGAGATCAAGATCAGCGCGAGAGCGGTCGAGCGGCGCGCCGTCATCACCATCGACGATCAGGGGCAGGGTATTATCCCCGAGGAGAATCTCGAAGCGATCTTCCGCCGCTTTTATACCGAGCGGCCGGTGTCGCACGGGTTCGGCAAGAATTCCGGTCTGGGACTTTCGATTTCGCGCCAGATCGTCGAGGTACATCAAGGGCGGATTTTTGCGACCAATCTTCGTGCGGGCGGCAAAGTTTCGGGCGCGCGCTTCACCGTCGAGCTTCCGCTCGCTGCTGCCGTCTGAGCCCGGCGTGTTGGTTCATGCAACAACGATCGATATTTCCGGGTGCGGCGTTCTGCTGTTGGGCTCGCCCGGCGCCGGAAAGAGCGATTTGGCGCTGCGATTGATCGCAGACGGGGCTCTGTTGGTGGCGGATGATCAGACTTCGGTCGAAATCGTGGACGGCTTCCTGCACGCTTCGGTGCCGGGGAACATTGCCGGTTTGATCGAAGTCCGCGGCGTCGGTGTCGTGCGGGCACCGTTGAAGGCTGCGACTCGACTGCGGCTGGCGGTTCAGCTGATGCAGGTGGTGCCTGAGCGAATGCCGGAGCCCAGCACTTGGTCTTTGCCCGGAAGTGCCGAACCGCGTGTGCCGCTTGTGGCTTTGATGCCTTTCGAGGCGTCTGCGCCCATGAAATTGCGCCGTGCCCTCGTGGTTGTGCCCAAAGCGTAACGGTCAAGGCCCTTGTCTGGCGTCTCTGCGCGTTGAGGCGGGTGACGAACAGGATTATGTAATGCGCCGCCGTCATGCGCCGCTGTCCTATTCGGGAGCGATCTTGCCCGGCCCTGGAGTGACTTGAGATTATGATTGGCCTTGTCCTGGTTACGCATGGCCGCTTGGCCGACGAGCTGAAGGCGGCAACGGAACACGTCGTCGGCCCGCAGACCTTATTTCGCACCGTGTGCATCGGGCCGCAGGACGACATGGAAGTCCGCCGGCAGGAGATTCTGGATTCGATCAAGTCGGTCGATGTCGGCAAGGGTGTCATCTTGTTGACCGACATGTTCGGGGGTACGCCGTCGAACCTTGCGATCTCGGCGATGGGCACGGGTCAGGTCGAGGTGATCGCCGGGGTCAATCTGCCGATGCTGATCAAGCTCGCCTCAGTCAGGCCGACGGCCAAGCTGTCGGATGCCGTCGACAAAGCGCAGGAGGCCGGTCGCAAGTATATTCGCGTGGCCTCGAAGGAGCTTGCCGGTGGCTGACGGCAAAGTGCCGCAACCGCGCATCCTCACCATCGTCAATACCAAGGGTTTGCACGCACGCGCGTCGGCGAAGTTCGTGCAATGCGCGACCAAATTCGACGCCAGCATAACGGTAACGAAGGACGGTGCCCGCGTTTCGGGCACATCGATCATGGGCTTGATGATGCTGGGAGCCGGCATGGGAAGCGAGATCACGATCGCGGCCGACGGTCGTCAGGCGCGCGAGGCACTTGAAGCACTGGATGCCTTGCTCGCGTCAAAGTTCGGCGAGGATGCATGAGGTCGGTCGTGTTGAAGTCTGTTGGTGTTGCGTTCGCGATTGCTTGCTTCTTCTTGGCTGCAAACGGGCTTGCCGTCGCGCAGCCGGTGGCGGCGGGCGCCGCCGACGCGGCGATGCCGCCGCTTTGGACCGTCGAACGGGACGGGCGGACACTCTACCTCTTCGGGTCGATGCATTTGCTGCCGCCGGAAACACAGTGGCAGCGCGATGAAATCACCCAAGCTCGGGCGGCATCGCAGGTGTTCGTGTTCGAAGCCCCCTTGGACCAAGACGGGCTGGATATGACGCGCTTCGTCGAAAAAGACGGACGGCTCAAAGACGGTCGGCAACTGAAAGACGTGGTTCGTGCAAAGCTTTACGCCGAACTGGAGGCTGCGGCGTGGAGCGTCCATTGTTCGCCGAAGATGTTCGAGACTTTCCGGCCGTGGATGGCCGGGGTCTATCTGGAATTGTGCAGCTACATCAAAGCCGGGTATTCGCGCTATTACGGCGTCGATCAGGTGATCGAACAAGATGCGCGCAAGCGGGGCGCCGCGCTCGACTATTTCGAAACGGTCGAAGAGCAGCTTTCCTATTTCGCCGCTCTCGACCGGAAAACCGAGATCGCCTATTTGAGCGCCGTCGTGCGTGGCGTCGTGGAAGAGCCGGAATTGCCTGCGAGGCTTTTGTCTGCCTGGGCTTCCGGAAGGACCGACGTGCTGGAGAAGTTGGTCGACGACGGATTCAAGCAGGTTCCTGCACTGAGATGGAGGCTGCTTGTCGCACGAAACAAGAAATGGGTGCCGCGCCTCAGAGAAATGCTGGCTTCGGACAAGACCCATTTCGTGACCGTGGGTGTCGGTCATCTCGTGGGTAAAGACAGCGTCGTGGCGATGCTGCGGGCCAAAGGATTCAAGGTCATCGGCCCTTGATTTCAGCGCTCTGAGTTTGCCCTTCGGCGCTTGTATTTTTGAGCGATTCCGCCTATATTTCCGGGTGTGACGGCTGCACCTAGGTGAAGTGCGGGCTAAGATTGACGGTGGCATTCAAGCCTTCGAGCAAGACGGTTCCCCTCCATTCCAAGATAGCATTGCCTCTCACGGCGTCTGGGCATGTCGCTCCGGCGCAACCGCCTGCATCACAAGGACTTGAATCGCATGTCGCAGAAGACCGGAACGGTCAAATTCTTCAACGCCACAAAGGGCTTTGGTTTCATTTCGCCGGAAGGCGGGGGCAAGGACGTGTTCGTCCATATCTCCGCCGTCGAACGTGCGGGATGGCGCTCGCTCAATGAAGGCCAGCGCGTCGCTTTCGACACCGAAGCCGACGCCCGCGGGCCGAAGGCGATCAATCTAGCCGCGGCTTAGTATTCCGCGAAGTTGATTGGATTTGGGGCGGCTCGTGAGGCCGCCCCTTTTTTATGGAACCACCATGCGCATCGACCGCAGACCGATCGAACTTGTACCGCACGACGCCCGATGGGCGGCCATCGCTCACGCCGAGATCGAACGGCTGAAGGGAGCGTTGGGCGAGCTGATCGTTGCGGCTCATCACATCGGCTCGACCTCGATTCCGGACATCAGGGCCAAACCCATCGTTGACCTCTTGCCGGTGGTGGCGAGTTTGGACGAGCTCGATGCCCGCGCGGACAAAGTCACCGCTCTCGGTTACGAGTGGCGGGGCGAGTATGGAATCGCAGGGCGGCGGTTCTGCCCGCTCACCGATCCGCAGACGGGCAAGCGGCGATTCCATGCTCATTTTTTCGGGCTGGGCGGGATCGACATCGAGCGGCACTTGGTCTTTCGCGACTATTTGCGCCGTCATGCCGACGAAGCTCGCGCGTATGAAACCCAAAAACTGGTTGCGGCGGCGCTTCATCCCGACGACGGAACCGCCTATACCGATGCCAAGGGTCCGTGGATCACGACGTGTCTGCAGCGGGCGCTTGCGTGGGCGCGACGTTAGGTGCTTGCTTTCAGCCCGATATTGGAATTGGCTTGGTAGAACCACCGCGACGCAGGATCATGGCATGAGCGTTTGGAGCAGGGCGATGGCAAGGCGCGGTTCTTTCGCTACCGCGGCGCTGCTGTCTTTGGCATTCGGTCTATCCGGCTGCGCGGAATTCTCCGAGCTCATTTCGTTCGACAGCGCCGCCGAGCGGGCGCTCGACGAAAAGGCCAAGGCCGACAAGGCCAGTCTTTGGGAAATGACCCTGATGGCCGGGCGCTACGGCGTGATGTTGGATCAGGCGCGCGAGATCCTCAATCTGCCCGAGCCAAAGGAATACGTGATGTTTCCGTCGGACGCACCCGACGATCAGGGGCAGCGCCAGGCGCTGGCGAGCTATCAAGTGGGCGTGACGAACGAGTTTTTGACCGACGCCGCGCGCGCTTGCAAAAAGCGCCGCGTGCCGGCGAACGTGCGCAGCCATGCCTGTAAGGAGCCGCGCAAGGTGCCTGCCGCATGGCGGACGCAGGTGGCGCCCGAAATGTCCGCGCTCGAGACCCGCAACGATCAGGTAGGCGATGTGATCATGTCGTGGTGGAACGCGGTGTGCGCTCATGCGACGAAGCCTAAGGATGGCGACGTGCCGGCGTGCGCGATGGAGTAAAGGTGTCGGATTCAGCTTGCCCTTCGCAACTTTTGGCAACACTTAAAGATATAAACATTTCTTTATGTCTGGCTTGAACGGCCGGTTTGCGGGTGCTATAGACTGGCGCCTTAACGTTTTGCCCAGCCTCACGAGGAGCCTCTCATGGCACACGATTACGTCGTCACCGATATCAAGCTTGCGGATTGGGGGCGGCGCGAGATTGCCATCGCCGAGACGGAGATGCCGGGCTTGATGGCGACGCGCGAAGAGTTCGGCGCGTCGAAGCCGCTCAAGGGTGCGCGGGTCGCCGGTTGTCTGCATATGACGATCCAGACGGCGGTTTTGATCGACACGCTGAAGGTGCTGGGCGCCGATGTGCGCTGGGCGTCGTGCAACATCTTCTCGACGCAGGATCATGCGGCGGCCGCGGTCGCGGCGTCGGGCACGCCGGTCTACGCCAAAAAGGGCGAAAGCCTGATCGAGTATTGGGAATACGTGCACAAGCTGTTCGAATGGTCCGACGGCGGGGTGCCGAACATGATCCTCGACGATGGCGGCGACGCGACGTTGTTGTGCGTGTTGGGCCCGAAAGCCGAGCGCGACATCGGCTTGATCTCAAAGCCGAAGAACGAGGAAGAAGAAGCGCTCTATGCCGTGATGAAGCGCACGATCGAAAAGAAGCCGGGCTGGTATTCGAAGATTTCGGCCGCAATCAAAGGCGTGACGGAAGAAACGACGACCGGCGTGCACCGGCTTTATCAGATGGCCGAGCGCAAGGAGCTTCCGTTCCCGGCGATCAACGTCAACGACAGCGTGACGAAATCGAAGTTCGACAATCTCTACGGCTGCCGCGAGAGCTTGGTCGACGGCATCAAGCGCGGCACCGACGTGATGATGGCGGGCAAGGTCGCGATGGTCGCGGGCTTCGGCGATGTGGGTAAAGGCTCGGCGGCCAGCTTGCGCAATGCGGGTTGCCGGGTGATCATTTCAGAGATCGATCCGATCTGCGCGTTGCAGGCGTCGATGGAGGGTTTTGAAGTCACAACGATGGACGACGCGGCGCCGCGCGCCGATATCTTCGTCACCGCAACAGGCAATCTGGACGTGATCACGATCGAACACATGCGGGCGATGAAGGACCGCGCGATCGTGTGCAATATCGGGCACTTCGATTCCGAGATTCAGGTCGCGGCTTTGCGCAATCTGAAATGGCACAACGTCAAACCGCAGGTCGACGAAATCGAATTCGCCGACGGCAAGCGGATCATTCTGTTGTCGGAAGGGCGTCTTGTGAACCTCGGCAACGGGACGGGGCATCCGAGCTTCGTCATGAGCTCGTCGTTCACGAACCAGACGCTGGCGCAGATGGAATTGTGGGCCAACCACGCGAAGTACGAAAAGAAGGTCTATACGCTGCCGAAAAAGTTGGACGAGAAGGTCGCGCGCCTTCATTTGGCCAAGTTGGGGGCGAAACTTACGGCGCTCTCGCCGCAACAGGCCGAGTATCTGGGCATCGGGCGAGAGGGTCCGTTCAAGCCGGATCACTACCGCTACTAAACGGAGTTCCCTTCATGGCCGTTCGTTCGACTGCCTTTCTGGTGGCGGCCGCGATTGCGAGCGGCATGACCTGTGCGGCGCCCGCCATGGCGGCAGGCTGCAGTGCGAGTGCTGCCGCGGCTTGGCAGCCGGTCGCGGGACGTGCGTTCCGCGCCGAGGCTTTTTCCGCCGGGCCGACCTGTTCTCTTGCCGTCGCCACGATTGTCGTGCGCGCGCCGGACGGCACTGTTCGTTGGGTCGAGGCGTCGCCGGTCGACCAACTGATGACGTTTGTCGAGGCGAAATCGCGTAAGCAGATGGCGCGCGCGCTTCAGGATTGGCTGTTCCAGAGTCACACGTTCAAATCGACGGCCGACTTGCCGGAATGGAAGCGGGGTGCCGAGGGGCCGCTGGGCGGAGAGTTTGCGTTCTATCCGGAAGCCGGCATCGACCGCGAAGCCTTCGAACTGATACGCGCGGAAAAGCAACCGGTGTTCTGTTACGTGCAGGGTATGGAGAGCATGGCATGCCTCGGCCTGTCGAAGGACGGCGCGCTGACCAAGATCGGCGTGCAATTGTTTCCGGGCTGACTGTTCAATCCTTGAAGGCAATTTCGGTTAGCACGGCGCGGTGATCCGATCCGGTGACTGCGACGAGTTCGCGCGAGAGGAAAGCCAATTCCGGCGAGGCAAGAACATGATCGATCGGAATCCCCATTTGGCGCGGCAGGAATGACGGCCAGGATCCGCCAGGTCCCGTTAGCGTTGTTAGTCCCGCAGCGTCGCTGATGTGTATCATGGTGGCGCCCCAACTCGCCGCGTTGAAGTCGCCGACGAGCAGGCGGGCACCGGCGGGCGCTTTGACCGCGCCCGCCACTTCCGCAGCCTGTTCGGGCTGTCTGCCGTATCTGTTGAATGGGAAGGGCAAAGTCAAATGCGCGGCGAATAGCGTCAGCGGACGCCCTTCCACGTCGACGACGACGCTGGCGAGCGAACGAGAGGTGCGTGCAGCCGGTAGCGCCGACAGGTTGTCCGTCAGCGGAAAGCGCGACAGGATCAATGCATCGCAACGCGGTTGCCGCCAACATTCGATACGGTATGGATAGACCGTCTCCAATGCGCCGAGTCGCGATCGAATGCGCGGAGTGATTTCAAGCAAAACGACTACGTCGGCGTTGGACTTGCGCACAAGTGGCGCAACGAGATCCAAACGCGGGTTGTGATAGAAGACGTTGAACAGCAGCAACTTGAAGCGCGGTCCGTTCGGCTCGATCGTAGGCGGCGTCTGAAGCCACGGCCAGACAATGGCGAGGTTGAGGAGAAGCGCTGCAATGGCGAGCGCGCCTGTCGTGTGGCGCGCGGCCAGAAACGCCAGCAGCGCGAGCGAAGCCGCGCCGACGATCGCCGGAAGCAGGAATTGCCCGAACGCGTCGAGCAAGGGATGCGCGCGCCCGAAAAGTGCCGCGAAGGCGGCGAGGAACAGACTCGCAAGTGCCGCGTAGAAAATCGTGGTGAGGAAGGCGTTCATTCGGAGCCTCATTGCTGGGCTTCAAAGATAGCCGACACCGGCAGATTGCCGGTGTAACTCCCGTCACCGTTGGCGTTAACTCGCCGGTAAGGCGTGGGGTGCGATGAGCGCAGCGCCGGGCATCGGCGTCCGCCGCGCTGCATGATTCCCGGCCGCCTCGCTCAGGTTCATTTCGAGGCTTGATGGCGCAATTGCGCAACAGGTCCAGGGCACGAAGAACTGTGTTTTGTCGCCTGAGAGCCCACCTGATGAAACGGACCTAAATCGTTATCAAATCGTTAAAATCAAGGATTGCGCGGACGGCATTTGGACCGCCTGCGCAAGGCTTCTCAGGCCGTTTGGTTCAACGGCTCGTTTACCATGTGTGCGGGGACAAAAATTCCCCCGCTGCCTAAGATTCTTTCAGCGAAGTGATTCTTGCAGAAAAGGGGTTCGGGCGCGGGTGACAGGGGCCAGGCTAGTAGGCCGATAAGCGCGAATCGGACCTCCAAAGGGCCGCCGCTGCTGTCAGTCGAGACCTGTCCCTTCCACGGCTTTGTCGTTGCTGTCATCGCGCCTGAAGCATGGGGATAGTTTGGACCTGTCAAACGACATCGCTTATTTGCTGCCGTTCGGCGTGACGCTGGGCGCGATCGCGCTTGCGGGGTCGCTGGCTTTTGTCGTGCTGGCGGTGCGCACGCGTTCGGACGATTTGTTGCGGCGTGCGGCCAAGAAGACGGCGCGCGCCGAGGCGCAGTTCCAGAAGGAGGCCGCCATCGTTAGCGGCGATCCAGGAGCGCTGTTCGTGTGGCGCCATATCGACGGAGAGCCTGAGGCGCGCGCGGGCGCCGCAAACGTTCTGACGGGCTGCCTCGACAGCGATACGCAGGGCGAGTTGGAAGATGCACTTCAGTCGCTGAGCGGCGACGGATCGTTGTTCTCGATGACGGTGCCCGGCCCCGACGGGCGAGTGTTTCAGGCCTACGGCAAGCCCGCGGCCGGCCAAGCGGCGTTGTGGCTGCGCGACGTGACGCCGGATGCGGAGGCGGGCTATAATTTGACCGTGCGCCTGACGGCGAGCGAGGTCGAGCGCGGACGGCTCGGCGATTTGCTCGACGTCGCGCCGATGCCGGTTTGGCGGCGCGGACAGAATCTCGATCTGGTTTGGGTCAACCGCGCCTATGCGACGGCGGTCGACCCGGCGATCGGGCAAGACGTGATATCCGATCAGCTCGAGCTCGATCGCGACAGCCGCAAGCTCGCCGAAAAGGCGCTTGAGACCAACACTCAGCAATCCGAGATGCGTTACGTGGTGGTCGGCGGCCATCGCCGGGCCTTCGACATTCACGCGGTGCCCATGGGCGAGGGCGTCGCCTCGTTCGCAATCGATGTCACGGATGTCGACGAGACGCGTCGTTTGTTGCAACAGCATATCGATGCGCACGAGGAAACTCTGCATCGTCTGCCGGCGGCGGTTGCGATTTTCGGGCGCGATCAACGATTGAAATTCTCGAACAAGGCCTATGCAAAATTGTGGGACTTGGACGAACGCTGGCTCGGCACGCACCCGTCCGACGGCGACATTTTGGAACGCTTGCGCGAGCAGCGACGTCTGCCGGAACAGCGCGATTTCACATCTTGGAAGAAAGAGCGGCTTGCGCTCTACACGAACGTCATCGAAGAGCGCGAGGAACATTGGCATTTGCCGCGTGGCTCGACGCTCAGGGTGAATTGCCAACCGCATCCGTTCGGCGGTTTGATCTTCATCTACGCCGACGTCACCGATCAGATGGCGCTGGAGCGCAGCCTCAATCAGTTGTCGAGCGTTCAGCGCACGACGATCGATCATTTGACGGAAGCGCTGGCCGTGTTCGGCACCGACGGGCGCTTGAAGTTGTTCAACAAGGCGTTTGCCGAGCATTGGCGCATCGAACCCAAGGCGCTTGCCGACCAGCCGCGCTTTGCCGACGTATTCGCGCTCTGCCGTCGCACCCTGCCCGACGAAGGGCATTGGAGCATGCTGACGATGCTGATCACGGGGGCCACCGCCGAGCGGCGCGTGACCGTCGATCGTCTGCAGCGATCGGATGACGGGGTTTTGAGTTTTGCCGCGGCGCCCTTGCCCGACGGATCGCTGTTGCTCAGCTATCGCGACGTGACCGACACGGCGATGCGCGAGAAGGCGCTGGAGGAACGCAACGCCGCGCTGCTCGCATCGGACAAGTTGAAGTCGGACTTCATTTCGAATGTTTCCTATCAACTGCGCACGCCCTTGAACTCGATCATGGGCTTTACCGATATGATGAGCCAGGGCATTGCGGGCAAGGTTTCCGACAAGCAGAAAAGCTATCTGTCCGACATTTTGAACGCGTCGAAAACGCTCGAAACGCTGATCAACGATATTTTGGATTTGGCGCTGATCGAAGCGGGCACGATCGAACTCGACCGGCGCGACATCAATGTCGCCGAGGTTTTGGCGGGCGTTCGGCCGCTGGTCGAAGAACGGGCGCGCAAGGCGCGCGTCGAGGTGTCGTGCGATTGCGATACCGCGACCGGCACGTTGCTCGCCGATCAGAAGCGTTTGCTGCAGGTCGTCTACAATCTCGTCATCAACGCGATCGAGCACACGCCGCCAAACGGGCGCATCGTCTACGGCGCGGAGGGCGCGGCGGGCGAGGTGCGGATCTTCGTCAACGACACGGGCGTGGGCATTCCGCCCGAGTATCAGCCTGTGGCCTTCGAGCGCTTTGAGAGCACCACGCGGGCGAAGGATGCGCGGCGCGCGGGACTCGGCCTGGCTTTGGTGCGGAGCTTCGTGGAGTTGCACGGCGGCTGGGTCGAACTCGACTCCAATGTCGGCAAAGGCACGCGCATCACGTGCCATTTCCCGCGTCATGCGGTGGATGCGGCGCCCGAGACGGCGAAGACGAAGAGCGCGAAGGCCGTGCGGAGTTAGCGACGAGCGATCTTTGGCGTATCGACGGGTCAGTTGGGCCTATTGCGCGGGCTCGTTCCAGTCCAGCGCTTGAACGCACGCGAGAACGCAGCTGCCTCGGAGAAGCCAACGAGATAGGCTGCCTCATTCACCGACACTTTTTTGCCGGTCAAGTAGTCCAGCGCCATCTTGTGGCGTAACTCATCCAGTATCTTCTCGAAAGTCGTGCCCTCCGCTTTCAGCTTGCGAAAGAGCGTATGGCGGCTCGCGCCCAGCTTGCCCGCGATCGTGTCGATGCTGACGTCGCCTGTATGTAAGATGGGCATCAGCAGGCTCTCGACGCGGCCTCTCGTCGTTTTCGAATTCTCAAGGCTCTTGAGCAGAGCATCGGCGTGTTCGCACAAGATGCCGAAGACGTAGCGGGGCTGCAGCGCCACTCTGAAGGTCAGCCACGCTTCATCGATCAGCATTGCGTTCTTGTCGCTCTCGAACGTCAACGGCGCTTGAAAGATGCGATCGTACTCGGCGCGATAAAGGGGCTCGGCGTGGGTGACGTGGACCGCCTTCACGAACGGCGTGGTGCCGAACTGGCGCGTTCCGCCGACCATACGGGCGAAAGTGGACTCCGTGAGTTCGGGGAAGTCGTTGGGGTTCCGCCGGTTGTCGACCAGCCACAGCTCTCCGTTCTTGCGCACGTGCTCAAAACGGTCCGCGGTTCCTACGTCGACTTCGATGACGAGCCCCCGATAACGATTGAGTTGTCTTAAGGCGTCGAGCATGGTTTCGGCGGCGTGGGCGATCAACCCCACGACCGATATGTCGGCCAGATCGTTCTTCTCGCCGTAGTGAAGGGCAAGAGCCGGATCGCCGCTCAGGTCCTTGGCCGCTCTCATGAGCGCGACATAGTTTGCGAACAGGATGCGCTTGTCCTGATCTTGCAGGTCCGTAAGGTCGATGCCCGATCGCGCGGCCAGCGCCGTTTCGTTCGCCCCCTTCGACACGGCAAACCGCATCAGCCCGCGCGCAAGACCCGCGGCCACGGTGAGCTCAGCCATGGCGGCCGCGCGCCCTGCAACCTGCGATCATGCTTTCTGCGCCTGACGTCATGTGCGTTCGCGGTCGCCGTCGATAGGCTTCAGTTTGAGTGCTCAACTTTAGGGGACGAGCGTGACGGTCGCAACGCCAGGATTTGCCTCGACATCGCTCAAACAACCGTCGGCAGCTAGGCTTGCCGGGCTTTTGTACCTGATCGTCATCGCCTGCGGCCTGTTTGGGGTGGGCTTCGTTCAAGGGTCGCTGGTCGTGCGGGGCGATGCGGCGGCGACGGCGAACAACATCATCGCGTCCGAGTCGCTCTATCGGCTGGGCTTCGCGGCCCAGCTCGTCATGTATGCGTGCTATGCCGCCGTGACTGCGATCTTCTACGACTTGTTCAGGCCCGTGAGTCGGGGCGTGTCGCTATTCGCGTTGTCTTTCAGTCTTGCGGGGATCGCAGTCGGGGCTGCCGGCATGCTCAACGGCGCCGCGCCGTGGCTGCTCCTGGGAGGCGCCGATTACTTGGATGTCTTCACGACGGATCAGTTGCAGGCGCTGGCGTTTGCGTTTCTCCGACTGGATTCGGTGGGTTTCAGTATCTCCCTGGTGTTTTTCGGGATCTACATGATCGCGATCGGAGGCCTGATCGCCGGGTCGACTTTCGTTCCGCGCATCCTCGGTGTGCTGATGGCGATCGGAGGGTTGTGTCACCTCATTTACCACTTCGCTGGATTTCTTTCGCCGCCACTCGCGGCCCAGCTGTCCGCCTACACGTCGTTGCCCGGTCTGGTCGCCGAACTGTTGCTGGCCTTGTGGCTCGTCTTGGCCGGCGTGAATGGATCGCAGTGGCAGGCACAAACCGGCGCGGCGGAAGGATGATGCAGATGGCAAGTTCCGTATGACATCACCAACATCGCTAACGCCGCCGCCGGCGAGACTTGCCGGTTTCTTGAGCTTGATCACCTTGGCCGCGGGCATATCCGCCGAGGTCTTTGTTCTCGACACCCTCATCGTGCGCGGCGATGCAGCGGCGACCGCAAACAATATCCTGGCCTCCGAGCCGCTCTATCGTCTGGGCGTCGCCGCCAAATTCGTCGATTACACAGTCTATCTCGCGGTGACGGTTATCCTTTATGCTCTGCTCAAGCCGGTGAGCAAAAGCTCCGCTTTGCTTGCGGCGGCGTTCAGTTTTGTCGGCACCGCCGTCATAGCCGCCGCCGCGCTCTTTTATTTCGCGCCCTTGGTCCTTTTAGGAGGCGCGTCCGCCTTCAGCGTTCTGGGAGCGGAACGGTTGCAGGCATTGGCGTTTTTGTCTCTCAGGTTGAATTCGGTCGGCTCCAGCATCGCCCTGGTGTTCTTCGGTCTCCATTTGGTTCTTATCGGATGGCTGATCGTCAAATCGAGATTTCTTCCGAGAATTCTTGGAGTGCTGTCGGTGATCGGGGGGACTTGCTTCCTGATCAACAGCTTCGCGAATTTTCTGTCGCCGCCGCTGGCAGCCCAGTTGCCTGCCTACATTTTCTTGCCCGGCGCCTTGGCGCAAGCCGTGCTGGCGCTGTGGCTTTTCTTGGTGGGCGTGAACGGCGCAAAGTGGCACGCGCAAGCCGCTGCCGCATGACCATGAGCCAGCTCATTGCGGACAAAGCGTTGAAGGCGGCGGCCGTGCTTTGGTTCCTGGCGGCTCTCGCAGGTCAGTGGGCGTTCGTCATCTACATCGCGGGCTTCTACGGCGCCCCCACGCTCCAAGGCGATTTCGAGGCGTGGAATAGGAACAAGATGCTCGTCCATGGCTATGTCGCGGGCGACGCGCCGGGGAATCTCGCCTTCGCCGCCCACGTCATGATGGCTGCCGTCATTACGTTCGGAGGAACGCTTCAGCTCATCCCGCAAATCCGTGCGCGCGCCATTTCCTTTCATCGCTGGAACGGGCGCTTGTTCATTTTGACAGCGTTCGCGATCAGCCTTGCCGGTCTCTTTCTCACCTGGTCAAGAGAAAACATCGGCCTTGCGAGCGATCTCGCCATCAGCCTCAACGCCCTGCTGATCATGTTCTGCGCCGGCCAGACCCTCGGCTATGCGGTTGGCCGCGATATCGACACCCATCGCCGCTGGGCGCTTCGCACATTCCTGCTTGCGAACGGCGTTTGGTTCCTGCGCGTCGGAATGATGTCTTGGATCATCCTCACGGGAGCCACCATGACGACGCTGGGCCCGTTCATCACGCTTTGGTCGTTCGGTAGTTACCTGCTGCCGCTCGCAGTGCTCGAACTCTACTTGCGAACGCTGGCGCGAGGCGGCGCGGCCGCCAAGGTCGGGATGGCAGCCTTGCTTCTTGCGCTGACCGCCGGAATGAGCATCGGGATCTTCGGCGCCACCATGTACATGTGGCGACCGCTTCTCGTCGCAGGGTGAGCGAACGAACAAGGGTGTCTGCGATATCGTGGTCTTTCACATCGCCATGGAGCGCTGAAATGAACCTAAGGCAACGAATGAGGGCGGTTTTGGTGACAGTGTGTCTAATTGACCCGCAATCGCCCGCGCTCACAGGGGCGGGCTATAGGGGGACAGTATCACAGCCTCTTGCGCGGGCTCGTGCCCGTCCAGCGCTTGAAGGCGCGCGAGAAGGCGGCCGCTTCCGAGAAGCCGACAAGGTAGGCTGTTTCGTTGACGGAGACTTTCTTGCCGTCGAGATAATGCAGCGCCATTTTGTGGCGCAGCTCATCCAGCACCTGTTCGAATGTCGCGCCTTCGGCCTTGAGGCGGCGCAGAAGCGTATCGCTGCTCATGCCCAGCCTGCCGGCGATCGCGTCCTTGCCGGCGTCGCCGGTGTGCAGGATCGGCAGCAACAGGCTTTCGACCTGGCCCCGCATCGTTTTCGAACCTTCGAGGCCCTTGAGCAGCGCATCGGCGTACCGGCTCAAAACGCCGAAGACATAGCGCGGTTGCGGCGCGAGTTCGTGAGCCAGCCACGTCGCGTCGACCAGGATCGCGTTGCGGTCGGCCTCGAAGACAACGGGCGTGCCGAAAATCCGATCGTATTCGGCGCGATGTCCCGGGTCCGCGTGGGTGAAATGGGCCGCTTTCACCGTCGGCATTTCGCCGCTCCAGCCCGAAGCGAGGATCATGCGCAAGCAACCCGAGGTCACGCGGGCCATGGTGGATTCGGTGAGTTCAGGAAAGTCGTTCGGATTGCGGCGCGTGTCGATCAGCCAAAGCCCGCCGTCGCCGGGCGCGAGCTGAAAACGCTCCACGCTCCCCAAATCCACTTCGACGACTAGCCGCCCATAGCGATTGAGCTGCATGAACGCTTCGAGCATCGTTTGCGAGGCGCGGCCGATCAGTCCGACGACCGACATCTCGGAGAGATCGACCGCCTCGCCGAAGTGGAGCGCGAAGGCCGGGTCGCGGCAGAGGTCCTTGGCCACCCGCATGAGTGCCTGGTACTTCGCCAACGGAATGCGGTTGTCCTGGTCGGCCAAGTCCCGCGGGTCGATGCCGGACTGCTGGGCCAGCGCCGTGGCGACCGCGCCCTTCGACACGGCAAAGTCCATCGCGCCGCGGGCCAGACCCGCGGCTACCGTGAATTCAGCCATCGCGGCGCCGCCTGCAATTTGCGATCAAGTTTTTGCGGCGTGGCGTCATGTTCGGGTGGGCTCGTCGCCGATAGGTTCACAACCCTAAAGGGCGGGCGCGATGGCCGCAACGCATTGCGCGGCTGCGCGCAAATCCGCCGCGTTTCGCTTCGTTCAAGTGGCCGTTCGCGCCGGCATGCGCGTTTGAAGGCGATTTCTTTCCTACGGAAACTTTCCAATGTTCAGCCGCCTCTTTCCCAAGCAGATCGACAACACCTATCAAGGTTTTGCGCTTGCGATTTGGCTTCTCGCTCCGCTGGTGCTGGTGAAGCTGTTGATGGGCCTGAACGTCGCGGGTTTAAACCCCTGGATCAG
>JANOFM010000242.1:0-2329 GCA_031413635.1 Alphaproteobacteria bacterium | reverse complement strand
CGAGACCGCTGCCCCACAACCCGAAATGCGATGTTCCACGCCACGCTGCGAAGGAATGCGAGCGAGGTCATCGTAGCCTTTCCCAAGATACGCGCATCACAAACAAGCTGTCCGAGTGCGGCGCGAGGACTGATAGTTCAGCGATGGCTCGGGCAGTCGGCGTGCGTTTCGGCCGCGCGTCTGACGATCAGAGACCGGCTGCCGAGTTGATTTCGACGCGTGCGATGAAAAGTGGCGCGCGGTCGAGGCTTGCGGACGGACGACTGCAACGACAGCGCTATCGACCTGATCGTTTTCGACCAGCAGAGCAAGCGGAGAGACATGGGACCGCGTCTCGGCTGAGTGTCCGGCTCGTCGTCAAATGTTTCTCGTATCGTCCCGGCGCTGCATGTTAGGCGGCAAGAAAGCCCGGCGAACCGTAACGAAGGCCATCGGAAGTCAATGCCGCTTGGGCGGAGTGGCTTGCTGGAAAATTCCCGAACCTTTGGTCGATAGATTTTGGCTAGCGCAATCATGCGTTTGCGAGGAGGCGCTGGGCAAGCGACCCCTTCAGCACTTTGCCCATCGTCCGACATGCGTCGACCCCTTGAGCCCGCCACCGAAAGCCGCCGGGCAGCACGAGCCCGATGGACCGGATAGATTTCGCGACGACGGACGCATCAAATCACCGCCGCCCGGCACCAAACCAGCCGCCGCCGCGCCGCGCGCCCGCGCTCGTGCAAAACTCCACCGGCACTTCGCGGCTTCCGCGCCGGGTCTGGATGATCCCTGTGCTTTGTCCGCCGGCCTGCACGATATCCGTATTCACATTGCGTCCGATCTGGATCAAGCATGCCGCGTTGTTGGAGCCGCTCTGCGAAATCCTCGCGGTGCTGCCGCGCTCCCATTGTCTGACGGTGCCGACGTTGCCGTTGCCGTCCTGAGTGATGGTGGCACTCAGACCTCAGCCGAACTGCCTGATGTCCGCGACATTGCCGCCGCCGTACTGGTTGGTCCCAGCCTCGTTGTGCGAATTGCCTTCGTCCGCCTCCAGGACATTGCGTCCACCCCGGCCCCCATCCGCGCACGAAGTTGCCGTCGCCGCTTGGGCGCTCGCCGTACTGTGCGTCGCCGTGCTGTCCGATTCTGGCCTGTGCGGACGTGATGGACGTACACTTTAGGTCGAGCGAACACTCGCCGATGGCACTCAAGATTTTCATTCTTGCAAGAGGGGTTCGACCCTTAGGCAAACGGTCGGCGTTTGGACGGGAATCTGGGCAAAAGCGACGCAACGCCCGCCGTAACAAATGCCCGCCATAGCCGCGCCGCATCGAACTTCTGTCTGACCGGCATTGGCGAATTTCCGCCCCCGGCGGCATTGTTTTGGCTGAGACCTCGGCATGACCGAGGCGGCCAAACGAGGAGATTCCAATGCGCATTACATTCCCCCGGTTCTGTATTTCGGCCGTCCTTTCGTTCGCTCTGATGCTCGGCATGCACTGGACGGGACGCGCCGCGTCCACCGGCGCCGACGGCATCGTTCGCGCGAAAAGCGCCTACAGCGCCGACGAAACCATCACCCGCGTAAAGCAAGACATTGCCGCAAAGGGCATAACGTTCTTCTTCGAGGTCGATCAGCAAAAGCTTGCCGCCGACGCCAGCATCAAGCTGCGCCGCTCGACGTTGCTGGTGTTCGGCAACCCTGCGCTCGGCACGCAGTTTCTGACTTCGAACCCGAATGCGGGTCTCGACTGGCCCGTGCGGCTTCTTGTTCAAGAAGACGCGCAGGGCCAAGTGTGGCTCGTCTACACCGACTTCGACTACATCGCCCGCCGCCACCACATCACCGATCGCGGTGCGGCTTTCACCATGGCCTCGAACGTGATCGCGTCGATCGTGTCGAGCGCCGCGCCTCGCTAAGCCCCCTAAGGTCAGGAAACATCACCATGCCCCTTTTCAAAGCCGCAACAGCCGCCCTTCTGGCGCTCGTACTGACTACTTTCACCACGCAGGCCCGTTCGAACGAGATCTACACCGGCATCTTTTCATCGCTCGCCGTCGGCGGTTACGACACGGTCGCCTACTTCAAGCAAGGCAAGCCTGTCCTTGGCAAAGCCGAGTTCACGACCGAACACAAAGGTACCACGTGGCGCTTTGCGTCGAAGGAAAATCTCGACGCGTTCAAGGTGCAGCCCACGGCCTATGCGCCGCAGTACGGCGGCTACTGCTCGTGGGCCATCGCGCAGAACTACACCGCCTCGGGCGACCCGCTTATCTGGAAGATCGTCGATGGCCGCCTCTACCTGAACTATGACCGCGACGTGCAAGCGAAGTGGGAGAAGGACATCCC
>JANOFM010000241.1:0-12239 GCA_031413635.1 Alphaproteobacteria bacterium | reverse complement strand
CTCGACGGCACCACCGCCTTCATGCAGGGCAAACTGAAAGTCGCCGGCGACATGAGCGTCGCGATGAAGCTTGGGCCCATTCTCGCCAAAGCCGCCGGCTAACTCTTACATGGCCCACGACGGGCCGGCCGCCGACCTCGTCACGGTGCCGGGCAATCCGGCACCGCCGGGCGCCATGGTCGAATGGTTGACCGCGGGCGACGGCGTGCGTCTGCGCACCGTGCGCTGGATCCAACCGGCGCACGAAACGCACGGCACCGTGCTCCTCGTCCAAGGCCGCAGCGAGTTCGTCGAAAAATACTTCGAGGTCGTGGGCGAACTCCTCGCCCGCGGCTTTTCGGTGGTGACCTTCGATTGGCGCGGCCAAGGCTTGTCGTCGCGCCAACTTCCCGAGCGTACAAAGGGCCACGTCCGCGACTTCTCCGAATTCGACAGCGATCTGCATCTGGTGGTGGATCGCATCGTGCGCGAGCACGGCACGAAGCCGTACTTTGCGCTCGCCCATTCGATGGGCGGCAATATTTTGCTGCGTTATCTCCACGACTTCCCGCACGAGTTCGAACGCGCGGTCCTCACAGCGCCGATGCTCGCAATCAAGTCGCCGAATTTCCCGCTATGGGTCGCAAAATCGGCTGCAGCGGTGTGGACCGCCGCTGGTGCGCACGGCTCGTTCATCTTCGGCGGGGCGAAACAGGACCCGTTGGCGGAGGTCTTCGAAGGCAACACCGTCACCAGCGACAAGAGTCGCTTCGAACGCGCCATGGCCTGCCTGAAGGCCGAACCAAGGCTCGCCGTCGGCGCGCCCACCTTCGGCTGGGTCGAGGCCGCGTTCCGCTCCATGGAGTTGGTGGCGAGCGAAGAGTTTGCCCAAGGGATAGAAACGCCGGTGCTCTTGATCGGCGCCGCGCATGACAAGCTCGTTCACCCCGGCGCCGACCTCGTGCTGATCACCCGCATCAAGCGCGGCATGTACGTTTTGCTGAAGGCCGAACACGAAATCATGATGGAGCGCGACGATATCAGGCGCGGCTTCTGGGCCTGCTTCGATCCCTTCGTCGGCGCCGCCGCCTATCGCGCGACGGCCAAGGCCTGAAGCAAGAAGTAGAATTGGATTTCACGGCTTCGCGTGAAGCCACTTTCTTCTTAACGTCGACCGTGGATCAGCCCTTGGTAGAAAGGACTTCTAACACTGCCGCGTGAAGCCTCGCATCGCCGCAGGCGACAACGCGGCCGCCATCTTGCGCCGGCCCACCCTCCCAGGTCGTAACCGTGCCACCGGCATTCTCGACGATCGGAATGAGCGCCTGAATATCCCACGGCTTCAATGCCGCTTCGACGACGACATCGATAAACCCCATCGCCAGCAATCCATAGGCGTAGCAGTCACCGCCGAACCGCGTCAGCCGTGTCTGGCCAGCCAATAGCCAGAACGCTCCCTTCTCGGCCTCGTCGAAATAACCGACGGGCGAGGTCGTCGACAGCACGGCGTCCTTTAATTGCGCGCACGGCCTGGTTTTCAGGGTTCGCGTCTCGCCATGCGCGTGCCGAAATCGCGTATGCCCGTTCGACGCCACCCATCGCTCGCGCATAAAGGGTTGGTCGAGAACGCCGATGATCGGACGATGGCCGTCGTTGAGCGCAATCAGCGTCCCCCACTGCGCCATGCCGCACATGAACGCGCGCGTTCCGTCGATCGGGTCCACAACCCAAGTAAACGGTCCGGCGCCGTGTTCGTGCCCATGCTCTTCGCCCATGACGCCGTGCGAGGGATAACGCAACTTGATCCGCGCGCGGATCACGCGTTCCGCTTCGCGGTCGGCCTCGGTCACCGGGTCGAATCCGTGATCGCCGAGCTTGTTGTGGATGAGAAGTTGCTCGCGAAAATGCGGCAGGATCGCTTTGCCCGATAGGTCCGCAAGCTCCTCGGCGAAGCTCGTCAGTTCGGAAATCTCGGTGGCGCCCATCGTTGCGGTCATGCGCGCAACAGGCATGACCGCAACCTAAATTGTCAATCGTAGCGGTTCAATTCTTCGACTGGTCGGTAACGCTCAGCGCTTTAGCCAATTCCAAAAGCCGCCGGCGCGGATTTTCATTGAGCGCGTAGTAGGCCCGGATCAAATCCATCGTTTCCTTGTTCTGCAACAAGCCGTCATCCGCGGCCTCCGCGCCGCCGCCTTTGCCGGGCTCCAAACCGTCGAAAAAGAACGAGACCGGCATCTCGAGCGCCCTGGACAGGTCCCAAAGTCGCGAAGCCGAAATACGGTTGGCTCCGCTTTCGTATTTTTGGATTTGCTGGAACCGGATTCCGACTGCTTGCGCCAGCTGCTGCTGCGTCATTCCCAGCAGCCAACGCCGATGACGAACGCGTTGGCCGATGTGTAGATCAATAGGGTTCTTCACGAGCCCTCCCCCGAATTTCTGCGCGACCCCGTCTCACGCGTACTGCACCGAACTCTACGTCCCACCGCAGAGGATTCAATCGAAAGTTGACTGCTTAACGCACCATGTCCAACGTTCGAAACCCCAGCGAAAGCAAACGCTTATCGTTGAAGTGTGATGTAACACTCAACCAAAACGAGCGCCTTGGCCAGTGTTAAATTGTCCACACTGTGGCAAAAACAGCCGTTATCCCTCGGAAGTGCTCGCCCGCGCGTAGCGCTTGCGATCGTTGGGGTCGAGCCAGCGCTTGCGCAGCCGGATGGATTTTGGGGTCACTTCGACCAGTTCGTCGTCGCCGATATAGGCAATGGCTTGCTCGAGGGTCAGCAGCTTGGGCGGGGTCAACCGCACGGCCTCGTCTTTGCCGGCCGCCCGGAAGTTCGTCAACTGCTTGGCCTTCAGTGCATTGACGTCCAGATCGTTTTCGCGGGCATGCTGGCCGATGATCATGCCTCGATAGACCTTTGTTCCCGCCTCGATAAACATGAAGCCGCGCTCTTCCAGGAACCACAGCGCATAGCTCGCCGCCTCGCCGTCGCGATCGGAGATCAGCACGCCTTCGCGCCGCCCTTCGATGACGCCGCGATAGGGGCCGAATTCGTGAAAGACGCGGTTCATGATGCCGGTGCCGCGCGTGTCGGTGAGGAACTGCCCGTGATAGCCGATCAACCCGCGCGACGGGGCGTAGAACGTCAACCGCGTCTTGCCGCCGCCAGAGGGCCGCATGTCGGTCATCTCGGCCTTGCGATTGCTCATCGCTTCGATCACGACGCCGGAATAGGCATCGTCGACATCGATCGTCGTTTCCTCGATCGGTTCGAGTCTTTCGCCGTTCGGCCCGTCGCGAAACAGCACGCGTGGGCGCGAGATCGAAAGCTCGAACCCCTCGCGTCGCATCGTCTCGATCAAGACCCCAAGCTGCAATTCGCCGCGGCCCGCAACTTCGTAAGCATCTGCGTTCTCGGTTTCGCGCACCTTGATCGCGACATTGCCTTCCGCCTCGCGGAACAGCCGCTCGCGAATAACGCGGCTCTGCACTTTTTGGCCTTCGCGCCCCGCATACGGCGAATCGTTGATCCCAAGCGTAATGGCGATCGTCGGCGGATCGATCGGGTTGGCGGGAATTGGCAGCAAGACTTCCGCGTCGCACAGCGTGTCGGCAACGCCCGCGATCGTCAGGCCCGCGATGGCGACGATGTCGCCCGCGCCCGCTGAATCGACCGGCACGCGATTTAGTCCGCGAAAAGCCAGAACTTTCGTGATGCGTCCCCGTTCGATCAACTCGCCGTCGCGCGACAACGCTTTGATCGGCCGGTTGGCTTCGACCACGCCCGATTCAATGCGCCCCGTCAGAATGCGTCCCAAATACGGATCCGATTGGATCACCCGCACCAGCATGGCGAACGGATACTGGGAGCTCGCTTTGGCCGCAATGACGGGCGGCCTGACGTGCGAAACGATCGTCTCGAACAAAGGCGTCAAGTCCTTGCGCTCGTCCTTCTCCAGATCGCGCACTGCCCAGCCCGAGCGGCCGCTCGCATAAAGCGTCGGAAAATCGAGCTGCTCGTCATTAGCGTCGAGGGCCGCAAACAGATCGAAAACGTCCGAATGAATTTCGTGCGCGCGCGCGTCTTGCCGGTCGATCTTGTTAACGACGACGATGGGCTTCAACCCCAGCTTCAGCGCCTTCGAGGTCACGAATTTCGTTTGCGGCATCGCCCCTTCGGCGGCGTCCACCAGCAACACCACGCCGTCGACCATCGACAGTATGCGCTCGACCTCGCCGCCGAAATCGGCGTGGCCCGGTGTGTCGATAATGTTGATCCGCACGCCGTTCCACTCGACGCTCGTGCACTTGGCAAGAATTGTGATGCCGCGCTCGCGCTCCAACTCGTTGGAGTCCATGGCGCGCTCCACCACTTGCTGGTTCTCGCGGAATGTTCCGCTTTGCCGCAGCAATTGATCGACAAGCGTTGTCTTCCCATGGTCGACATGGGCGATGATGGCGATATTTCGAAGATTCATCTGACTTTTCGTGGGTGATAGGCGCCGAGACGCGAGCGGCGGGGGTATAACCCTTTTGCTGCAATGCAGCAACCGCGCCAGTTCCCAGTTGAAGCAGGCGAATGGTCGCGTATCGAACCGCTTCGCGGTCGAAAAGTCGACGAATCCCAAACGCGGCGACGACCGAGGTGTTTCCAAGGCCAAAGCCAGGCCCCAGTTGCCTGAATCTTTACCGGATCGTCGCCATAGTGGGGGTACTCCTCGGTTGGCGGGCGGACCGGATTTCCATGACGGCGAATGGTACTTCGCGTGAGCAACATATCGACAAAGATCGTTGGCTGCGCGCGCGCGTTGATGTGGTCGTCTCGTCGCTGCCGCTGACGATTGTGCTGAATCCGATATGGGCGGCGCTCTCGATCATCCCGCTCGGCGGTCAGTATCCTGCCTTTGGCGTGATCGCATTGCCGTTGCTCTTGGGCATCGTTGGAATGCATCTGCTCAATTCGGTGTTGGCTGGCGCTGCGTATGTTTGGGTCCGAAGGATAAACTCCCCCCGGCAAGTGTTGACCGTACTCATCTTGCTGCAGGTTTGGGTTAGCGTTTCGTGGGGCGCCGGTGTCCTGGCGTGCTGGGTTGAAGGAAATTCCGTCAACAATACGTTCCTGGCGCTGCTTGTCATCGCAATGATTTGGGCCCTGGCGCTCACCCGTTCCGTTCATCCGGTGCTGTTCATGGCCGGCATCGTTCCGTTGGCTGCGATGTTTTGGCTCCGCGCCATGTTCGGCACCAGTGAAGCTGCGCAAGTATTCGGTATCTTCACGCCGATTTTCGTATCTTATGCCTGGTTCATGGGGACCTCGGCCCGCGACCGCGTCAACGAGGTGCTAAGCTCGCGCTTCACGGTCGAAGACATGGCCTGTGACCTTGAAACCGCCCGCAACGACGCCGAAGAAAAAAGCGCCGAGGCCCAGGCCGCAAGCACCTCGAAATCGGCCTTCGTCGCCAACATGAGCCACGAACTGCGCACGCCATTGAATGCGATCCTCGGCTTTGCCGAAATCATCGAGAACCAATCGGTCGGCCAGGAAGTACCGGAAAAATACAAGATCTATGCCCGCGATATTCGCGAATCCGGCGAGCATTTGTTGAACCTGATCAACGATATGCTGGACATTGCCAAGATCGAATCGGGAAAAATGGAAATCGACCGGTGGCAGATTGATGCCAAAGCCGGCATCGACTCGGCCGTTCGCCTGATCGCTCAACGCAGCGCGGCGAAAGGCCAATCCGTTTCCGTTGTCGTTGACGAGCATGTTCGTCTTTACGCCGACGAGCGCGCCTTCAAACAGATCTTGCTCAATCTGTTGTCCAACGCCGCCAAGTTCTCGCCCGATGGCGGCGCCATTCTCGTTCGTTGCACGGGCGATGCGTCGTGCGCCGTGCGGGTCTCCGTCGAGGATTCCGGCCCCGGCATTCCGGCGGAAAAGTTGAAGTTGCTGTTCAAGCCGTTCTCGCAGATCGACAATCGCTACGACCGCAATGCCGGAGGAACGGGCCTCGGCCTATCGTTGGTTCGTGGTTTGATCGCTCTGCATGGCGGGCGCGTTTGGCTCGAAAACAAATCGGTCGGCACCGGCCTCATCGTGTCGGTGGAGTTTCCACCCGGTCAACGCGCCTCGCGCGCGGCCTAGCGATCAGAATGACGAGCCCGGCTGTTTCAAAAACTCGATTTCTTCGGGCGTCGATTGGCGTCCGAGGATCGCGTTTCGATGCGCAAACCGCCCAAAGCGTTCGATGACGGCACGATGCCGCCGCGCATAGTCGAGGACATTCGCGTCGCCCAGCGTCTCGAACAGCGCCACCGATCGCGCTTGCACTTCGCGGTCTTCGGAGTGTTGAAATGGCATATAGAGGAACTGCCGCTCGATTGTTGACAGCGAACGATCGAATTGGCGCTCGATGGCGCCCATGGAAAGGGCTAAAGCCGCCGCATCCGCCGCAAAGGCCTTGGGCGTTCCGCGAAACATGTTGCGTGGAAACTGATCGAGCACGATGACGGCTGCCAGGAGTCCTCGCGCGCTATCGCGCCACGCCTCTGTCACGTCGCGCTGCAGACTGTCGTACACCGCCACAAATCGCCGCCCGATTTCCGCATCGAGCGCGGTATCCGGTTTGTACCATTGCGCAGGTTTGATCTGTCCAAACCAAAAATCGAGAATATCGCTCGGTGTCATGACGATCTTTAGGTCGGCAACGGGCCGCTCATCGCCTTGAACACTTTTGCGCGTGCCTTGCCTTCGACTTTTTGCGCGGGCGCAAGGCGGCTCTCGAGCGCTTGCAACGGCGTCGGTCCATCGGCAGCAAATCGTTGAACCTTTGAATCGTAGGGCAAGCCGCTCATGCCTTGAGCCGTGGCAAGAAGATAGTATTTGTACGCCTCAATCACGTCTTGGCGTCCGGCTTCACCGGTTTCCAGCATCGTCGCAATGTTGTACTGCGCCGCCGCGTGGCCGTATTTCGCCGACCACTCGTACCACCGCGCACCTTCGGTCAAATCGGACGGCACGCCGAGGCCGTGCTCGTAGATTGTCCCCAAGTCCATCATCGAACGCGCCTCTCCGGCCTTGGCGGCCTGCGTGTGATACTTGCGCGACTTCTCGTAGTCGCGCTGCACGACGTTCCCTTTGCCATCCATGTATTCGACACCGAGGTGTCGCGCGGCACTGGCATCGCCCTTTTCTGCTTGCTCCGTCCACCATGCGATCGCTTCCGAATAAAGCCCTCGGCGGTAGAGATCCTCGCCCTCCGTGCGGCCGCCCGCGATGCTTTGGTTCTGCTGCATCTCCGCGGTGGCGATCAAACCGAAGGGAACCGCGGCACCGAGCACGGCGCAAAATACAATGGCGCGAACGGAAATCGACATCGAAAAACCCACCAATAGCGTTGCTCACCAACCTATCATCGAAACCGCCGGACTCAAACCGCTCCCGACCGCGCGGCAATGAGGGCTTTCTCGAAGTTTTTGACGACCGTCACCGTCGCCTTTTTGGTCAGGCTAAGGGTTTCGATCACCCGAAACACGTCGGCCTGCACATTGGACAGGATCGTCCGGGTTCCGCGCCGTGCCGCGTCGTCGATGAATTTTTCCAACGCCGCAGCGCCCGACGCATCGATAAACGGAACATTGCCCATGCGAAGGATGACGGCCTTGGGCGGCGCGCGCAGATTGTCCAAAACCTCGCCCAACCGGGTCGCCGCTCCAAAGAAAAACGGTCCGTTGATGCGCAGCACTTCCACGTCTTCGGGAATGCCGCCACGCCCCTCATATGACTCTTCGGAGCGAGTAAAATCGTCGACATCCTCGTCGATCATTTTGGCCTTGGTGCTGATCTCGACGGCGTTCGCCATGCGTTGCATGAACAACAAGGCTGCGAGAATGACGCCGACTTCGATCGCCGTCGTCAAATCTGTAATCAACGTCAGCACGAATGTCGTGACCAGCACGGCACGATCGCCGGGCGGCGCCTTCATAAGATGCCGGAAATTTTTGACATCCGCCATGTTCCACGCTACGACGAACAAAACTGCGCCGAGGCTCGCCAGCGGAACAAAGCTCGCGACCGGCGCAAGCAAGAGCATGAAAAGCAGCAGGAACAGCGCATGCATCATGCCCGCAATCGGCGAATACGCCCCTGCGCGAATATTTGTGGCGGTGCGCGCGATGGCGCCGGTCGCCGGAATGCCGCCGAGCAATGACGATCCGATATTGGCCACGCCTTGCGCGACGAGTTCGCAGTTCGAGCGATGGCGCCGTCCCGTCATACTGTCGGCGACGACGGCCGACAGCAGCGACTCGACACCCGCCAGAAACGCTATGGTGAAGGCCGACGGCAGCAGTTCGCGCACGCGTGCGAGGGAAACGTCGGGCAATTGCGGCGCGGGCAGCATATGCGGCAGATCGCCGAAACGCGTACCGATGGTTGCAACCGGCAGCCCAAGCGCCCAGACCACGACCGCCGCCGCGCAAACCGCGATCAGAAACATCGGCCACTGAGGTCTCCAAATCCGGCAGCCGAGAATGATCGCGAGCGACGTCATGGCCACCGCGAACGCGGCCGGCTCGACGGTTCCAAGTGCGCCACTGAGGGCGATCCATTTCTCGACGAACGCCGCCGGCGTTTGTTCGATGCGCAGGCCAAGCACTTCGGCGACCTGACTCGAGAAAATGATAACCGCGATGCCGGCCGTGAATCCGATCACGACCGGATGCGGCACATACTTGATCAGCGTGCCGAGTTTTGCGAGGCCGGCAAGAATGAGAATGACGCCGGCCATCGCCGTCGCGATGACCAAGCCGTCATAGCCGTGTGTGGATATAACGTTGAAAACGACGACGACGAATGCGCCCGTCGGACCGCCGATTTGAAAGCGGCTCCCGCCAAACGCTGAAATCAAGAATCCGGCGACAATAGCGGTATAAAGCCCGCGATCGGGCGTGGTGCCGCTTGCGATCGCCAGCGCCATGGCAAGCGGAAGGGCAACGATTGCAACGGTAAGTCCGGCGGTTGCATCGGCCAGAAACCGGCGCAGATCGTAACCTTCGCGCAACACCGTAATCAGCTTTGGCACGTAGAGTCGCAAATACGTGCTTTGCGAAGCGTTTGGCTGCCAAGTCATTGCGACTCGCTTAAGTGCTGCGTCGTTCGGTCTGCAAATCAACGTTGTAGCGTTGCGCGGATTGATCGCCCGGTACAAGCCGCGAATTGATTCGCGCCGGAGCAAGAGTCCCATCTGCAACACTCGGGCGTTTGACACCTGGCGGTGGTGCCAGCCACGATTCTCAACCGAGTCAGAGAGTGATTCGTTTGAGGGGGCGTTGCCATGATTGAGTCCGATCGCATTGCCGAGATTTTCGCCCATCTGGGTGAACCGTTGTTTCTTGTGCGCCAGTCGGAAACCGGCACCGCGCCCGCCCTGATGCTTCACACGCTAGAGCGTCGCAACGCTCACAAATTGGTCCGGCGTGCCCGCGAAATGCTGCGTCGCGAAGGTTCAAGCATCGAGTGCCGCGTCGTTGCACACAATCCGCGCTCATTGCGCCGCGTTAGATCGCTTGAAGCGCTTTCGCGCCGTTTCGGTGAAGGCCAAGTCGTCTACGACCCGACGGGCTTTATCGGTCGCAGCGCGGCGGTGACCGGCTGCGCGCGGCGTCTGCGTGCGAGTCTCGGGGATGCGGTGCGCAACATCTATCTCGATACGTCGCGCCGGACGCTCTACGTGATCGTCAAAGAAACGGCCAAGCTTGCCAATACCGAAGCCGTGATGAAGGCTCGCGCCGAGCTCGTCCAGCGCGCCGGCATCATCATGCGCGACTGGCAACAGGGCGTGGACGCCCAATTCGCCCTCGCGGTTCGCATCGGGACCGAGCCTCCTCGCGGGCTCAAACTGGTCAGCGTTGACGCGAAATCCGTGACGCAGACCATCTACACGCAGGTCTTCGAGCGCAAGGGTTTGATCCGCGGTGCTCTCGCGGCAACGGCGGCAACCTTGCTTGGTGCGGCGGTAGTCGTGCCTGCGGCGGCGGACCCCGCTGTATCTGCGCTCAACGGAACGATATTCGCGCGCGGCGGCCACTACGACACGGGCTCCGGCACGGGATTTGGCAACGACGGCAAGGGCGAAGGCGAAATCCTTGGCAAAGTGACGATCCCGTTGGGCCAAAGCTTCGGTGCGCAAGCCGAAGCCGGAGTGGGCCTCGACGAGTATTATGGCATCGGAGGCCATCTGTTTTGGCGCGATCCCAGCTGGGCCATGGCGGGCGTCTTCGTCTCCCACGACAGCACGAACCAGACCGAACTGACCCGTTTTGGTGCCGAAGCCGATTTTTATCTCGGTAACTTCACCGTCGGCGGTCGCGTCGGCCACCAATCCGGCGATGTGGGCGAGGGCACCTACGGCAGCGTCGACGTCAGCTTCTACGTAACCCCGAACCTGGCCGCACGCGGCGGCATCGAGTTCGAGCCGGACGACGGCCGCGACACGGTAGGTCGTGTCGGCTTCGAATGGCAGCCGGCAGTCGATTCCTCGCCAGGCCTCTCGGTATTTGCCGACGGCGAATGGGGCGACGATTACGATCACATCAGAGCCGGTCTGAAAATTCACTTCGGCACCGACGGCATGACGCTGATCGATCGCGAGCGGCGCGCCGACCCGACCGAAGCGATCGGACACCGTCGCGGTCAGTCATATGGCGGCTACGCAGGTCCCTCATGATAACAAGGTTGAAATAGACATTTCTCGCACGTCAATACTGTTCGCCTGGGAGCTGGGCGCCAACCTCGGCCATATCAAGCCGCTGATGGCGCTCGCTTGCCGCTTAACTTCGGACGGCGCAAGCGCGACGTTTGCCGTCAGCGATTTGGCAAACGTCCATCTCGTCGCCAAGCGGGGCGAGTTCGCGATCCTTCAAGCCCCCGTTTGGCCGGAACATCGTCATTGGGGCCATCGGCCCTCGATCGCAAGTTACGCCGACGTCTTGGCCGGCATTGGCTTTGCCGATCCGTCGAAACTCTCGGCCATGATCGAGGCGTGGCGGTGTCTGCTCGATCTGGTCAAGCCCGATCTCGTCGTCGCCGACCACAGCCCGGCATTGTTGGCGGCACTCTATGGCACGGGTACACCGGTGATTGCCGTCGGTACGCCGTTCACCATGCCGCCGCTTACCCTCGATCGCTTGCCGCCGATACGCGCCGACCAGGCTCCGGCACTTCCCGAATCGCGCCTGCATCAATCGCTGAAGTCGGCCTTGGCCGCGCGCGGGATGCGCCCGCCCGCCCGCATGGTCGATCTGTTCCGCACCGACGAGCGTCTCGTCTTTGGCGTGCCCGAGCTTGATCCCTATCGCGCCTTTCGCGACGAACTAATTCTGACACCGCCCGAACCGTTGCCGGCTTTCGTCGAAGCGCCGGTCAAGCCGCGCCTTTTTGTGTATGCTGGCAGCGAGGTCCCGCATCTCGAAACGCTCGTCCAAGGACTCGTCGAAATGGACATCGACATCGTCTCATATCTGCGCGGCGACGTCGGACCTTTGCCGCACTTCCTGAAGCATCGTGGCCACAAAGTTCACGACTCGCCCCCGCCGCTCGACGAGGTCCTGCCGGCCGTCTCGCACGTCCTCTCGCAAGGAGGCTCCTTTATGTGCCATGCGGCCCTTGCCGCCGGCCGCCCGCATCTGATCATGCCGCTGCACAACGAGACCGAGTTGAATCTGTCCGCCTGCGCTCGATTAGGCGTAGCGCGTCGCCTCGATCCCGCAAAGCGCGAAAAAACGGTCCGCGCGCGGCTGAACGATTTCTTGATTGAGTCCGAGCTCATGCGTCAGGCGCGCCATTGGGCGCTGACGCTGCGCGACCGGAAGCAAAAAAACGGTCTCGACGAAGCGCACGCCGCCGTTGCCCGTTGTCTGGCGTCTCGCGATCAGATGCGCAGTTCCCGTCTTCGCGCCGCTGCGGCGGCGGCACAGCCGTCGTAAAAGGCGATTTGCACGCAGCTTGCCGCGACGGCCGAACACCATCGCACGAGCGTCCAGCGCGAAAACCCCTTGGCCGTTTCAAGATTGGCGCGCAACTGCTCGATCGCATTTGCGACATGATAGCGTCGCCGCGCGTGCGCCAAGCGTACATTGAGTCCGGGCGCCGTCGTCAACTCGCACATCCGCACATTGGCATAGCCGTAGCGCCAGTACCGGCGCATCTGCCGGATCAATCCGTCCGAAACGTCGTGATGCACGAACCAAT
>JANOFM010000240.1:0-24875 GCA_031413635.1 Alphaproteobacteria bacterium | reverse complement strand
AACTATTCGAATCCCGACGCGCCGCGCTTCGCCTATAGGCCCCAAGGGACAACCAAGCTCTGGGAATACCCCATTTCGACCATCCGCATCGCCGGGCGCAACATCCCGTGCGGTGGCGGCGGTTATTTCCGCTTCGCCCCTTACGCGGCCTTCAGCCGGGCCATCGCGCACATCAATCAGCGCGAGCATAAGCCGGCAATTTTTTACCTCCATCCGTGGGAAGTCGATCCCGACCAGCCGCGCCCGGCAGGCGTTAAGTTGAAGTCACGTCTGCGCCACTACCTGAACTTAAGCCGCACCGAGCCGCGCCTGACGCGCCTGTTGCGTGATTTCCGCTGGGATCGTATGGACCGGGTGTTCGCCAACACCGCCGAAGACGCCACCTCGATACGCTGATGCTCCATCTCGGATTGCTTACGCCCAGCTGCAAGGCGCGCTGGGACGAATTCGTCGCCAGCCAACCGTCCGGCACTGTGTTTCACCTCTCGGCTTGGGCCGACGTGATGGGAAACGCCTTCGGCCACAAGACGCACTACATCACGGTGGCCGACGGACTGCAGCTGCAGGGCATTCTCCCGCTCGTTGAATTGAAAAGCAGGGTCTTCGGCCATTCCCTGATCTCGACCGCCTTCTGTGTCGGCGGCGGACCGCTGGCGAGGGACGAGGAAAGCCGCGCTCGCCTGCTTCAAGAGGCCGAACGGTTGGGGCGAAGCCTCTCGGTTGGCTATATTGAGTTGCGCGATACCGCCACTTCTGAGGGCTGGACCGCCAAGGACGATCTCTACGCCGGCTTCGAGCGCGAATTGATCGCCGACGAAGCACAAAATCTGCTTCAAATCCCGCGCAAGCAACGCGCCGTCGTGCGCAAGGCCATCGAAGGCAATTTCCGCGTCACCACGGACAACGATCTCGACACGTTCTACGCGCTCTTTTCGCGCACCGTGCGCGACCATGGCACTCCGGCATTCTCGAAGAAATTTTTTCGCGAGATTTTGAATGCCTTTCGCGGAAACGCCGACATCCTAACCGTCTGGCAGGGTGATCAGCCGCTCTCGAGCGTGCTTTCATATTATTTCCGTGATCGCGTCTATCCTTACTTCACGGGCTCGAACCCCGAAGCACGCGTCGCCGGCACGAACGATCTAATGTATTGGAAACTCATGCGCCACGCGGTGGCGCGCGGCTCCACGATCTTCGACTTCGGCCGCAGCAAAGTCGGGACGGGGCCTTACGCCTTCAAGAAGAACTGGGGCTTCGAACCGCGCCCCATTGCCCACCAATTCATGCTCATTGGCCGCGACTCGCTGCCCAACTTGAACCCGACGAACCCGCGCTACGCTCAAGCGATTGAGATTTGGCGGCGCCTGCCGCTGCCGCTCGCCAATTTCATTTCCCCCTTCATCAGCCGCAACCTGGGCTGAGGCTTCACCCCATCAGTGCGTCTAGCTTGCGCAAATTGGCCGTCCATTCATGGTTTGCCACGACGAAGGCACGCGCCGCCGCGCCGAGTCCCGCCATACTGCGTTCGTCGAGCACGCTAAGAACGGCCTCGGCCAGTTCACCTGGCGTGCCGCCGACCAACAGATCGCGACCGTGCACCGCGTTAATACCTTCAAGCGCGCCAGGCGTCGTCACCACCGGTCGTGCCATCGCCATGCCTTCGAGCACTTTGTTCTGAATGCCGCGAGCAATCCTCAATGGCGCGACGACGACACTTGCCGCCGCGACATAAGGGCGAACATCGGATACCGCCCCTGTGACTTCGACACCTTGTAGTTCGCCAAGCGCCGTCACCGCCGCCGTCGGTCGTGCCCCCACGATTTGAAAGATAATGTCGCCATGTCGTAGACGTACGAGCGGTAGAATTTCCTTGACGAACCAGATGACGGCATCGATGTTCGGCCAATAATCCATCATGCCGACAAAAACGATCGTTTTGCGAGGCCGCGCAACCGGCCCCAGCGCGTCTGGGTCGAAGAAGTCGAGATCGACCCCATTTCCGATAGCAACATGTTTGGCCGCCGTTTCCGGCGACAACCGGTCGAAGATGCGCTTTTCGTCCTCCGAAACGAAAAGCGAAATATGCGCGTGCGCCGCTGCGACGCGGTCAAACCTCAATAGACGCTTGGCTTCGCTTCGGAAGAACCAGCGCCGCCCTATCGTTTGCATCTCCGCGTACTGCCGCCATTTCGCCGAATCGACATCGACGAAGTCGAGAATGACACGTGTTTCCGAAGGGAGATCGCGCGGAACATATTGAGCCATCGCCGACGAGAAGACGAAGACGAATTGCGGTTTCTTTTCGCTGATTTGCGAGGCCGCCCAATCCATCAAGCCGCCGTGCCGGAACGTGGCGACACTCAATGGCGCACCCGTCGCAAAGGCGACCCCGGCCCGCGTCAGCCGGTCCACGCGTGAAATCCGTCCGCAGTAATGAGCGCTGAAATATTTCGTCGCCCAAGCCAGGTCCGGCTCGCTGTCGCCGGGCGTCATCGCGAACCCAAGAGACACCTCATGGGACTTGCACAAATGCTCGGCGATGTGAAACGCCCGTATCTTATCGCCTTTGTTGGGCGGGTAGGGATACCGGTGCGCGAGAAACAGAACTTTGACCATGGGCGGGCGACACCATAATGGATTCGCGCCCCTATTGAAGCGATTGTTCGTGCCCCGTTATACTTGGCCCCTAGCTAGAAAGCGGGGACGCTCGTGTGCGGCATTGCTGGCCTCTACGACACGCGAGGTCAACGGACCTTCGACCCCAATCTGATTCGCCGCGCGACGACGGCCATTGCCCATCGCGGCCCCGATGGCGAGGGCTTTTACGCCGCTCCGGGGTTGGCGTTCGGACATCGCAAACTCGCCATCATCGACCTCGCTTCGGGCAATCAGCCGATGCATGCCAAAGACGGCAGCATCACGATCACCTTCAACGGCGAGATCTTTAACTACAAGGAACTTCGCGCCGAACTCGGCGCCAAGGGGCATACGTTCGCTACCGCCTCCGATACCGAAGCGATCATCGAAGGCTGGCGCGCCTGGGGACCCGGCATTGTCGAACGGCTTCGAGGTCAGTTCGCCTTCGCGCTCTGGGACCAGAAAGACCAGACCTTGTTTCTCGCCCGCGACCGCATGGGCGAAAAGCCGTTGCAGTACGTCCAACTCGCCGACGGCACCTTTGCTTTTGCCTCGGAGATCAAGGCGCTACTGACGCTGCCGGGGCTCGACCTTGCCATCGATACCGAGGCCGTCGCCGACTTCTTCACCTACGGCTACGTCCCCGATCCAAAAACGATTTACACGCACATCAAAAAGCTGCCGCCCGCCCATACGCTCTTGCTTGCGCGCGGCCGACCGCCGATGCTGCGCCAATATTGGAACGTGCTGACTGCGGCGGGCAATGAACCGCGCACGGCCACTGCCGAAGAACTTGCCGACCGCCTGAAGCAAGCCGTGCGCTATCAGATGATCGCCGACGTCGAAGTGGGAGCGTTTCTATCGGGCGGTGTCGATTCCAGCAGCGTTGTCGCCTTGATGGCACAAATCGCGGGCCATCCCGTCAGCACTTATTCGATTAGTGTGGGCGAAGAAAACCGCGATGAAACCGATTTCGCCCGCGAGGTGGCCGGCCGCTACAACACCAAGCACCAGCTTCGCAACGTCGATCCGGCGAGCCTGACGCAACTGCTGCCTCGCCTCCCGCACATCTACGACGAACCCTTCGGCGACGATTCGGCAATTCCCACCTTCGCCGTATGCCGCGAGGCCGCACGCACGCTCAAGGTTTGCCTCACCGGCGACGGCGGCGATGAGACTTTGGGAGGCTATCGGCGCTATCGCTTCTTCCTGGCTCAAGACAAGGTTCGCAAAGCGATCCCCGGCGCGTTGCGGCGCTCGGTGATCGGTCCGCTCGCTCGGCTTTACCCCAAGCTCGATTGGGCGCCAAAGATGTTGCGTGCCAAGACGACGTTGCTTGAACTGTCGGGCGAGGAAGATATGGCCTTCTGCCGGATGGTCTCCATGATCTCCGAGGAACAGCGTAACGCCTTACTCTCGCCGGATCTGGGGCATCGCCTCGGTGGCTACGAACCCAGTGAGGTCGTACGCTCGCGCTTCCGCGAGGCAAAGGAATTTTCGCCGCTTCAACGCGCGCAATACGCGGATCTCACGACCTATTTGCCCGGCGACATTCTGGTCAAGGTCGACCGCGCCGCGATGGCCAATTCGCTGGAAACCAGACCCCCGTTCCTCGATCACGACTTCGTCGCTTGGGCATTCTCGCTCGACACGGCCGCCAAAATCGACGCCGGTGAGGGCAAAGCGATCCTGAAAAAGGGGATGGTGCCGCACCTGCCGCATCAACTCTTATATCAGCCAAAGCGGGGTTTCTCGATCCCCGTGTCGGCATGGCTGAGGGGGCCTCTGCGCGACATGACGCTGGGTTTGACCTCGAGCGCCCGGCTACAGGATTGCGGCTTGTTCAACATGCGCATGGTCGACCAATGGGTGGGCGAACACCTGCGCGGTGCACGCGATCATTGGCAGGTGCTGTGGCTTCTGTTTGTGTTCGATGCGTTCTTGCGCGAACGCGGCAACGCGCAGTCCGCGCTCTCTCGGCCGATTTCCCCGCCGGCGCCTCCGGCATCTGGCCCGGTTCAAGAACCGGCCTTGAGCTAGAAAAGGAAAGACGCCGCGTAGATCACCACCGCCCAAGACGCGGCGGCGAGGGCCAACCAGATCAAAATGCTCCAATGCAGCGGAAGCACATCTTTCGCCGGTGTTTCGAAGTTATCTTGCCGGATGACTTGCTTCGACCGCAGCGCCATGACGTTCATCGCCGGGATTCTCTCGCGTGACCGCAATGGGTTCAGAATCATTGCGCCACCCGATCTACCAAATCGTCAACGGCCCCGACAGCGCCATTCGCGATAATCCACGAAAGTTCGTGCGTTATTCCCAAATCGAGATGTGCGAAACTTGAACATCAACCAGACGTAGAGCAGTCATGTCATCGCCGGCAGTTTAATTGGCGTGCATCGCCCGTGAAACGATCGTTTCGGCCGCAATCGGATTGCCGCCACTTTTGCTCGCCGCCAGAAGCAACGCATAGTTTGCGGCGGCGACCGCGCCCCATCCAAAGTCTTCCGCATAGTGTCGCGTGGCCATTCTCTCCGGCGTGCGATGACGCAGTTTTTTCACGGCATCCACCAGCGCGGCCGCGGAACGCTCGCGCAACAGCATGCCGGCGGCATCCGACGCAACGATTTCGGCGTTGCCGCCAACATTCGTGGCCAGCGCCGGCGCTCCGCAAGCCATCGCTTCCAACAGAACATTGGCCCAACCCTCGCGCTCCGACATCAGGACGAATACGTCCGCCGCCGAGTAAAGCTCCGCCAGTTTTGTGTGGGGAACTTCCCCCAGCAACCGCACCCGGTCTGCGACCCCAATCGATTTCGTGCGCGCTTGAAGCGCATCCCGCAATGGGCCGCCACCGGCAATCAGCAGTGTGCTGTCGGTCAGCGAGGCCAACGCATCGATGGTGAGCTCATGTCCCTTCAGCGGCACCAAATTTCCGACCGACAGGATAATGTGTCCCGATAACCCCAACCGCCGCCGCGCCGCGTCTCGGTCCACCGGCTTGAACAAGTCAAGATCGACGCCGTTGCGCAAAACGGCAGCCCGCCCTGAATCGACGCCGAGCGCAAGCAGCTTCTGTTTCAAAGCGCTTGAAACGGTGATCGTTGCCGAAGCTTGTTGTGCCGCCCAGATTATCTGCCGGCGGACAACAGGGAAGTCCGGCAGGACGTTCAAGTCAGTGCCGCGTGCCGTCACTACAAATGGAATGCCCAAATCGTGCGCTAACATCGCGGCGGCAACGCCGTCGGGGTAGAAATAATGCGCGTCGATCACGTCGATCGAGCTCTTGTCGAGACCCAAGCGGCCACACGTCGCACGGGCGGCCCGGTAAAGGAATCGTGGCACCACGCTCATCCCAACCTTAGGGATCAGTGGATAGCGTGGATGGTAAACCCGCACGCCGTGCCGCTCCTCGGCAGCAGGAACGCGGGCAAAGCGACCGTACGAACCAAACATCTGTGAAGTGAAGGGAAAGTAGGGAACCGGCGCCAGGACCGTCGCACTCACGTCGTGCCGTGCCAACGTTTGTCGAAGCCGATTTTCGACAAAGACGCCGTGATTGGGCTTTTCCGCATTGGGATAGAGCGTCGTAAAGGTCAAAACGCGCAACGCGGCCAAGGCAGTTCCTCTAGTCAGAGTGACGAATGCACGACAGCGAGCGATTCTCGCCAAGTTCAGTTAGCATCGAACCCCGCCGCCCCGAAAGACACGCCGAGTTTGACCGGGGTGCCCTCAGGCCTGTCCGCTCGGGATATTCGTGTGTGTTCAATTGGTTAGGGCTGCGAGCCCCCGTCACCTTGGCCCGCGGAGGGATGCTGTGGCATGGATTCACCATATCCGTCCTTTAGTTTAACACGCCAACTTTGGACTAGGATTCATCCTGCGAGCCTGCTTGAGTGAATTGCGATACGCGCCGTTGGGGAATGGCGCGGCGCCCGTACAGCCCCCCGATGCTGGGAACATCGATGGGGCGATGCAGGCGTTGGCTTCTGGGGGGCTGGGTATGAAGATTCTCCGACACTATGTCGGACTTCCGACATTGTTGCTGGGATTGGCCGAAGGCGGATTGTTTCTGTTGGGCCTTTGGATGCTTGGTTTCATCGGTAGATGCGATTCTTGTTATTTTGACGACGTCGTCGACCTTGAGGTCTACGAGGCTTTATTGGCGACGGGGGCGTTCCTGTTGGTCATCGCGGCGGCGGGTCTCTACAACCGAGACTCATTCCTCGATTTTCGCATCTTCGCCCGACGGCTCGTATTTGCTTCTCAGCTTGTACTTCTTCCGACTGTCGCTTTCGTCGGCATCCTCAGAGCCGCCCAGGACTCACCTTTTGGCTGGTACACGGGGATTCTGACTGTCGTCATCGCTTTGTTTTTCCTCGCGATCTTCATTCTGCGCGTTTCGCTGTTTTGGTATTGGAACGTGGATTTCCTAAAACGGCGTGTCGTGATCCTCGGGCAGGGTCCGTTGGCTGACGCAGTATCGAATTTCGTTCGCAATGAAGGCAGCAGTCACCTTCGTTGCGTCGGGCGCCTTGCACAGGGACGGACTTCGGCGAGCTCGACGATTTCGCTGGGCAACATCGTCGCTCGCGCCAGGCCGTTTGTGCGCCCCGCGCCTTATGCACATATGGCGGAATCACTCCATGCTGAAGAGATTGTCGTAGCCACTAGCGATCGCCGCGGCTTGCCGGTTGAAGAACTGCTGCGCTGTCGTCTGCAGGGCATTCAAGTCACGGACTACGTAACCTTTTGGGAGCGCGAGGCCGGTCAGATTGACATCGACCAAGTCGGCGCCGGTTGGCTCGCCTTTGCGGAAGGCTTCCGCTTGAATTTCGCGCGCCGCACGGTGAAGCGCGTCCTCGACATCGTCGTCAGCGCCGCCTTCTTGGTGATTTCGGTCCCGCTGATGCTGATCGTTGCGGCATTGATCAAGTTGGACAGTCGCGGACCCATCTTTTTCACCCAGGATAGGGTCGGCCGCGATGGCAAGATCTTCAAGATCTTCAAATTGCGCAGCATGCGGGTTGACGCCGAGATCGACGGGGTCCCGCGTTGGGCGACCCAAGACGACGACCGTACGACCCGTGTCGGACGCTTCATTCGCAAAACGCGCATCGACGAATTCCCACAGGTCGTCAACGTACTGATGGGCGACATGAGTTTCATCGGGCCGAGGCCCGAACGTCCGTTCTTCGTCGATCAAATCCGCAAGGAAATACCGTTCTACGATCTGCGCCATCGCGTGCGGCCCGGAATCACAGGATGGGCGCAAGTGAGCTATCGCTATGGTGCGTCGGTCGAGGATGCGAAAAAAAAGCTCGCCTACGATCTCTATTATGTAAAGAACAACGATCTTTTGCTGGACCTCGGCATTCTGCTTCAGACGTCGCGTGTCGTCGTGTCGGGCAACGGTGGGCGCTGAGGATCGAGCGGGACCGCCCATTTGGTTAACCGAGACGCAGGCGCCGCCGCGCGGCTTAAATCTCTTCGCAACTGAAAGTACCATTCGACTGGCGGATATGCTCATGTCGATCATGAAACTTGACAACCGAGCATTGGCAACCTGACTCGATGTCGGCGATCAACGCAGATAAGCCGGTGCGCATTCTCAGCGTCGTCGGAACGCGCCCGGAAGCCATCAAAATGGCGCCGGTCGTTCAGGCGATTGCCGCCAGCCCGGATTGCGAAGGCCACCTCTGCGTGACCGCGCAACATCGCGAAATGCTCGACCAGGTCCTTGCCCATTTCGATCTGAAAGCCGACAGCGATCTCGACCTCATGCGTCGGGCGCAGGGGTTGAGCTACATCACAGGCGCCGTTCTCGAAGGCATGGAGCCGGTCTTGGCGGCATTCAGGCCCGACTGGGTCTTGGTCCAGGGCGACACCACAACGACGTTCGCCGCCTCGCTCGCCGCTTTCTACCAAAAAATCAAGGTTGCCCACGTCGAAGCGGGCCTGCGCACGGGCAACATCTACTCGCCCTGGCCCGAGGAAATGAACCGAAAGATTACGACGCAAATCGCGACCTTGCATTTCCCGCCGACCGAAGGCTCGCGAGCCAACCTGCGCGCGGAAGGCATCCCCGACGACCGCATCGTCGTCACCGGCAACACGGTGATCGACGCGCTGGTTTGGACGCGCGACAAGATTCTAGACAATGCCGCGCTTTCGGTCGAAATCGCAAAGACATATCCATTCCTCGATGCGTCGCGCCGCATGATCCTGGTCACAGGCCACCGCCGAGAGAATTTCGACGGCGGGATGGAGCGTGTGTTTGGCGCGCTGGCCGCGCTCGCTCGGCGCCGCGACATCCAAATCGTCTTTCCGGTTCATTTGAATCCGGTCGTCCAAAAAGCGGCGAACGAGGTCTTGAAGGGTATCGATAACGTTCACCTGATCGCGCCTCAGCCGTATCGCGACTTCGTCTGGCTGATGTCGAAAAGCTTCCTCATCGTCACAGATTCCGGCGGCGTCCAGGAAGAGGCCCCGGGCCTCGGCAAACCCGTGTTGGTCACCCGGGACACCACCGAACGTCCCGAGGCGGTCCAGGCCGGCACCGTCGAACTCGTCGGCACCGACGGCGACCGGCTGCTGGAGCGCGCCACGGCGCTGCTTGACGACCGGTCGCAATATGAGCGTATGTCTCGCGCCCTCAACCCCTATGGCGACGGCCACGCGGCCGGACGCATCGTGCGGAGCTTGATCAATGGCTCAGTTTCGTAAGATCGAGGTCGTGGGCCTCGGCTATATCGGTCTGCCGACGGCAGCCGTGTTTGCCGACCAAGGCGTCGACGTCCTCGGCGTCGACACGAAGGCCGACATCGTCGACAAGGTCAATCAAGGCAAAGCCCATTTTGGCGAGCCCAACCTTGACGCCCTCGTGCGGCGTGTTGTTGAAACGAAAAAGCTCCGCGCCTCGCTCCAACACGAAGACGCCGACGCCTACATGATTGCCGTGCCCACGCCGCTAAGCGCCAACCATCGCGCCGATGTGAGTTATGTCGAAGCCGCAGCTGCGGCAATCGCTCCGTGCCTGAAGACAGGCGACCTGGTCGTCCTGGAATCCACCTCTCCGGTCGGCACCACGGAAAAGCTAAGCGTGATCATGGCGGGCCTGCGACCGGATCTCTCGTTTCCGCATCAGAAGGGGGAACTCTCCGACATCCGCGTCGCGCACTGCCCGGAGCGCGTGCTGCCCGGCCGCATCCTTGAAGAGGTCGTCAACAACCCTCGCATCATCGGCGGCATGACGCGCAAATGCGCGCAATTGGCGCTCTCGCTCTACCAGATCGTGGTCAAGGGCGAATGCCACGTCACCAATGCCCGCACCGCCGAATTGTCGAAACTGACCGAGAATGCCTTTCGCGACGTCAACATCGCCTTCGCCAACGAACTCTCGTTTATTTGCGACAAATTCGGCATCAATGTTTGGGAATTGATCAGGCTTGCCAACCTCCACCCTCGAGTGAATGTTCTCAAACCGGGACCCGGCGTCGGCGGCCATTGCATCGCGGTTGACCCCTGGTTCATTGTCGACGGCGCCCCTGACGACGCCAAGCTGATCCGCGCCAGCCGCGAAATCAACGACAGCAAGCCGGATTTCGTCGTGCGGAAAGTGCAAAAACGCGCCTCCGAACTCAGGCAGCCGGTGATCGCTTGCCTCGGCCTCGCTTACAAAGCCGATGTCGACGATCTGCGCGAAAGCCCCGCGGTGGAAGTAGTGAGGAAGCTCGGCCAATCCAACCTCGGAAAAATCCTCGTCGTCGAACCGCACGTCAACAAATTGCCCCACGAACTCGACAGCCCGAACTTGGAACTCGCCGACTTCGAAGTCGCCGTGAAGTCGGCGAACTTGATCGTCCTGCTGGTCGCGCACCGCGCCTTCATGCACGTCGACCGCGACATGCTGAAGGACAAGTTCGTCATCGACACCGTCGGCGCCTGGTAGAACTGGCGAGCCACATCGTGCGTATTCTCCACGTTCTCGACCATTCCCTGCCGCTACAAAGCGGTTATGTCTCGCGCACGCTGGGCATCGTCGGCGAACAGCGCGCGCGAAATTGGGAGCCCGTCCTGATGACGACGCCGCGCCAGAATCGCGCTGCGGCCGAAAGCGAGGACATCTCCGGCTGGCGTTTCCATCGCACCCCGGCGCCGAACGGCATTGCTTCGCGCATGCCGGGCCTGAACTATGTCCGCGAGATGCAGGCCACCGCACGCCGCCTCTCGGCACTCATCGACGAAACCAAACCCGATATCGTCCACGCTCATTCGCCGGCGCTGAACGGACTGCCGGCGCTTTGGGCGGCTCACCCCAAAGGCATCCCCGTAATTTATGAAGTGCGCGCACTGTGGGAAGAAGCGGGAGTCGAGGCGGGCACGGTCAAGCCCGGCTCGCTACGGTACCGCGCCAGCCGCTCGCTTGAATCCTACGTCCTTCGTCATGCGGACGCAGTCGCGGTCCTTTGTGAGGGCGTCAGGCAAGACGTGCTCTCCCGCGGCATTCCCGAAGACAAACTCTGCATCATACCCAATGCCGTTGACCTCGCCCACTTCTCACCCGAACGAAGACGTGATGAAATTTTAGCGCAAAAATTGGGCTTGAACGATGCCATCGTTCTGGGCTTCATCGGGTCGTTCTACGAATATGAGGGCCTCGACGTCCTGCTGAACGCTTTGCCGCAAGCGCTAGAACGAGTTCCCAATCTGAAGCTCCTGCTGGTCGGCGGCGGCTCGCACGAGGCCGAATTGAAACGGCTGGCTGCCGCCAACAATATCGAAGGCGCCGTCGTCTTTACCGGGCGCGTGCCCTTCGCCGATGTCGAGCGCTACTACGATTTCGTCGACGTCTTCGTCTATCCGCGCCGCAAGAGCCGCTTGACCGATCTCGTCACGCCCCTGAAGCCGATCGAGGCGATGGCCAAAGGGCGTGTTGTGATAGCCTCCGACTGTGGCGGCCACCGCGAGATCGTTGCCAACGGATCCAACGGGTTTCTCTTTGCCGCCGATGACACGCAAGCACTCGCCACCGGCATAGTCAACGTCGTCGGGGCGCGCGACACCTGGGCACTCATCGGCAAGACCGCGCGCGACTACGTCGTGCGCGAACGCACCTGGCCCGCCAGCGTCGATAAGTACGAACCGGCATACCGACGGCTGATGTCGATGCGAGGCGGTGTCGCATGACAAGAGTCTTGTTCACGGTCGATACCGAGCTGTCGCCGGGCTTCCATCAACGGGGCATGAGCCCGCAAGACAATCTGGACCGCAACATTTTCGGCATCGTGCCGGGCGGCGCATGGGGCGTCGGCTATCAAATCAAACGGTTTGATGCTCATCGTTTAAAGGCCGTGTTCTTCGTCGAAGCGCTGAGCTCCTACGCCGTAGGCGGCGACGTTCTTAAGCGCGCGGTCGCGCCGATTCTCGAAGCCGGTCACGAGGTGCAGCTTCATCTGCACACTGAATGGCTTCAATGGACGACGAAAGAACTTGCCGACGGCAAGCGAGGCGGCAACCTCGCAAATTTCGATCTCACCATGCAGCGACGCCTATTGACGCTGGGCCTGGAGGCCCTGTCCCAAGCGGGCGTCCCCGCCGTGCGGGCCTTTCGCGCCGGCAACTACGGCGTCAATCTCGATTCATTGCGTGCTTTGGCGCAAATGGGCATCGCCTTTGACACGAGTTACAACCGAATGTTCATGGGCAAGCCGTGCGCGCTCGAGTCCCTCCCAACGCTCAATGCGCCGGCCGAAGTCGAAGGCGTGGTGGAAGTTCCTATCACGCACTTTGAGGATCTTCCCGGCCGAGTCAGACATCTTCAACTCTGCGCCGTGTCGGCGGCGGAAATGGAATGGGCGGTCGCAACCTCCATACGCCAATCGCGGCCGACGACGGTCGTTGTCGGTCACAGCTTCGAATTACTCAATCGATCTCGCACGAAAGCCAATAAGTTCCTGCTGAAACGCTTCGACGAATTCTTCGAAATCATGCGGCGCCATTCGGCGGGTGTCGACGTAACGACGTTCGGTCGATTGACCCCGACCGACTGTCTGTCCGCGTCTCCAAGGGTCGAACCGATGAAATCGAACGCTGTTCGAACCGTACGTCGCATGGCCGAACAATCGCTCAGTTCCCTGTTGTTCGAAACGCGATGAAAATGCAGAGCCCGGTCACGCCCGAAACGCCTAGGCCGATGCGATCCTACGACGTTTGGGATCTGACGACGCGATGGCTGCATTGGACAATGGTGCTTGTCTTTCTGCCATTGACAGGATCGGGCCTGATCTTGTGGTATTACGAGGTGCTCGAGCTGCCGCGCGTTGGCAAAGTTATGATCGAAGATCTGCATGTCATTCCGGGCTATGTCCTGGCGGCCGCGGTTCTCGCCAGGATTGTCTGGGGCTTCCTCGGCAATCGCCATGCCCGCTGGCGGGAGATGTTGACGTTCTCTCCAAATTTTCTGACGGCGTTTTGGACCCACGTCTCTGACTTTGTCGCGCGTCGGCCATATCGCTATTTGGGACACAATCCCTTGGGCAGCGTCGCCGTCGTTTTGATGATGACCTTGATGACGGTGCTCGCCGTCACCGGACTGATCCTTTCTGAATTCGATGCGGTTTATACGCAAGTTCGGGAATGGCTATCCGCTCTGGGGCTCGGCGGATCGAGTGTTTCTTCGGCCTTAGCGTCGCTCGATGACGAACAATTTCGTCTCGAGCTGCGCGCACTCAGGTGGCAGATCCTGAGCGCGCATCGCTACGCCTTCTTCGCTTTGGCCGCGGTTGTGGTTGTGCACGTCGTAGCGGTCGTCGCAACCGAAGTTCGCGAGGGCGGCGCATTGATTTCCGCGATGATCACGGGCCGCAAAGTGCTGGATGGGGACCCATTGGACTCCGCTCTGCCGAGCGCGACGGATGCCCGCGTTGAACGCTGACAGGCACGCTGCGGTGCCGGGCGGCGCATCACGTAAGTACGGTTCTCTTGCCTGAATTTTGCGCGACCCTGAACACAGCGCAGTTCCCGAGCCCTTGCCGGATATTCAAACGCTGACTACGCCTCTAATGAAAAGAAAATGGTCCGCGACCATGTTCTTTTCAGGCGGACCCTCGTCGATACCACTTCGATCGCGTCGTTAGCGTCGCTCCACGGCCTGACCCGCTGGGGTACGAAACTCCTGCGGCGTCATGCCATCCGCGCACGCATCGAAGCGGTGCGCCGAAGGCCGCTGGGCAGGCCAAGAACGGCCCGGAAGCGGATTAGCTGCGTTTGATACGCAATTCGCCGGCGGCGCCAGCGAAATTCACTATCACTGACTGATTACGAGGGTCGCCTTGCGGCTGATCGATGCGCTGCCGTCGCGACCTCTACACTTGCTAGCCAGGCTGACGGCAGTGTATTTTTTTTCGCCATGAATGGGTGCCAAAGGCGCTTGAGACAACCGGCAGAGCAGAAAAAGCCATGACCATGTCAGACGTGATCGTCGATGAACCGAAAGTCACCGTACGGGAATTGTTTCCTATTCCTGTGACGGTCTGTCAGTGGCAGAATCCTGAGCGAGTGAACAAGGAATTGCGCGAAGCGATTATGACGCGCTTTCGGTCGTCGCCCGGCGTCGTCAATTCGAACAGGAAGGGCTGGCACTCGAACTTCGATCTTCACACCTGGCCCGAACCGTGCATCGCGGAATTCCTGGCCATGGTGCGCCTATCGACAGCCAAGCTGGTTGCGCACACCACCTCCGATCCGAAATTCTTGGACAACTGGCAAGTGCAGATCGCTTGGGCGAACGTGAATCCGCCGGGCGGCCACAACCGTTCTCACAACCACCTCGACGAGGGTGCGCATTTGTCCGGCTTCTACTATGTCGACCTCGGCGCGGTCGCAACGCCGGTCGACTCGGGCCGCACCATCTTCGAAGACCGCAGCGGAGTCGCACAACCCACGCTTCCCGGACGCGACGTGCAATCTCGAGAATATGCGCTCGTTCCAAAGCCCGGAACGATGGCGCTGTTTCCCGCGTCTCAGTTCCACCACGTCGAGCCCTATCGCGGTACGGGCGTTCGCATAACGATCGCGTTCAATCTGTGCCACCCTGAGTTTTCCGTGCTTTACTATCCCGGAATGCGCGACGAAGGGTGGTGGTGGACGAACTTTAGAGGACTGATGGTTCTGCGGTCCAAGATTCCCGAGAAGATGCATGCTCTCGTGCTGCTCGCGTCTTATGCGGCGGACGAGCTGGGACGTTCGCGCCCGGGCGCCTCGCTACGCGACCGCTTCAAGGTACTATACGAACGGGCGTCGGTAGACGCATCCTCCGCACGCGACGCCAAGCTAGCGGCGGCAACGGCGCAGGCGCTGGGCGAAAAGCGGTTGCTTGTCTAATACCAACCCTAGGTAATCGTGACTCATCCCGCAGCCCAACCGACGGTCACCCTGTTCGCCGGTTTCGAAAGCGTTGGTGAGCGGGTTTGCCTGGCGCGGCCGGGCAGGATCTTCAAGATCGTCGCCGATGCATCGACAAGGTTGTACCTTCTTGCGTTGCTTCGGGGGACGGGGCGTTGCCCAGAGAATTTTCCAAGAGAGAGATTTCTCTGGCAAGAGTCTCTGGAAAGACACCCTGGCCAGGCAACGCGAACGGTTTGTTCGAGTGAAATCGGGTTGCTATTTTGTTCTTGCAATTTTTGGCGATTTCGGCGATATTCGGCGCTGTAACCACTCAGGCTGACGAACTGCGCTCGGGTGGTGGGGATGAGTGCTTCCCCTGGGACCGCCGGCTTCCAGTCGGCCCGTTCTTCGCGCCACAAAAGAGCCGGCAAGATGCCGGCGCCCCCCAGGAAGGCTCGCCCATCGCGCCGCGCTTGCGGGCACGGAATGCTCGACGCTTTGCGATGCCGAACACGCACGCCGGACACCCATTCCGGACAGCCGCCCCTTGTCCGTCATGTCGCAATGCCGGTCGTCGCGCGGCGCCAAGTGTTCGGCGCCAAACTGCTCAAACTTTACGATGTGTCGCACTCATGCTGCACACCGGACCCCTGTGCCGCTTGTCAAGCTTCAGACGGCGCAAACCTTGGGGTTTCGCCAAGCAGAGTGGCTTCCTAAGTGTGCGCCCATTGAAGCGGCGTGCAGTCGGCAAGCTCGCGCGCCAGTCGGACCAATGCATGCCGGTCCGCACAACTTGGTATAACTCTCCAAATCGTTGCTGTCCGGGCTTTGGCTCGGGCGCGCTGGCTTTGATGAACCAAAAATACGCCTGATGCGCCGCAGGTTGCGGCCGGCGACGTCGGCGACAATTTCGAGCAGCGCGATAGGTGCGTAAATCGAAAAGCCGGACCAAGTTCGAGGGAACAGAAAGTAATTGTGAACCTGGATCTCAAGGTTCGCGCGGTCTCTTTTGAACGAGTTCTCGTGCGGCATGAAATCGATCAAATCGATGGGTAAAGCCGATCGTTCAAGATCGTTCAACGCTTCGAGAAAAAGTATGGAGCCCGGCGCCAGCGCGACATGGGCCGGATCGTACCCGGTTCCAACCGCAAAAAGGGTCTTACCGAAGATGAAGCCGTATCTGAAGGCAATGGGTATGTCCCCGACATAAAGAATATGTCCGAGAAAGGCGTTGCGGTGCGCCGCAAAACGAATGAGCGCTTCCCGTCCCGGTTGATCTTCGAGTCCAAGGCCCAAATCCCGTGCCTGGTACGTCTTGGCGGAGATGGCCGCGCCGTCAGCAAGGAATCGGTTAATCTCGCCGGCACTTCGAAAGCATTCCACTCTTAAGGGTTGATCGGACTTGAGTCTTTGCGAAGCGCGCCGGACGTTCTTGCGTTTCGTCTTTGAACTCAGCGAGGCCAAATAGGCTTCGGCGCTTCCGCTCCAGCGAATTTTGAAATGCGTGCTGGACCGGCCCCAAGGGATGACGTGAAACGCCTTTCGCAGTCCGCTACGGCGATCGGCAAGCAGGTCATCCAAGTGCGAACCCCGCGGCACCGCGCTCACATAGACGGCGCTGCCGGTCGGCATCTCGGTTGCGAGTTTCTCCATCCCCGCTTCGATCGCGCCTCGCGCGGGGTTGCGCGTCGTGACCGGGCCCTGGTGGATCGTATATTGAGCGATCTTGCGGCGAAGAATAGTCCGGCCGGCCACGGTATAAGTGATGTCGTTGTCGGCAACGCGTGCGCAAAGCAACCCTGCCACGCCGGTATCGCTGCAATCGCTAAGCACTACCAAGCGCTCGCGGGTCGCGTCGATATCGGTGCTCTGCCATGCGACGTCGTGTTGAAACTCGCACAGTTGAAGATCACGCCGCGCCCGCTCGGCAAACTTCAAATCTGACGCCGAACCCGAAATCGCGAGCGACTGCCAATCGCACAATGCCGTGGCGTCGATAACCATAGAGCGTCGGTCTCGCAAATTCGCTGGTCGAGCATGGGCCCGGCGGTCCGCCTATCCGGAAAACGGAAGCTGGACAATGCTGTTCGTTCGCTCTTGATACCTGGGTTGTCGTCTCAAGGTCGTTTACGAACGCGCATCGGTGGCTGCGTCTGCCGCGACCGATGCGAAGCTTGCCCTGAAATGGCCAGTCAGAAAACGCTTACTGGTTGAGTGATCTCTACGAAAGAGACCGCTAGTCGCGCGTCACATGCCAAGGGCGATCTCGTTTTCCGCTCTTCCAAGCCCCGCCATGCTTGTGATTTTGTCCGGGTCCGTCGCTCATTCGCAGAAAGCCGCCTCGCCCGCGACCGCCGCGTGTGGCTTCATCCTGAACGTACCAAAAAATCACCAAACCGAAGCAAATAAAGGCTGCGAGAAAGGGTATGGCTGCCATGAGAATGTCCCCCAATACTTGCAATCAACAGCCAGAACATTAACACCGAGCCTGCAACGTGTCACTTTCGACACGCACCTCATTTTTTATCCCTAATCGCCGATGGTTGCCGAAAACCGTTGGCTTTCGCGTTTTCTCGGCCTCCCATTGTGTGGCATTGTTCACGCGTGGGGTGAAAAATCGGTGCTCGTGTTAGCTCGATTGGGGAATTGGGGGAAGAGACGTGCGCAGTTTAGCCGTATTTCTGACCGTGTTTTCGGTGTTGCCTGCAGCGCTGGTTTTTCCGTTTGTCGGGGTCCTGCTCTGGGCCTGGGTGGCGTTCATGAACCCGCACCGGGAAGCATTCGGACTGGCGTATGATTTTCCGTTCAACTTCTACATTGCCGCTGCGACGCTTCTGGCGTGGTTCGTCTCCGCTGAGCCGAAGAGACTTCCAAATCAGTTGCTTCCAGTGTTGTTGATCGCATTTGCCGTTTTATTTTCGCTTTCGACCTACTTCGCGATCGATTTCGACCGTTCGTATGCCCTGTGGGATCGCCACATCAAGACGATCGCACTCGCCGTTGTTGCTTTGGGCTTGATGACGAGCAAGCTTCGTATCCAAGCGTTTCTGTGGGTGACCGTCATCTCGATCGGCTACTACGCGGTGAAAGGTGCTGGATACCTTTTGGCCACGGGCTCTGCTTCCGCAACGATCTTCGGCCCGTCGGACTCAATGATCGCCGACAACAACAACCTCAGCCTCGCAATCGTGCTGATTATCCCATTACTGCATTACTTGCGCTCGACCTCAGCCAACAGCGCTGTAAAAGCGGCTTGCCTAATCGGCATCCTTCTGGCGATTGTCGCGGTTGTGGGCACATATTCACGTGGCGGCTTCATCGGCCTGCTTGTAGTCGGGTTTGCGTTCTTGTCGATGTCGCGCCGGAAGATGGCGGCCACACTGGTGGCAGTAGTCCTCGGATTGGGCATCTGGCAACTTGCTCCGGCAGCTTGGCTCTCCCGTATCGACACGATTCAAACCTATCAACAAGATGATTCGGCGCTTTCGCGCATCTATGCGTGGCAGACATCTTGGAACTTGGCGATTGAACGCCCGCTCGTCGGCGGTGGGTTTGCAGCGATCGAGAATCCGGCGACGTATAGTCATTTTCGCGGTCCGCACGACACGACCAAGGATGGTCGCGCCGCCCACAGCATCTATTTCCAACTGTTGGGCGATCACGGATTTCCGGCATTTGTCGTTTTCTTGGCTATGATTGGCGCGGCGATATTCAACCTAACGCGTATTCTGAAGGCTACGCGCGACCAGCCTCACCTGGCGTGGTCAAACCTGCTCGCGCGAATGCTCTTGGTAAGCATCGCGGGGTACGTCTCCGCCGGCAGCTTTTTGTCGATGGCCTATTATGATGTGTTCTTCTGTTTGCTGGTGATGTCGGTATCCCTTCGCGAAGTGGTCGCGAGCTCTGGTGTTGAACAGCATACTGAGGAGGTATCGCCAATCGAGACGGGCAACCGGCCGGTGCCCGCATTCCGTGCAAGACTCTCCTAGGTTCATCCAAGATGCAGAAGCCTTACGAACGAGTCGTTCTCGTCGAATTTAACGAACTTGTTCCGAGATTGATGGATGCTTGGATCGCCGACGGGTCGTTGCCGAACTTCAAAGCGTTGCGCGATAGCTCGGTGCGCTTCATTTCAGAAGCGGATGTCAAAACTCCGTCTGAACTGGAACCCTGGATCCAGTGGTATTCGGTCCACACGGGATTGAGCTTCGAGCAGCACGGCGTTTTTCATCTGACTGACGGCCCTCGTGCGACGCACAAGGACATATTCGATGTACTCGGCGACGCGGGCCTCAAGCTAGGTTGCTGCGGCAGCATGAATGTTAAGGGCTTCTCGGCTGATCGCGGCTTCTTCATTGCCGACCCATGGTGCGACGGACAGATCGCGCAGCCGGCAGAACTCAACACATTCCAGAAGTTTGTTTCACAGTATGTGCGAGAATACTCAAACCCAAAGGCTGGCGCCGCGCCGGTCAGCGCCGCACAATTCTTGAGCTTTATGGCAGGGCACGGACTGAGCGCGCGAACGGTCGTCCAGACGCTAGCGCAGCTGACGCAAGAGCGCGTCAAGGACAAGTCGCTTAGCTGGCAACGCGTGGCAATTCTCGACCGCCTCTACCTCGACGTTTTCAAGCATCTGTATCACCGTCACCGTCCGAGCTTCGCCACGTTCTTTTCAAACAGTACCGCCCACCTTCAGCATTCCTTTTGGCGCCACATGGAGCCACAGGCATTCATGATTCAGCCAACTCCGGAGCAAACGAACCTCTACGGGGGTGCGATCAAATATGGCTATGTGTCGATGGATCGACTGATCGGGGAAATCGTCTCGCTGACCGGCCCGCGTGATCTTGTAATTTTCGCCACTGCGCTCAGCCAGCAGCCGTTCTTGCGAAAGGAAAATGCAGGTGGCCAACTGTTCTATCGGCCGCGCAATATTGAAACTCTGTTTGCCCGACTCGAAATTGAAGGAGCCGAGATTGAGCCGGTGATGACTCATCAGTTTCGCCTGCGCTTTGTCACGGAACAAGCGCGCGCAAACGCGGTTCGTGTGCTCGGCGGATTGCGCAGCGAAGGCCACGTCTTAGCGGGAATGTCGGACCATGCTGCGGACGGATTTGTCTTCGGTTGCAGTATTTCCAATCATCTGTCGCCTGACGCGCTCATTTCGCGAGAAAACTCGAACGAATCCATCCGCTTCTTCGATGTGTTTTATCAAATCGACGGGATGAAGAGTGGCTGCCATCATCCCGACGGGATCCTGTGGCTCGCAACGGGAGACCCTGCGGACGGCGGCCGGTGCTCCATACTCGACATTTTCCCGACCGTCTTGACGGCAATGGGGCGGTCGGACTTGATCCCCGCCGACCGCCGCGGGCGCTCGTTGCTATCGCGTGGCGAAAGTAGGCGCGCCGCCTAGCGACCTATGACCGAAACGTCAACAACGCCGAGCCGACTGAAAAACTGGCGCCGAATCCGATCAACAACGCATTCTGTCCCGGTTGCGCCCGCCCGTCGCGCACCAACTGATCCAGCAACAACGGAATACTGGCACTCGACGTATTCCCGGTCTCGCCGAATGACGCACAAAGCCGCGACGGATCGATTCCCGCCGACTTGCACGCTGGGATCAAAATGCGCGTCAGATTGGCTTGATGCGGGATCAACCAGTCGATGGCGTGGCCTTCGCCCTGATAGCGCCGGATCTCGTCGATCAAAATCCGTGTCGCACCGACCGCGACCGGAGGGCCCGCCATATACCAGCGTTGGTCTTGCGGTACCTCGCGCGCCGGTTCGTTGGCTTGCATGCCGCTGCCCTTGATCAAACCGATCGTGCCGGGATCGACCATCGAACTTGCACGCACGGCTTTGATCGCGGCGATGCCGTGATGTCCGGCCTCCAGCAATACCCCGGCCGCGGCATCGCCGAACAACGTGCTGATGCCGAACGCCTTGGGATCGTAGGCAATGCAACGCGACGAGAACTCGATCGCAAGACAGGCCACGCGCCGGTAACTCATCGCCTGTACGAGGGCTTTGCCGACCGTCAGCGCATACATGAACCCGGTGCAGGCGTTGCTACTGATGTCGAGAACGAACGGGTGTCCCAGCGCGCCGTTCTTCTCGCGCGAAGCCACCACAATTTGCTGCGAGACGCCCGGAAATCCTTGCGTCGAGGATGACGACACGATTACCGCATCAAGCGTCGCCCAGGCCGTATCGTCCATCAGCTTCTCAAGCAGCGCCGTGCCGACATCGACAGGAGTCTCTTCGGGCCCGAAGAACCGCCGCGCCTTCAACCCGGTCTTCTGTTCGATCAACTCGGCCCGCGTTCGCACCATCTCGGCCGATGCGGAGTCATAGACATCGCGCGCTTTGGCGCCCGCGATCAGCCGCTCGCCGATCTCCCGGTTGGATATGATGGCGTCGGGCAGAATACTCGCCGTTCCGACAATAGACACATCTTGCATGCGACGCTCCGCGAAACTCCAAAGCCAATTCCCATTCGGTGGAATTCGGGTCGATCCTATGCGATCCCCGTGTCATCTGAAACGGGCGGGTCGCTTGTCCAAGAACGCGGACACCGCCTCCTTATGCTCGGGAAGCTCCCAACACTGGCGCAGATAGTCGGTTTCTCGCGCTTGTGCCAGGGTCATGTCTTGCTCGCAGGCGTTCTGCGTCAACAAGGTCTTGGTCATTCTGAGCATCGGATCCGGATTGGCGGCAATCGCGTGGGCGATCTCGAAGACCTTGGAAAGCAACGAACCATGGTCAACAACATGATCGGCAAGACGGTAGTCGTGCGCCTCGCGCCCGTCGATCAGCCGACCCGTCAGCATCAACTCGCTGGCCTTGCCCCACCCCATGCGGCTGACCAGAAAATGGCTCGAGGCCAACTCCGGCACGATCCCCATCTTGACGAATGCAAATCCGAATTTCGCGAGGTTCGACGCGACAATGACATCGAACGGCAAAATCATCGTCACGCCGATCCCGACCGCTGGCCCGTTGACCGCGGCAATCAGCGGCTTCGACTTGCGCACCAAGCCGATCCAATCGAGCCCATTCGGCAATCCGCTCTGCCCGCCTGCGGTATTGGCGCCGGGGTCGCGCCCATCAAGCCGCGACTTGAACGTGTACTCGATGTCGGCGCCGGCGCAAAACCCGCGCCCTTCGCCCGTCACCACAATCGTTCCGATCGAACGATCGCCGTTGGCGACTTCGATGGCGTGCGCCATCTCCTCGCTCATCTTCGGTATCCAAGCGTTCAACCGCTCGGGTCGATTGAGCGTGATCAGTGCAACGGGCGCCCGGGTGCCGTATTTGATGGTCTGATAGGGCATGGTTTGTCCTTCGCAAATGTCGATTGCGAAGGACTGTGAAACGTCAGCCCCGTGTAAGGCAAGCGGACCGTTTAGGCCGGCACCATCGTCGCGCCGAGGGCGGATCTGACCTCGGCAGGCACGGAATTATAAGCTACGGGCCGCGCAATGTTGAGCCGCGCGCGTGCGGTGCTCAAAGGTTCGGAAAGCAATTTGACGTAGTCGGCGCCCGGCAACCACGCTGCCTTGCGTCCATTGCGATAGGCTTCCCACACAACCTTGAAACTGGGCAAGTTCGGAACCTCTTGACGCAATTTCAGCGCTCCGGCAAACGCGATCAGCCCAAACCCCAGCGACTTCGTTTGCGCGTACGAGAACGCAACCAAACTCGCCTCCCCCAACGCATCGCGGCCATAACCGCTCAGCACATGCCATAGGTCATGCACGTCGCGCAGCCGCCGCCCGTACCAAGCGTAAGGATGTGCGCTGTCGATACCGTCGTCGATGCCCTTGCGGCTTTCCTCGATCAGGCCCTGCGCAGAGATATTCTCGGTCATTGTGAATGTCAGATAAGCGCGCCCGACGCTGCCCTCGGGCAGCCGCGAGAGATATTCGCGATCGGACAAGATCTCCGCGAGTTCTTGATGACGGAACGCAATTGCGCCGCCCGCCGGCGTCTTCAGCAGCCGCGCATAACCGTTGGGCACCGAGCGTCCGGAAAGATGGCGCATGATCTCGAACACTTGCGCCGTGTCTTCTTTGTCCTTCAGCAACCGGCCAAGCGCCTGCAACGCCTTGATTGGTCGAAGCTGAAACGGCTTGTTGTCGCTGGCCTTTTCGAATGCCGGAGCAATTTCGGGCAAATAGGTTTCCGTGACAGACATCGATTTCTCTCCGAAGGGCAAAGCGTCGCAGTTGCGGCAATTCATAACTGACAAATTGTCATTCATCCAGAGCGTTCAAGTGCCGCCTGATGTTAAATCGACAGTTCATGCCTACGAAAGCGCATCCCCGAAAGCCGCCGCTGTGGCAAACACGTCATCCTGCCGTGGCAGCCGCGCCTCATTGCCCAGATATTGAACTCCATAGGCTGAGGCCGCGCGGGCAAACCGGAAATGCCGCTCCCACCCCTCCTGGGGCGCGCGCAGCCACGAATAGACATAAGCCCCGTGAAACAGGTCGCCGGCGCCATTGGTGTCGATCACCCGCTCAGCCGGCACTTGAAACGCTGCAAGCTCGCGCGTGACGCCATCCTCGCCGAACCACGCCATGCCGCGCTCGCCCAGCGTCACGCCGCCGACCTTACAACCTTTGTTGCGCAACAACCGCAACACCGCATCCGTCGAACTTCCCAATTGCTCGCAAAACCGCTCGCTGACGACCGCGACGTCCACGTAGTCGAGCAGCTCCATCGTATTCGCGCGCACGCCCCCGCCATCGAGCGAGACCAGAATGCCCCGCTCGCGCGCGAGCTTCGCATAGGTCATCGCTGCGTCCGGCTGATGGCCGTCAAGATGCAGCGCTCGGCATCCGTCGAGATTGAGAGTGGGAAACGGATGCAGAAAATGATCGTCGCGGCAGCGCACGATCGCGCGTTTGCCGTCGTTGGGCATCACGAAGGATAGCGATGACCGCGCCACTTTGCGCGCGTGCAACGGAATGCGATAGGCCGCCGCCATGTCGATGAACATGCGCCCCAACCAATCGTCGGCCATTGTGGTCAATAGATCGGGCACCACGCCGAGCTTCGCGCAGGCGAACGCCGCCGTCACCGCGTTGCCGCCGAACGCCACCGCATAGTCGCGCGCGACGGTCTTCTCGTCCCCCGTCGGCAGTTCGTCGGTAAGGAACGTGATGTCGATATAGGTCTGACCGATGAAGAGGGCCTGCACGGGCATGTCCTTGGGCTGAGCGTTGGCCTCAACAAGAGACCGCCCTCGTTGTCGGATCAAGCAGCTTAAGGGCGCGCTAACGTCCCTGGGTGAAGCGGTCCAGGTCGGCGAACAGCGCCTGATCGTTGATGATCCGCGGCACCTTGTTCTGCCCGCCGAGCCGCCCGCGCGACTTCATCCATTGCGCGAACGCGCCCGGCGGCACCGGCCGCACCTCGGGCGCGCGCATGCCGAACCCCTCCGCGCGATGCGCCCGATAGTCGTCGTTCGCTCGTCGGAGGTAATCGTCGATGTCCTGGGCGAAGGCGGCCGTCGCACCGGCAGCCGGCAAGGATTCGAACTCCACGACAAACAGATGCCCGCCCTGTTCGCCGGCGGCCTTCGGGAAGACCGCGCCGACCGAAAAATCGTTCACCGTCAACCCGCGTGCCGCCGCCGCGACCGCCACCGCCGTCTCGATTTCCTCGCCGATCAGATGTTCGCCGAAGGCCGACAGGAACTGTTTCGTCCGCCCCGTGAATCGCAACAGCGGCGGATCGCGCCGCTCGAAGCAGACAGTGTCGCCCAGGACGTAACTCCACAGGCCGGCACACGTCGTCAGCACGACGGCATACTGAACGCCCAATTCGACCTCGCC
>JANOFM010000239.1:0-2824 GCA_031413635.1 Alphaproteobacteria bacterium | reverse complement strand
GCGGCGCCACTGTTTGAGGGTGATGTGGGCCGAAATTACCCGCGGTGCCCCTTCGCGTTCCAAATCCGTCGTACTTTTGTCTTACTCACTGACACCGAAGCCTCCAGCTGTTCGGGCGACCTCATCGGCGAAATGCGAGGTCATTGCGTCTGACCGCCGCGACGCGACAGTCTCACCCTTTCGCGGTTGACGACGAAAAATGGAGACATACAATTATGCCGACCCGTACGGACGCGCCTATCGAAGTGCCGATGATTTGGCGCGGTTGGTTGTTGGCTGTGACTTGCGGCGTGATCGCTCTCAGCTTGATCTTGCTTTTTGCGCCAAGCGCCGGTGGCTTTCTTTTTGACGCGATCTATCTCGCCACGTTGACGCCGCAACCGGACTATTCGCCTTCGGCGGTGGCCTATATTCAGTTTGTCAACGGCGTGCTCGGCGCGGTGATGATCGGTTGGATGGTGGCGATCGTTCTGCTTGTGCAGGGACCGTTTAGGCGCGGCGAGCGGTTCGGTTGGGATGCGATTGCGGCGTCGGTGGCGGTGTGGTTCGTGGTCGATACAAGCTTTTCGCTGATCCATGGCGTGGGCTGGAATGCGATGTTGAACGCGCTTGTCGCATCCGGCTTCGCGGTGCCGCTGGTCGCGACGTATCGATTGTTCCGGCGTCCGTGACGGCTGAGCGGTCAAGCCTCAACTTCGCGCGCGATGCCGGCGCTTGGTGGCTCCGACACCTTCACCCGACGAATCAGCCGACGCGCCGATGCGGACCTTGGATTAGGGGAAACAGAGCAAAGCCGATTTGCGCGGCTAAGCCCAGCTGCGCGCCCGGCGTCAGGTAGGTCGCGAAATGTTCCGCCACGGTCCGGCCGAATCCGAAAACCGATACGCCCAATTCGCCGAGCATGAGCAGCGCAAATGCGACGCCGCCCATCGCCAGGCGCGCTTCGGCGCCAGTTGAAACCGCGAAACGCCGCGCGAGCCCCATGCACGCTGCCCACGAGAGCGCGAGCATCAGCGGCAATTCGATCAGCACCGCGTTCGTCTCGCCGATGCGAGGGATAACGAAAATTACGCGGATCGTACCGAGCACAAAGCCGATGGCGAACACGATTGCGAAATAGGCCGCACCGGCGCGTAGAGCCGCCGCCATCACGTCCTCCCGGCTTGCCGTGGGAACACTAGCAGAGATATCGGGTGATAACTTGATTTGGGTCAACGCATGGATTGCGACGATGCAACAACTTGAAAATCGTTACATACGCTGTCGCGAAGTCGCCAGTTGGAGGACGGCATGAACCGCAGATCGGTCCTGCTTGGTCTTACGGGACTGGGCGCACTTGTTGCGGGCGGCGCGACGTGGCGCGCGTTCTCCGCCGAGATCGCACGCGCCCGCGCACTGACGCTGGGACGGAGTGTCGTCATTCAGAGCCGCGCCGGCGCCATGGAATACGGCGAAGCCGGCACCGGGGCTCCGCTGCTGATGATCCATGGGACTGGCGGCGGCTTCGATCAGGGGCTCGACTTTTCGCGGCGCTTGAGTGCGGGCGGATGGCGCGTGATCGCACCTTCCAGGTTCGGCTATTTGCGCTCCGCTTTTCCCGCCGACCCTTCGTCGGAAAACCAAGCCGATGCGTTTGTCGATCTGTTGGACCAGCTTGCGATCGAACGCTTGCCGGTGATCGGCGGCTCGGCCGGCGCGCTCTCGGCGTTGCAATTCGCGATCCGTCATCCGGACCGCTGCAGCGCGCTCGTCGCGATGGTGCCCGCGGCTTACGCGCCGAACCGCCCGCCAGTGGAGCCGCCAAGCGCGCTCGCACAAGCGATCATCGATTACGCCCTGAAGTCGGATTTCATCTTCTGGTCGGCGATGACGTCGAGCGAAGATGCGATGATCGGCGCGCTGCTGGCCACCGATCCTGCCCTGGTGCGGCGCGCCGGCGACGGCGAACGTGCGCGCGTGCGGGCGATCCTGCGCAATATTCTGCCGGTCAGCGACCGTGCCATGGGCCTTTCGAGCGACGCGAAACTCGCCTACACGCCGGCGCCGATGGCGCTCGAGCGCATTCGCGCGCCAACGCTCGCCGTGTCGTTGGAAGACGACGGCTTTCAAACAATGGCGGCCGCACGCCATATCGTCGCGAGCGTTCGCGGCGCCCGACTTGTCGCCTTCCCCGAGGGCGGCCACGTTTGGGTGGGCCACGACCGCGAAGTCTTTGACGAGGTCGGCACATTTCTGTCGCAGTCCGGGGCGTGAGACCAAAAGCCGGGCTTTTCCGCCTTTGCGTGGTGTCGCGTTGACCTCACACCTTGTTGCGGGGACATGAAACTCCGCTGCGCGCGCAAACTTGATCCACGTCAACGACCTGATTGAGGCGAAGCAAGAGAATGCCCCCGCATCTCGGACCGCAGGAGATCAAATTGGCCATCGACAGACGCACGATCTTTCTCGGTGGCGGAGCTGTCGTGCTTGCCGGGGTGGGTGGCGTGACACTCAGTTTTCTTAGTATGGGCTCAAGCAGCGACTACGCCACGGCGACCGCTGCGACGCGCGCCGCGCTTGCCGACGAGCCGGACCTGCGGGAGCTCGTGCGCTTTGCCACGCTCGCGGCCAACGGCCACAATACGCAACCTTGGCGCTTTCGCCTAGCGGACGGCCGCATCGACATTCTACCCGATCTTTCCCGCCGGACGCCCGTGGTCGATCCAGACGATCACCATGTCTATGCCAGCCTTGGCTGCGCCGCGGAAAACTTGGCACTTGCGGCGGCGGCGCGCGGCCGTCCCGGCGCTTTGCGCTTCGACGATGGCGGCGATGGTTCGATCGT
>JANOFM010000238.1:0-11989 GCA_031413635.1 Alphaproteobacteria bacterium | reverse complement strand
TCGATCGCTCGCTACAACGGTTCAAGCGGCTCGACGCCGATTGACAGTCTAACAAACCCGGTCGCCATCGGGGATGGTGCGAGATGAAAGCCTGTTGGCGATGAGTGTACGCCGCTGTCGGCTCAACTTTCGCGCTGGGCCAAGTTAAAGGGCCCAGACTCGCCCGCCGTTCATTTGGCGTGTGCTCCGCCGCTAATTCCACGATGACACTGCATGCCGAACGAGCGGCTCGAGCGCAACTCAGGGCTTTTGACACCATACTCGACCAACCCTGCGCCGAATTTCGCTCTTCGCAAGTTCTATTGTTCAGAGTGAGAGCGAGTGCAAATTGAAAGAAAATGATAAAGATTTCGCGTGATTGCTGACACGTCCTGTGATAATATATACCAATATTGAGTAAGCTCACTCGAAGTCGCGCGTGTCGAGTTTTGAACTCCTGCGGGTGTGGGCCAACCAAGAAAATTCAAAGATCGCGTCATTCGGACTCTTTCGGGTCGGGTATGTACGTATGTCCATGGAAGCGATGCGTCGCTCCCAAGGGCCTGATTATTGATCGATCCTGCTGAGCTCTTCGGACCGCGACACGAACCTGCAAAGTCAACGCGTCAGTGCTGGCACAGGTGGAATTTGTTCAAACTCAAGGGGAGCCAGGCGTTCCGCCTGCATTTTTGTGTCTCCCAGTTTCATATTCGAAATCAGGAGAAGGAAGATGGGAAGATTAGCAACCAACGACCAAATGCCCGGCCGCGGCAATGGTCACCACTTCGGTGATTATGTGAAGAGTGACTACGACGAAGCGGGCGAGAGCATCGGGGATGTTACTGGTGAATTGGGTGGCACCGAAGCTGAGGCCGATGAATTCGCGAGCGAGGCCGTAGGCGACGAGAACCACGCGCCTGTCTCAAGTCCGACCCAAAGGCAAACGCGGACCGGCGGTCTTCAAACCGAAAGCGACGAAGCACCAGAGGTCGATCAGTCCGTATTCGAGTCAGTGGAAGGGTGGAGCGAATCGTCGGCCCAAGAAAGCGGAGAGGCGGGCGAGGAGGCGTTGACCGACGCGTATTTCGCTGAAGCCAGCGAGGAAGAGTTCTTTCCGTTGCTCGCCGCACTCGCCCCGCTACTAAAGACGGTGCTTCCGATTGTCGTATCGAAAGTTGCCCCGCATATTATCAACCAAGTGAGTCCCAGATTACGCAGGCACCTCCAAGCCCTGCGTGGACTGGGTCGCCGGTTTGGGATCGAAGCCGGTGACGCCGAGGCGGGAGATGAGGCAGCGGCACTCGCAGCGGCGCTCGATCAAATGGAAGTCATCATCGGCACCGATGATCGGGCACAAGTGATGGACACAAAATTCTTGCCGTGGCGGCGGATTTGTCATTTGCGTATCCAGGCCGCGAACGGAAGCAGCTTTTTGGGAACGGGTTTCCTCGTCGCGCCACGCACGGTGATCACGGCCGGCCACTGTGTGTTTATGCGGTCACAAGGCGGCTGGGCCCGCAGAGTCACGGTTACCCCCGCGCGCAATGGCGTAGCAGTACCGTTCAACAAGTGTGACGCGGTCAACTTCAGGTCGGTGCGGGGTTGGGTCAACGGCCATAAGCGCGAGTACGACTATGGTGCGATCATCCTGCCTCGCGATTGTCCGATACCGGCGGGTGTCGGTGCGTTTGGGTTCGCCAACTTCTCGACGCCCTACATGTCAAGCAAGCGGTTGAACACGGCCGGGTTCCCGGGCGACATGCCGGCGGGCACGATGTGGTTCATGGGCCGCAAGCCGAAACAGATCACCCCGCGCACCCTTGTCTACGAAATCGACACGATGGGCGGGCAGAGCGGTTCCCCCGTGTGGATCAGTGTCAGCGGCAGGCGGACCGTTGTCGGCATTCACACCAACGGCGCGCCGGGGGGCAACTCGGCCACCCGGATCACGAAACCGGTGTATGACAATCTGAAACTTTGGAGCGGCGAAGGCGGCCGCCAAGTGGCGGTGTCTCGCACGAGACCGAGTGTGCAAACTCAGACGGACACCGAGGATCAACTCGGAGCCTAACTTGTCCTTGAGCCAAGAAGGATACACCGTACCCACGCCCGCTAGTCGCCGGGCGTGGGCGTTCGACAAGGAAAATCACCTGATGGCCAACAATGGCACGATCGTCGGCCGTGTGTGCAGCACCGGAGGGCAGCCAATCTGGGATGCGACGGTCCTCATTGATTCCGGTCCCTCGCACGCCGACATCGCATCGCTGACGGACGACAACGGGCGTTACATCATCGCTGGGCTTAAGCCCGGCGCCTATACCGTCCGTGCATCCGCCGTACACTTCGAGTCGGGAACGAAGAGCGTGCAATTGATCGGGAGAGGCGAATGCCGCGCCGATTTCAGGCTCGCCCAACAAGTGGTCGAGGAAATGGATTGAGCGAAACGTTCGGTGGCTACAACCTGTCGAGCGCGTCGGCGACCGCACGCCACAATATCTCCGAGGGTTCAATACCAACCGACAGCCTCACGAAGCCCTCGGGAACCGCATCGCCCCAGCGCGCCCGGCGTTCGCCACTCGTCCGCACGCCGCCGAAACTGGTGGATGCCTGGATAAAGGGACACCCTTCGATGAAACGCTCCGCAGCCGTGCCATCCTTGAGTGTGAGCGAGATCATGAAGCCAAAACTCGCCATTTGCCGTGCCGCCACCGCATGGGCGGGATCACCCTTCAACCCGGGATAGCGCACCGACCGCACCGATCTGTGCTGTGCCAAGCGTTCGGCCACCATGCCCGCCGTCGCGCACATGCGCGCAAAGCGAACCTCAAGCGTTTCAAGACCGCGATGGACGAGCCAAGATTCGAACGGCCCCGGTATGGAGCCCGAAAATTTCCGCCAGTCGCGCAATCGTGCCATCACGGCGCCGTCCCGCGTCGCGACATGGCCCATCAAAGTGTCGGAATGACCGTTGATCGCCTTGGTATCGGCGCACACGACGATGTCCGCACCCAGGTCCAACGGCCGCTGCCCCAACGGCGTCATCGTTGTGTTGTCGACCACGAATATGGCGCCCGCTTTGCTCGCCGCTACCGCCGCCAAATCGCAAACGTCCAATCCGGGGTTCGACGGCGTTTCGGCCAAAATCAAACGAAACCCTTCAAACCCGCCGTCGAGGAACTGCGCCGTTGGCCGCGTTTCGATGACGGCACCCAGCGGCTTGAGGAACTGATCGCTGAGCGCCCGCGTCGTGTAATAGCCGTCGGCGGGAAGCAGTATGCGATCCCCCGCCCGCACATTCGCAAACAACACCGCCGCTATCGCCGCCATCCCCGAAGGAAAGACGATCGTCTGGGCTTGTTCGAGCAGGCTAAGCGCCTCCTCAAGCGCCTCCCAGGTCGGATTGTGAAAGCGTCCGTATTGGTAGGACGCATTCGACGGGTCGCCGGGCAGATGAAACACGGCGCTGGGCCAGATACCCGGAACGACGGAGTCGCCCGGTTGCAATGCGGCACCGCGCTGGTGCAGCAACTGCGCCGCAATCGTATCAGGATCGATCTTGCTCATGGCGAACAGTCTACTGCGGCCGAACGCAGCGCGGAATAAATCTTACACGTCGCCGAATTTTTTGCGCGGGTCGTAAGGGTGCGCCGCTTCCCAGCGCTTCACGATCTCCGCGAGATTCTGATCGGCTTGATCCGGCAATACGATCTGCAGCGTGACGAACTGATCGCCCGCCGGATGCATCGAATAAGAAGGGACACCTTTGCCCTTCAAGCGAAACAGCTGCCCTGCATTCGAACCGGGCGGGATCACCATCGTCACCGGGCCGCTGAGCGTTGGAACTTTCACCTTCGTGCCATGCAGCGCTTCGTTGAGCGTGATCGGCAGATCGAGATGGATGTCGCGGCCTTCGCGCCGGTAATAGGGATGGGCTTCGATCGTAATCGTGATCAATGCGTCGCCCGCTTGACCGCCGGGGATGCCCGGCTCGCCCAACCCGCGCAGCCGGATCGTCTGCCCCTCGCGCACGCCGATCGGAACCTTGACGTCGAAGCGTTTGCCGCCCGGTAACTTGACGCGCCGGGTGCCGCCTAACGCGGCTTCTTCAAACGTCACCGCAAGATCGTAGTGACTATCGAGCCCCTTGTCCGGGGTAGGGCGCTTGCGTCCGCTCGAACGCTCGCCGAAAAACTCGGAAAACAAATCTTCGACGCGGCTCTTGTTCTTCGAATCGTTTGTCGCCCCACCGCCGAACGCGCGCTCGAACGCATTGCGAAACGCGGAACTTGTCCCTTCGCCGTTGACGTGAGCGCCGTTCTTGGCGGTCTTGGTTGTAGTTTCCGCGCGCGCCGCCGGTTCCGGCTGAGGTTCGCGCTCGGGCCGCGGTGTGTAGCCGTGGCGCGGATTACCGTGCGCGTCGATCTCGCCGCGATCGTAGGATTGGCGTTTGCCGGGGTCGCCCAAAATTTCGTAGGCGATCGAAAGGTCTTTGAACCGCCTGCCCTTATCGGCGGAGCCTTCTTGCGTGTCGGGGTGGAATCGTTTTGCCAGCGAACGAAACGCCTGTTTGACATCGTCCTCCGTTGCCGACCTAGGAACGCCGAGTACTGAATAAGGGTCATACATCAGCAAGCGCGCTCACACGCCGAATTGGCGTCCGAATAATTGAACAAACGAATTGTACAGGTGGCCCCAGTGCCGAACACTGCAATACTACGTTACAGTGGTGGTTGGCAAATATTGAGGCCTGACAATGGTTTACCGGGCTTTGGTCCCGTCGCCGGCGGGCAATTTGACCAGGGATTCAGCAATCGCCCGCTCGGCCGGAGCCAATTGAGCCGCGACCGAGGAAAGCTCCGCTGGAGCCCTCGCATGGCCCTGATCGGCGGCCAATTTTAGCCAACGATAGGCCTCGATCATGTCCTGCCCCGTGCCCTCGCCGCGCGCATAGAGCAGCCCAACGCGCAATTGCGCCTCCGAGTTCCCGCGCGCAGCCACGTTGCGCCAACTGGCGAAGGCTAAGCTCTCGTTCTTTGCCGCATAGGCGGAAAGCCCCGCATTCAGCTGCGCCGCATCGGCCGCGGGCATCTTTGCCGACGCGGTGAGATCGATCGGTTCTCCAGGCGACATTCGAGGTCCGGCCGCACTCGGTTCGCCGGCATTGGTCGTACCGCCGAACGCACCGATCACCGTGCCGCCGCCCCGCCAGGGGTCGTCGAGATCGACATCGTCCGGCGTGGGCGAGACAGGTTCCATGGCAATCGTCGCACCCATCGCACTGAGCTTCGCTTGCGCAGGCGCATAGCCGTTGCGCGCCGCGCGCTCCAGCAAGGCACGCGCGCGCGACGGATCACGTTCCACGCCAACGCCGGTTTCGTAAAGCTCCGACATCTTCATTTGCGCGATGGAAAGTCCGGCGGTCGCTGCCCGCGCGTACCAGGCGGCCGCTGCCTGCGGATTTTTTTCCGTGCCTTCTCCTGTGAGATACATCTCGCCGACGTTCGCCATTGCGGTAACCAGGCCCTTCTCCGCCGCCTCCCGGTAGAGTTTGAACGCTGCCACACTGTCCTTCTCGACGCCCTTGCCTTGCCGCAAAAGCTGGGCCGCATTGCGCATGGCGCCAAGATCGTCCTCGCGCGCCAGCCCCGCCCATATCCGATAGGCTGCGGCGAAGTCGCCGGCATCATAGGCCGCGATTCCTTGATCGAAGCGGGACGCTTTTTCGGCGACGATGTTGGTCGCGCAAGCGCTAACCACGATCGCCAGGACGAGCAGTATTAGAATGCGTGAGGTGGCGATCATGGGTGTTGCGAGCAGCTCTCAGTCTCAAAAAGGCGGGCAAAGAAATATCTTACGTCGTGGCCCTCCCGACTATATTACCCAAGTTCCAAGACACAGCGCAGCGCCAAATCGCATGACCGCTTCGAACCAAATTGAAGACGCCCCGTCCGAAATCGCGGCCAAAGACAGCCCATTTGCGCTGTTCTCGGAATGGCTTGCCTTGGCCGGGACCAAGGAACCGAACGATCCCAACGCCATGGCGCTGGCAACCGTCGATCCTTCGGGCCTGCCGGACCTGCGGATGGTTCTTCTGAAGGGGCACGACGAAGACGGATTCGTCTTTTATACGAACTTCGAAAGCGCCAAGGGCGTGGAACTTCTCGCCACGCGAAAGGCCGCAATCTGCTTCCATTGGAAGAGCATCCGGCGCCAGATCCGCGTCCGCGGCCCCGTGTCGATTGTCACTGAGGCTGAAGCCGACGCCTATCACGCGTCACGGCCTAAAGACAGCCAGATCGGCGCCTGGGCCTCGCGCCAATCGCGCGCGTTGAAAGGCCGCTTCGAGCTCGAAACCGAAGTCGCAAAATTCGCCGCACGTTACGCCCTGAGCAAAGTCCCGCGACCGCCGCATTGGTCTGGTTTCAGATTGGCGCCGCTCGAGATCGAATTCTGGCGCGACCGTCCATTTCGTCTGCACGATCGCTTGGTCTATCGGCGCGATGCCGCCGGAACACCGTGGCGCACGGAACGTCTGTTCCCATGAGCGGCATCCACACGCTTGAGACAGCCGCCCCGCGCGCGACCGGCGCACAAGCCGAGCGCTTAAAGCGCCTCGCGACTTACGCCGCCGTCGCCGTCGCGGGCAGTTTGATCCTCATCAAGCTATGGGCGTGGGTCGCGACGGGCTCTGTTGCGATGTTGGCATCCCTCGTCGACTCCACATTGGACCTCGTCGCCTCGGGATTGAACCTCATCGCGGTGCGCCACGCCCTCACGCCCGCCGACGAAGAGCACCGCTTCGGCCACGGCAAAGCAGAAGCGCTCGCCGGCCTCGGTCAGGCGGCCTTCATCGGCGGCTCCGCCGTGTTCCTCCTGTTTCAGTCGCTCGAACGTTTGATCGATCCCCAGCCGGTCGAGCAATCCGCCGGCGGCCTGGTCGTGATGGCGACCTCGATTGTCCTCACGCTCGCGCTGGTGCTTTTCCAGCGCTACGTCATTCGCCGCACGCGCTCTTTGGCGATCGGCGCCGACAGTCTTCACTACACCACCGACATCGTCACCAATGCCGGCGTTGTCATTGCGCTGATCTTGGCCGGGCTTTGGGGCTGGAACGTCGCCGACCCGTTGATGGGATTGGCCATCGGCGCCGTGATCGCCTGGGGCGCCTTCAACATTTTGCGCGGCTCTTACGACGAGTTGATGGACCGCGAATTCGACGACGCCGACCGCAAGCGCATCAAAGAAATCGTCAACCGTCACAGCGACGTGGTCAGCCTGCACGACCTGCGCACCCGCCGCGCCGGTCACCGCTCGTTCATTCAGCTTCACCTTGAGCTGCCGGCTCAAATGACTCTGATCGAGGCCCACCGCGTCAGCGACGAAGTCGAAGATGCCATCAAAGCGGCATTCCCCGACGCCGAAGTCCTGACGCACCAAGATCCCGAGGGCGTCGAGATGATGACCTCGCTCGAGCGAAAGTAACGCCTACGGAGGCGCCGCAACCGCATTGCCGTCATAGACGATGGGTCCTTGCACCGTTACTTTCGAGTCCTTGAACAAAATCCAATCGACCAACAATTGGAAATATCCTGCTGAAAAGCGCGTGTCTAAGCGTTCGCCGTTTTTCACTTCGAATTCCGTGATGCCGTGATCCGCGGTCGGAAACATGACGATATCCAAGTTCGCATGCGTCGCTTGCACGCCGCGCAAAATGCGCAACGTGTTGGCCGCTGGAGCCGAACTGTCGCGCCCCGCCAAAATCCAAAGGTGAGGGCCTTGATAGGCCTGCAGCGCAGGTAGGGGATCATAGGCCCACGACGTGCCGACATCGAACCACGGGCCGATGATGCGGATGATCCAATTCGGCGCGCTTAGAAAATCGCCCGTGAATTCGCCCTTGATCTTAGCGAACCAAGGCTCATTGCCGTACTTCGCCCGCATCGCATCGAGGTCGTCGAACCCATCCTTGAAGCCGGACGCCATCACGCGCCCGGCGGCATCCGTGATTTCGCGCGCCTTCGCAATCACCTCGTCGCCGTATCCCGCGGTCCGCAAATCGTCGAAGACTTCCTCGCGATCTTCGGCGAGTGGATTCTCGGCCAGCCCAAATCCTACGAGCGCAAAATCCGCCTTCGCCTTTCCCGCCGCCAGCGGAATGATCCAACCGGCCTGACTGCCGCCCTGAAATCCTACTTCGCTCGCAAGCGAGCCCGCCGTCTCGCGCGCCGTCTTTAACGCGGCCGCCGCATCATCCGAAAGCAAGTGGAAATTCTGAGTGTAACTGCCCTGCGATTTTCCCGTACCGCGCTTGTCATAGACAAAGACGCCGATGCCGTTCGCCGGAAGCAAATACTGCAGGCGATTAAACAGCACCGCGGAGTCGCGCTCCGACCCGTGCACGAGCACGGCAACCGGGATCGCGCCTTCCAGCCTTGGCATGACCAAGTGGCCGCTGAGTTTGAGGCCTTGGCTCTCGAAGTGAACCTCCGTCCGGTCGAGCGGTCGCAGCTTGCCTTTGATCTCAGGCATTTGGTCGATCGACAGTGCGATCGTGCCCTCGTCGCAGCTTCCGAATGCGATCTTCGTGCGAACTGGCGCTTCACTTGCCCATCCAGGTCCGCCGATAAAGTTTCGAGGAGCAGCGTTCGATTGCCCGGGCGCTGGTACGACGCGCCCGGTATCGCCGTCCATGAATACAAAACGGAACGACTGCGCGCCGCTCGACGGTGAAATCGTAACAATGCGCCCGTCGTCGAGATCATAAGCGCCGGTGTGGCAAGCCAACCGGGAGTCCGGCAACGCCTTGTGGAAGAACGTGAGGTAGGCACCCAACGCGGCAAAGGCCAACAGTACGAACACGAGAATGATACGACGAACCCACATAGTCTCCTCCAAACGTCGTCGGTCTACTTTAGCGCCGGCTTCCCCGCCTTCCTCGCTCACGCTGTCGTGATCCGTTTAGTCGCGTAGTTTTTCGCGCCGCACCCACGCTTCCGTTTTGTCGAGCGCGCGCGCGAAGCGGTCGAACATTTCGTTGATCTCGGCCTCGCTGATAATCAGGGGTGGGCAGAATGCCAGCCGGTCCGACAGCATGGCGCGCGTAAAAATACCTTCTTCCTGAGCGAAATTCGCGCACGCCGCGCCCACCATCTTGTCGGCCGCAAAACTCCGCTTCGAAGCCTTGTCGGCGACCAACTCGACGCCGGCGAGCAGTCCGACGCCGTCTGCCTCACCGACAAGCGGATGATCGCGCAACGCGCGCACGCGGCTCAGGAACGGCACACTGACCTTGCGCACCTGCGCCACGATGTTGCGTTCCTCGTAAATCTTCAGTGTCTCGATGGCGACCGCCGCCGCAACCGGATGCGCGCTATAGGTAAAGCCGTGTCCGAACGTGCCGATGGCGCGGCTTTGGTCGAGCATCGCTTGATACATTTCCTCGTGGATCAACAGCGCCGAGATCGGCATATAGGCCGACGACAGCGCCTTGGCGCACGACACCGTATGCGGACGCATGTTGTAAGTCTGCGCCCCCCAATAATTTCCCGTGCGCCCGAAGCCGCAAATCACCTCGTCGTCGATGAACAAGATGTCGTGCTTCTCAAGGACCGGCTGTATGCGATCGAAATAGGTCGGCGGCGGCAGGATGACGCCGCCCGCACCCATCACGGGTTCGGCGATGAAAGCGGCGATCGTGTCCGACCCTTCGCGCTCGATCAGCGCCTCCAGATTGGCAGCCATCCGCGCCGCGAAGTCGTCTTCGCTCTCGCCCGGCTCGCCGTGGCGATAGAGATGCGGGCACTCGGCATGCAGGATGCCGGCGAACGGCAGATCGAACGCGCGGTGATTGTTCGGCAAGCCGGTCAGGCTCGCGCTCGCCAAGGTTACGCCGTGATAGCCCTTGATCCGGCTGATGATTTTTTTCTTCTGTGGGCGGCCCTTCGCGTTCCAGTAATACCAGGCAAGCTTGATCTGCGTGTCGTTCGCCTCCGAGCCCGAGTTCGCGAAAAACACCTTCGACGCCGTGAACGGCGCCACCTCTTTCAAGCGTTCCGCAAGCTCGATCCCCGGCTCGTGGCTGCGCCCCGCGAAGATGTGGGAGTAGGGCAACTCGCGCATCTGTCGCGTCGCCGCTTCGACCAACCGCTCCTCGTTATATCCAAGGCTCACGCACCAGAGCCCCGCCATCGCGTCGATATAGTCCCGCCCGCGATTGTCGTAGACATAAATACCCTTGCCGCGCTCAAGAATGACCGGCCCGACCTCTCGGTGCCGAGCCAGGTTGGTATAAGGATGGATCAGCGCCTCGACGTCGCGCTGCTGTGCGTTGGTGAGCGGCATTGAATTCCCCTTGAGCTTTCTGAACGCTTGGCCGAGCGGGGCCGCCGGGTCAAGCCGTCCTGTGACGGCCCTCACGCCCACAGGCCGCATCCGAAAGGCGCCCCCTCTCGTATTGTGGTGCAGCTGGAGCGCAAATAAGATCGCGCCAACACAAGGCGGATAGCGCCGAATTCGGGAGGACTTGAATGTTTGGCTCCATGCAGGACTGGCCGCTGGTCGTACCGGCGATTTTGGATCACGCGGCGCGCTTTCACGGCGAGCGCGAATTGGTCACACGCTCGATCGAAGGGCCGATCACCCGCACGACCTATGGCGAAATCCATTCGCGCGCCCGGCGTGTGGCCAAGGCGCTGACCCGCCGCGGCATCAAGCTCGGCGACCGCGTCGGCACGCTGGCCTGGAACACCTCGCGCCATGTCGAGGCTTGGTACGGCATTATGGGGTTGGGCGCGATCTGCCACACCATCAACCCGCGCCTGTTCCCCGAACAAATCACCTACATCGTCAATCACGCCGAAGACCGCATGATCTTCGTCGATCTGACCTTCTTGCCGATTCTGGAAAAAATCGCCAAGCAGATCGACGGCGTCGAAACCTTCGTCATCCTGACCGACAAGGCGCACATGCCGCAGACCAGCCTGCGCAACGCCGTCGCCTTCGAAGACTTGATTGCAGATGTCGACGACGATTTCCATTGGGTAAAGCTCGACGAGAACACGGCGGCCGGGCTTTGCTACACCTCCGGCACCACCGGCAACCCGAAGGGCGTGCTCTACTCGCACCGCTCGAACGTCATCCACGCGATGGTGGTCAACACCACCGACTGCATCGGCGCCAAGTCGACCGACACGCTGTTGCCCGTCGTGCCCATGTTCCACGCCAACGCTTGGGCCACGACGTTCGCCTGCCCGATGAGCGGCACGAAGATGGTCATGCCGGGTGCCAAGCTCGACGGCCCCTCGATCTACGAATTGCTCGACACGGAACGCGTCACGATCAGCGCCGCCGTGCCCACCGTGTGGCAGATGCTGCTCGCGCATATGGAGACAAACAACCTCAAGCTGCCTTATTTGAACAAGGTCGTGATCGGCGGCTCCGCCTGTCCGCCCTCGATGATCGAAACCTTCGAGAAGAAATACGAAGTCGAAGTCATGCACGCCTGGGGCATGACCGAAATGTCGCCGGTGGGCACGATCGGCTCGTTCAAATCCGGTATGGAGAACCTAAGCTGGCCCGAACAGCTGAAGGTGAAATCGAAGCAAGGCCGCGCGGTCTTCTCGGTTGAGATGAAAATCACCGACGACAACGGAAAAGACCTGCCGCACGATGGAAAGGCGTTCGGTCATTTGTTGGTCAAGGGCCCGGCGATCGCGCGCTCGTACTTCAAAGGCGAGGGCGGGCGCGACGGTACCGACTCGATCCTCGACAAGGACGGCTGGTTCGACACCGGCGACGTGGCGACCCTCGACGAACTAGGATTCATGCAAATCACCGACCGCGCCAAGGACGTGATCAAATCGGGCGGCGAGTGGATTTCCTCGATCGACGTGGAAAACATCGCCGTCGGCTGCCCCGGCGTTGCCCAAGCCGCAGTCATCGGCATCGCCCACCCCAAATGGGACGAACGCCCGCTGCTCATCATCGTCCGCAAACCGGATTCGAAGGTCAC
>JANOFM010000237.1:0-11597 GCA_031413635.1 Alphaproteobacteria bacterium | reverse complement strand
TCGATGCAGATGGCGCGCAAGATCGGCAAGATCGCGGCGCTTGTCGGCGTGTGTCCCGGGTTTGTGGGCAACCGCATGCTGGCGCAACGTCAGCGCGAGGCGCAGAAGTTGATCCTCGAAGGCGCGATGCCGTGGGACGTCGACCGCGTGCTCTACGATTTCGGCTTCCCAATGGGGCCGTTCGCGATGTCGGATCTGGCCGGGCTCGACATCGGCTGGTCGAAAGAGAAATCGACGAGTTCGACGGTGCGCGAAATTCTTTGCGAGATGGACCGGCGCGGGCAGAAGAACGGCGCCGGGTTTTACGACTACGACGCGGAACGTAACGCGACGCCGTCGCCGGTGGTCGAGAAGCTGATCCTTGAGTTCGCGGCGAAGAAAGGCATCAACCGGCGCACGATCTCGGACGAGGAGATCTTGGAGCGCTGCGTCTATCCGATGATCAACGAAGGCGCGAAGATTCTCGAAGAGGGCAAAGCGATCCGCGCCTCCGACATCGATATCGTGTGGATCAACGGTTATGGCTGGCCGGTCTATCGCGGCGGGCCGATGTTCTACGGCGACACGATCGGGCTCGACAAAGTGCTGGCGAAGATGAAACAGTTCGAGGGCCAGATTGGGACGGAGTTCGCGCCCTCGAAGTTGCTGGAGAAGTTGGCCGGCGAGGGGAAGCGATTTCAGGATTTGAAGTAACGCCGTTTTCCCCCTCACCGTCATGGTCGGCGTAGGCGCACCATGACGGTGAGGGCGGTCGCAATTAGGGAACATCAACACTCAAGGAGATCATCATGCGCCAAGCCGTCATCGTTTCCTACGCTCGCACGGGCCTCGCCAAGGCCGCGCGGGGCGGGTTCAATAATACTTCGAATATGGAAATGCTGGGGCACGCCATCGAGCATGCGGTGAAGCGCTCGAAGGTCGATGCGAAAGAAGTCGAGGATGTCGTCTCGGGCTGCGTGGCGGCGTCGGGCAACGTGGCGCGGGCGGGGGCTTTGCTTGCCGGGTTGCCCATCACGACGGCGGGGGCGACGGTCAATCGGGCTTGTTCGTCGGGTTTGAACGCGATCGCCAATGCGGCGCACTATGTCGTTGAGGAAGGCGCGAACATCGTCGTCGGTTGCGGCGTCGATTCCATCAGCTATATGGGCGGCGGCGGCGGTGGGTCGTCGGAGCGGTTGACGCAGATGTATCCGGATTTTTGGATGCCGATGATCGATACGGCGGATGTGGTATCCGAACGCTATAAGGTCAGCCGCGAATATCAGGACGAGTATTCGCTGGAATCGCAGCGGCGCATGGCGGCGGCGCAGCAGGCAGGCAAGTTCAAGGACGAAATCATCTCGGTGAAGACGAAGATGAAGATGGTCGACAAGGCCACGAAAGAGGAGTCGATCGTCGATGCCGTCGTCGACCGCGACGAGTGCAATCGTCCCGACACGACGCTTGAGGGTTTGGCGAAGTTGCAGCCCGTGAAGGGGCCCGGCAAATACGTGACGGCCGGCAATGCGAGCCAGCTGTCGGACGGCGCGGCGGCTGTCGTGATCATGGAAGCGAAGGAAGCCGAACGTCGCGGGCTTCAACCGCTCGGCGCTTTCAAGGGTTGGGCGATTGCGGGCTGCAAGCCGGACGAGATGGGGATCGGGCCGGTGTTTGCGGTGCCGCGCTTGCTGGAACGGCACGGCTTGAAGGTCGACGACATCGATTTGTGGGAACTGAACGAAGCGTTCGCGAGCCAATGCCTCTACAGCCGCGACAAGCTCGGGATCGATCCGGCGAAGTACAATGTCAACGGCGGCTCGATTTCGATCGGCCATCCGTTCGGCATGACCGGCGCACGGTTGACGGGGCATGCGTTGCTCGAAGGCAAGCGCCGCAAGGCCAAGAAGGTCGTCGTGTCGATGTGCATCGGCGGCGGTATGGGCGCGGCCGGCTTGTTCGAGGTGTTTTAGGGAGACGCCGCTATTTCTTCGGCGATCGTTTGAAGGCCACCGAAGCGCATCCGCGGCCGGATGCGCTTCGGTACGTGACTGTGCGTCGGTTGTTCCGTCGTCGTTAGACCGAGCGGCTTACGAACGCGATGACGATTCCGATCACGATCATCATGCCGATGACGGAAAGCGTGTAGGGCATGGCCTTATCGGGTGCCGGCTTCATCAGTTTTGGCAGGCCGATATAGAGCAGGTACAGCGAATAGAGTCCGCCGACGATCGCCAGAATGCCGAGAACCGGCACGATCATCAGCAGGCCCGCGACCCAGCTTGCGGTCGGAGAATAGGCCGCGAGCTTGAACGCTTGGCCCATGTCGGGCGTCGCGCCGAAGGTCGGCGCCAGGGCGTTGACGACGATGGCGAGCACATAGACCATCACCAAACCCAAGACGATTTGCAGCACGAGCAGCTTCAGTGCAACGCCGAACCCTAGCGAGCTCACGATGCCGAGTGCCGCGGCGATCGCGGAGGCGATCACCAGCGGGCCGACATAATTCATGTAAGTCTTCTGCACGTCGGCGGCTTCGCCGGCGATGGTGTCCCATTCCGACACCGGTGAAAGCAGCAAACGCTGCACGCGGCCGATGATCCAGGCAAAGTCCATGACATATCCTCCGTTGAGCGCAGGCGCCTTGATGGCCGGCCGCACGTTCGAGCGGCTAGGAGTCCGCGATTCGCGAGTTGAAAGCCAGCTTGAATGCACGCGCTTTGCCGTGGACTCGGGCGATTCCGGAAATTTGAACGCCGTTCTGGTTGATTTTCTGCAACGGCGGAGCTGTTAACCTGCTCGGCCCCGCTCAAGTTCGGTGCGAAGAGCGCGCTGGCGCGTGGCGTCGAGCGGGAAGTTCCACATCAACGCCATGGCCAGAAGTTTTACCGCGACCGGCAGCGCGGCGTAGAGCATCGTCAGTACAAAGAGCGCTTCGGATCCGTTTGCCGTGCGGCCCGATGCGGCGTCGATTGCGGTAGCGTCGAAGCCCGCGGCATGCAGGACCGGAAAGGCGATGGCCGACAGCGCGAGCGCCACTTTCGTCGCGATGCCCCACAGCGCGAAGAACAATCCGGTGCGTTGTTCGCCGCTGGCTTGTGTGTCGGCATCGACGACATCGGCCTGGATCGCGGCCGGTAATACCATGTCGGCGCCGACGCCGATACCCGACAAGATCGAGATAATCAGGAAGGGAATGAGATCTCCCTCGCCGACGACGAACGGCGTGAAGGCGAAGGCGGCGCACGAAACGGACATGGCAACGACCCAGGTGCGGTGCTTGCCGAGGCGCTTGGCGAGCCAGGACCAGAACGGAATGGCGACCAGACCGGCCAAGAAATAGGCGAGCAACAATGGCCCATAGGATCCGCCGGCGCCGATCACATGGCTGACGAAGAGAAGGAAGAGCGTGGCCGGCAGTCCGTTGGCGAAGGCGTTGATGAAGTAAGCCAGGATCAAGCGCCGGAAGGGGGCATTCGCTCTGATGGCGGTGAGGCCGTCGCGCCAATTCGTCGTGGCGCGTGTCAATGGCGGCGGCTCGGGCACCGCGATCAAGGACCAGGCTACCGTCGGCAGCATCAAAAGGACGACGAGTATTGCGAGCGCCATCATGTGGACGCGCGGGTCGGTGTAGCCCATCAAGGTGAGCACCGTCGGCGTGGACGCGGCGACCAGCGTACCGAACAGGCCGATGCCTTCGCGCACGCCGGTGATCTTTGTGCGTTCGTGATAATCGCCCGACAGTTCCGCGCCCCAGGCGTTGTAGGGCAGCACCATCATCGTCCAGGCCAGCGTCAATCCGAACAATCCCAACCCGAAATAGGCTAGCGAGGGGTGTTCCGGTGGTACGAACAACACGATCACCGAAACGATGGCGATGGGCATGCCCGCGAGGATCCAGGGCTTGCGGCGGCCGAAACGCCCGTGGGTGCGATCACTCAAAAAGCCGATGACGGGATCGGTGACGGCGTCGAATAGGCGCGAGGCGATAATGATGTATCCCACCCAAGCCAACGGCAGGCCCAAGGTCTGGGTATAGAACGCCGGCAGAAAGACGTAAGGCGGCAGGAGCAGAATGGCGAAGGCTATGGCTGGGGCGCCATAGGCGGCGAGAGCCGTGCGCGACAGGGTAGGGGGCGGGCGCCGGCTCATGGGCGTGGCGCGGTTCGGCAGGCGTCGCGCGCGACGACTGATCCACTGCGTCGCTCGCTGCGTAAACCCGGCATGGCTAAGGTTGCGATCATCGGTACGGGCATTTCGGGTCTTTCCGCTGCATATTTTCTGCGGCACAGACACCAGATCACCGTTTACGAAAAAGAACGGCGGATCGGCGGGCACAGCAGAACCGTTACGATCAAACACGGCGAGCGGATCATACCGGTCGATACGGGATTCATCGTTTACAACGAGCAGAACTACCCGAACCTGACCCAGCTGTTTGCGCGGCTCGACGTTAAGACCAAGCCCAGCGACATGACTTTTGCACTGAGCGTGCGCGAGGGATGGTTGGAGTGGGGCGCGAAGGACCTCAACGCGGTGTTCGGGCAGCGGCGCAATGTCTTGAGGCCGAGCTTTCTGAAATTGTTTCGCGAAGTCTTGCGTTTCAACGCCGAAGTCGTCGAAGCGGTAACGCGCGAGCCCGAGATCACGCTGGGGGCCTTTATCGACCGCATGGGCTTAAGCACCTGGTTCAAACGATATTATCTGTTACCCATGGCAGGGGCGATTTGGAGCTGCCCGCCGCAGCAAATGCTGGCGTTCCCGGCGCGTACGTTCGTCACGTTCTTTGATAATCACGGACTATTGTCGTTCAGCGGTCAGCCGCAGTGGCGCACCGTTGACGGCGGTTCGCAGCAATATGTCGAGAAGATTGCGGGCGTCCTTGGCGATCGTGTCAGGGTGGGGTGCCCGGTTGCTCTGGTGGATCGCGATGCGCGCGGCGCGACAGTGCGCGATGTGCACGGCAATTCAGATCGTTACGATCATGTGGTTTTTGCCTGTCATGCGGATGAAGCGCTGGGAATGCTTGCCGTGCCGAGCGAAGCGGAGCGCTCGGCGCTGGCGGCGATCAAATATTCGCGCAATGTGGTCGTGTTGCACAAAGACCCGCGTTTCATGCCGAAGCGGCGGCGGTGTTGGGCGAGCTGGAATTATCATTCCGACGGCAAAGGCGACGAGCCGGCGATTTCGCTGACCTATTGGATGAACCTGTTGCAGTCGATCGATGAAGACTATCCTGTGTTTGTGACGCTGAACCCGGCGTCGGAGATTCCGGACGAAAACGTGTTCGACACTCATGTCTTCCATCATCCGATCTTCGACACCGCGGCCGTCGCGGCGCAGGGGCGCTTGCGCGCGATGCAAGGCCAACGCAGCACATGGTTCTGCGGCGCTCATTTGCGGCACGGCTTTCACGAAGATGGATTGATGAGCGCCATGGACGTGGCGCAAGCGCTCGGCGCACCGGTGCCGTGGGTTGCGAGCCCGTTGGGTAGCAATGACGACATGCCGGTGTTCGCTGCGGCTGCCGGCGGAAGCTGACGATGTCCGCGGCGCAGTTCATATCGGCGCGGGTGATGCATGCGCGATTGCGGCCCAAGCAAAACCGCTTCAGCTACCGCGTGCCCTATCTCGCGGTGCCTTTGGACCTGCTCGAAACCAAGGCGCGGCACGGTCTGTTGTCGATCGACGGCGCCAATCTGTTCAGCGTGCGGCCCAGCGATTACGGCGATGGGACGATGCATGCCGTGGCATGGATCCGCGGTATTCTCGAGCAATGGCAGTTGCACCAAGCGGATGGCGACATCACGCTGGTGACAATGCCGCGTATCCTGGGCTTCGTTTTCAATCCCATTAGTTTTTGGATGTGTTTCGACGGGGCGGGCGCGTTGCGCGCGGTGATCGCGGAGGTCAACAACACGTTCGGCGAGCGGCACTTCTATGTTTGCTGCCGCGACGATCACCAGCCGATCGCGCCGGACGACGAAGTGACGACGGCGAAGTCGTTCCACGTTTCGCCGTTCATGAAAGTCGAGGGGAGCTATCGCTTCGCTTTCGCTTGGCGGGGCGATGCACTGGGCGTGCGGATCGATTTGCACGACGATGAAGGCCTGCTTTTGACGACGGCTATTTCGGGCAAGCGGGAGGCGCTGACGAGCCGGCGTCTGGCGGCATCGTTTTTCGCCAATCCGCTGGTGATGTTCAAGGTTCTGACGCTGATCCACTATCAGGCGATGCGGTTGTTTCTTAAGGGTGTGGCGCATTTCCGCAAGCCGCCGCCACCCGCCGAGATCGTATCGCGGTAGCGCTATTTCGTCAGACGCAGAAGCGCGGCACGCAGTTTCGGTTCCGGCGTCTTGGGTGAAAACCAGATCGCGAAGAATGGCGCCGCGAACGCCCCATCGGCGCTGTCGGTCGTCGGCCTACCGTTGTGGAAGAAGCGGACAGCGGCGCCCGGCGCGTGAAGCGCGGTGATACGGTCGCCGTCTTTTACGGCGGGAAAGGCACGCGAGAGCATCGCGCCGTAGCGGGCAAGCGTTTCCTTCGAGAGGCCGGGCGTCAGAACCTTCATCTCGTCGAGGGTGCGGTCGACGAGTTCCTCGGTCGAAAACGACATGCGATAGACCAGCGTCAGCGCGAAGGGTTCATTCATCGACCATTGCGGGGCGTCGGTCCAAAGGCTGGCGTCATAGGCGGTGAAGAAGAGCCAGGTCAGCGAACCGGCGCCGTAGGGTTTCGCCGCATCGATCGTGCCCGCGATCTCGGTGGGGCGCGTCATGGCAAAGGCCGTCGCCGTCATGGACAATGCGAGGACGACGGCGGCGAAATTTCTACCCATGTGCGAGCTCCACTTGATGGACATCCGTCCGGCCGACCGCGAAGGCGGCGGCGCACATGCCGAGATAGAACTGCCAATTGCGAAGGAAAGGGTCGTTGTGGCCGAGGGCGCGGATATTTTTTTCGGCCGCACGCTGACGTTGCGACCAATCGCGCAGCGTGTGTGCATAGTCTTGGCCGAACGAGAAAACGTCGACGGCTTTCAATCCGGCGCGCTCGGCTTCTTGCTTGAAGCGGGCGAGCGAAGGCAACATGCCGCCGGGGAAGACATAGTGGCGGATGAAGTCGCTGCGCGTGCGATAGTTCGGGAAAATATCGTCGCGCACCGTGATCGTCTGCACGATGGCGCGGCCGCCGCGCTTCAGGCGCTCGGCCAGGGTTTGGAAGTACTGCGGCCAATAGCGTTCGCCCACCGCCTCGAACATCTCGATGGAGACGATGGCGTCGAACTGGCCCTTTGTCTTGCGATAGTCTTCGAGCCGGATGTCGGCCTTGCCGGCAAGGCGCTTGGTCGCGAAACCGTGTTGGGCGGGCGAGATCGTGATGCCGGTGACGTTGTGATCGCGGGCCGCGGCCGACTCGGCGAAACCGCCCCAACCGCAGCCGACCTCGAGCACGTCGGCGCGTTTTGTGGAGACTTTGTCGAGGATGCGCGCGTATTTCGCGCGCTGAGCGTCGGCGAGCGCCACGTCCGGCGCTTCGAACAGGGCGGAGGAATACGTCATCGTTTCGTCGAGCCAGAGCGCATAGAACTCGTTGCCGACGTCGTAGTGCGCCTCGATGTTGCGCCGGCTGCCGCTCTCGCTGTTGCGACGGATCAGCGTGTTCATCGCGATGAACGCCAACCGGTTCCATAGCGTGCCGTGGGCGAAGCCTTCGAAGTAATCCAAGTTCAGCAAAAACAAGGCGATCAGGTTTTCGACGCTGTCGGTTTGCCAGCTGCCGGCGATGTAGTCTTCACCCAGGCCGACATCGCCGCGGGCGACCAAGCGCTGCAAGACATCCCAGTCTTTAATGGCAAAGCGCGCCGTAGGGCCAGGTTTGGGCCCCGTCACGGTGTGCTCGGTGCCGTCCGGTTCGACAAACGTCATTTGACCGAATTCGATGCGCGCGATGGCCTCCCGCCAACGGCGTTGGATGATTGTATTCGGGATGAGACCCATCCTCACTCTCCTCAGGCCTTTAACAAGCGGGAACTATAGGGAGGTTTGCCGCGGTTTTGAATGCTTCATGGTGCGCTAAGTAACCGGTTGGTAACGACTTAACGGTGGCGCGATTTACCCGGGGGTGAGAGGTGCGGGCGTATCCTGGGGCATGCGTTTGTGGGTCACAGCACTGGTGTTTCTCTTCGTCGGCGGGCTGCTCGTCTGGCTGGCCGCGGCGCGGGTCGGCGAGGCTTGGCCGCGATCGACGGTGTCGGTTGGCGGGATGGTGTCGGAGGTTGAAACCGCTGCGGGTGCGGGGGGCTGGGGGCGGACGACATTTCGTCTGGACGGCCACGCGCATCGGTTCGAGTTATCGCCGGAGTTTCTTTCCACCCCGACGGCGGGGCACTTGGCGGACGCCGGGCACGTGATTGTCGACTACGACAGCTTCGCGCGCATTCGAGCGGGCGAGCGCACGCAGTTCGAGCCGGTCTATATCGTCACGGGACTTGCTGTCGACGGGCGGGTTTACTTTACGCCGCTGATGTATCAAGCGAGCGTCTTCTTTCTTGCGTTGCTTTTTGCGGTGCCGGGCAGCGTGGCGTTCGGCGTGGGCACGATGTGGATTTACTGTCTCAGCGGGAATCCATATTGGCGGCCCCGGCCGTGGAGTTGGCGCCGTGCTAGGGCGCGGGCCATTGCGTTTGCCGCATCGACCGTGCGCGATCCGCGCAAGACGGCCAGCGGCGAGTGGCTGCATTAGTCGAGCGTCGCGCGGCGGCGTTCGCGAATAACCAGCATGACCAGTATGACCACCGTGGCGATCACCGCGAAGGCGCCCATGTTCCAAACTTCATGTTTCGTGCAGGCGGGTTCGGACGCGAGGAACTGGGTCAGATGACTTGCGGCAGAGCAGGTCTGCTTGCCGATCAGCGTAACCAAATCGAACCTGTCCATGATCTCAAGCTCCCGAGTGAACTTGAGATTGGTACAGCAAACCCGATGCCAGCCTAGGAAGACGGCCGGGGCATAAGGTAAACGGCATCGGATCGCTGGCGATGCGATCCGGAATGGTGCAAATTAAGATTAACCCAGACGCGCGAGAGGCGCGCGAAGCGGTCAAGTGCGAGGTGTGTTTATGAGGAGTCTTTTTTGCGCGATCGCCGCGCTTTCTCTTTCGTGCGGCGTCGCGCTCGCCGAAACGTCCGCGCAACCGAGTGCAACCGAAAGTGCCGCGATCTTCAAGGCGGCCGGCTTCAAGGTTAAGGGCGGCAAGCAGGTGCGCTGCGAAGACGACGTGACGATGTCGTACTCCCCCGGGCGGATCGAGATGGAAGATCTCAACGCGGACGGCGGTATGGAAGCGTGGGTCCTGGAAGGCAGTCTTTTCTGTTACGGCAACACGGCCGAGGCGTTCGTGCTTTTGACCAAGGGTACGGACGGCAAGTGGGCGATCCTGCTGAACGAAGTCGGTGTTGCCCTCGTGCTTAAGACAAAGAGCAAGAACTGGTTCGACATCGAGGTCGGCGGGCCAGGCATGGGGCCGTTTCCGGTGTTTCGCTTTGACGGGAAGAAATACGTTAGGAAAAAATAGGCCGTTCGCCGAGTCCGCGCCCCCACTAGGAAAATAAATGAAACTTCCCATCGTTGCTTGTCTGCTCGGGCTCAGCATGATTTTCGCCGTTTCGCCCGTCGTTGCGCAATCCGCTTCGAAGTCTTTGGCGAAACTATTCGCCGACGAGCGCGCGTTCGTTTGGCGCGAAGATCCGTTGGCGGCGACGGGCGAGGGCGTGCGCGGTTATGATGATCGTTTGCCCAGCCTGGCGCAGGCGGCGCAGGCGCGGCGGCTCAGCGCCGACGAAGCGTTCTTGCGGCGTCTGCATAAGATCAAGCGCGGGAAGCTGAGTGCGCAAGCCCAAGTGAGCTATGAGCTGTTCGAGTTCATGGTCGAAAGCCGCGTGGCGCTGGCGCGGCACAAGGAGTGGCGCATTCCGTTCAACAGCGACAGCGGGTTCTTCGCCGATCTGTTGCAGCTGGATTCGTTGGCCGACCCGCAGACGGTGAAACAGTACGAAGACTATGTCGCGCGGCTGAACGACGTGCCGCGCTATTTCGAGGAGAACATCGCCAATATTCGCGTCGGTATGCGCGATGGGTTCACATTGCCTTCGGCGGTGTTGGACGGCGTGTCGAAGGTGGTGGCGGGGGCGCAGTACAAAAGCGCCGAGGATACACCGTTTTGGAAGCCGTTCGCGAATTTTCCCGACGGCGTGCCGGAGCGCCATCGTTCGCGGCTGATGGCGGCGGGGAAGGCCGCCCTGACGAATGCGGTGATGCCGAGCTATGCCGCGTTCCACAAATTCTTCGAGAGCGAGTATCGCCCGGCGGCGCGGCGGACGATCGGGGCGTCGGCGTTGCCGAGCGGCCGTGCGTATTACGGCGATCTGGTGCGATATTTCACGACGCTGCCCGATGCGACGCCCGAAAAAATCCATCAGATCGGGCTTGGCGAAGTCGCGCGCATTCGTGCCGAGATGGAAGCGATCGTGCGCGAGGTGAAGTTCGACGGCACCTTTGCCGAGTTCCTGACTTTCTTGCGCTCGGATCCGCAATTCTATGCGAAGTCGCCGACAGAATTGCTGCGCGAGGCGGCGTGGATTTCGAAAGAGATCGACGGCAAGCTGCCCGAATATTTCGGCAAGCTGCCGCGCATGACCTATGCGGTGAAGCCGGTGCCCGATGCGTTGGCGCCGAACTATACGGGCGGACGTTACAATCCGGGGCCGATGGGCGCGGCGGGCGAGTATTGGGTGAACACCTATGCTCTCGAGACGCGGCCGCTCTACGTGTTGCCGTCGTTGACGCTGCACGAGGCGGTGCCGGGACATCACCTGCAGGGTTCGATCTCGCGCGAGCTTGGCGATGTGCCGAGGTTTCGTTTGAACTTCTATCCGCATGCGTTCGGCGAGGGCTGGGCGCTTTATGCGGAAAAGTTGGGGCTGGAGATGGGCGTCTATCACACGCCCCATCAGCGCTTCGGGCAATTGACCTATGAGATGTGGCGGGCGTGCCGGCTTGTCGTCGACACCGGCATGCACGCGATGGGGTGGACGCGCGAGCAGGCGCTTGCGTATTTGACGGAAAATACGGCGCTGTCGACGCACGAGATCCGCACCGAGACCGACCGTTACATTTCCTGGCCGGGACAGGCGCTGGCCTACAAAATGGGCGAGCTAAAGATTTGGCAATTGCGCGCGCGCGCGAAGGGGGCGCTGGGCGAGCGTTTCGATTTGCGAGCCTTTCACGATGCGGTGCTTGAGAACGGTGGGGTGACGTTGCCGGTGCTGGAGCGGCGGATCGAGGCCTATATCGCGCGCGCCAAGCGCGGCAAACACTAGGGGAATCAGATGACGCTTGATGTGATCGGCGCCGGCTTCGGGCGCGCGGTTGGCTCGCTCTTCACTTTGCCGGCGCGAAGCCCTGGATTGACCGGCGACCGCGGGCAATGCACGTTCCCGCATGGCGCTCACGATTTACGGCTCGCCGCGTTCGCGGACCATGCGGACCTTATGGGCTGCAGCCGAACTCGGCCTTGAGTACACCCATGTTCCGCTGGCCTTTGACGATCCGGCGCTGCAG
>JANOFM010000236.1:0-7108 GCA_031413635.1 Alphaproteobacteria bacterium | reverse complement strand
CGGCAAGGTCGTGCGCGTCTGACTCAAGCGACGATGAATTGCCGGTGCCGTGAGGCGCGGCTTTACTCCAAGTTGACCGGCGCATGTCTCGCGCCGCGGCCGGACAACTCCGCCGTTAGAAAGTCGAATACGGTGCGCACGCGCTTGCTGGTGTTCAGTTCGCGGTGGGTGGCGAGCCACATCGGGAATGTGATCGGGGCGAGGTTCGGCAGGACGCGCCGCACGCGCGGCTCGGCTTCGCCGACGGCTTCGGTGATGACGCCGATGCCTGCGCCTTGCTTTACGAATTCCCATTGAACGAGATGGCTGTCGCAGACGATAGGAAAGTTGCGCCGCGTCAGCTTCATGCCGAGGGAGTTTAGTCCCTTGATCAGCACATCGGTGTTGGCGAAGCCGACGAAGCTCGCGCGATCAAGACCTGCAAGCGCCGCCGATTGGCCGAGGGTGCGCAGGTAACTTTTCGACGCATAGAGACGCGCCGTGTCGTCCTTCATTTTCTTCACGATGAGGTCGGGGTGGGTGGAGCTGTAGTTGCGGATGGCGATGTCTGCCTCGCGCCGGCGCAGGTCGGTCGGCGTATTCGAGGCGACGATTTCCACGTCGATCCCCGGATGCGCCGCCCGCAGTTTGGTGATGATCGGTGGCAGCACGAACGCCGAGTAGACCTCGCTTGCCGTGATACAGATCGTGCCTTCGACTGATTGGCCCTGGCCCGACGCCGTTAGCGAGACGCGGGTCGCCGCCTCGCCCATGGCGCGAACATGTTCGAGGAGCCCAAGTCCGCTTGGCGTGAGCGCAAGCCCGCGTCCGACACGCTCGAACAATACTACGCCGATCTCTTGCTCCAGCGCGTCGACTTGCCGGCTCAGCGTCGGCTGCGTCAGCCCGAGCGCGCGCGCGGCCGCCGAGAGCGAGCCCTCCTCGGCTGTGACGAGAAACGCGCGCGCCTGATTCCAATCGAATTTCACTGACCGCCAATCCATACGAAAACGTATACGTAAGTTACGTGTTTGCGCAATTTATCTCTCAAAATTGCATGGATATGGTTCGGCTCACGCTTTGACCGCATCGGAGAACGTCATGAAAGCCGCCACGCGCCGCAGATATGGGCCCCCTGAGGTTCTCGAGATCGAAGAGATCGAGCGCCCGGCGCCTAAGGACAACGAAGTGCTCGTGCGGATTCACGCGACATCCGTCACCTCAGGCGACGTGCGGATACGCGGATTCAAGGGTGCTGGCGTGTTTTGGCTTCCTTTGCGGCTGATGTTCGGGGTTTTTCGTCCAAGGAACCCTGTCCCCGGGATGGAATTCGCCGGGCAAGTCGAGGCGGTTGGCACAAACGTAATGTCGTTTCGCGCCGGCGAGCAGGTGTTCGGCATGACGATGGGCGGCGCCAACGCTCAGTACGTCGCGGTGCCCGACGACGGCGCGATCGCGGCGAAACCGGTGCCGCTCAGTTATGAAGAAGCGGCCGCACTCCCGTTCGGCGCCTTGTCGGCGCTGGCATTCTTGCGCGACATCGTCCGCTTGAGGCCCGGCGAGAAGATTCTGGTCTACGGCGCGAGCGGTGCCGTCGGCGTCGCCGCCGTGCAACTCGCCAAGCACTTTGGTGCCGAGGTGACCGGCGTCTGCAGCTCGCCGAACGTGGGCTTGGTTCGGTCGCTCGGCGCGGACTACGTCATCGACTACACGGCCACGGATTTCACGAAGGGGACTGGCGTCTATGACGTCATTCTCGACACGGTCGGCGGCACTACTTTCTCGCGCAGCGCGGGCGTCCTTGCTCCGAACGGGCGTCATGTGTTCGTGACGTCTCAATTGCCGCAGCTTTTGCAGATGCTGTGGACGTCGATGCGGCGTGGCAAGCGGGTGATATGCGGCTTCTCCTCCGGTTCCTCCCAGAGCGACCTCGTGCTCATCAAAGAAATGGTGGAAGCGCGCGTCCTCGAGCCCGTCGTCGATCGGGTCTATCCCTTGGAGCAGATTGTCGAAGCGCACCGCTATGTCGATAGCGGGCGCAAACGGGGCAGCGTGGTCGTCGCAGTTGAACGCTCAGAGCCCACGCTCCGTCGCGTGGCATAGGACAGTAGGCGCTACGACTTCCGTGGCGGTCGCGGCGGCGACGTGGGTGCCGCGTCTATTCATGGAAGCTTGTCACCGGCTTGGGCTGCGGTCGCGGCAAGCATCGAGACGACGGCGAGTGTTTTTGTCTTGCGCTTGCACCTTCCCCTGTGCCGCTATTGTCGTCACGTGCAGCGTGGGTGCCAAACACGAACGCGTGAGCGCCACCTGTTTCGACTGAGCAGACGTCCGATCAAGTTCAGAAAATTCGCGGGCGGTGAAGCTGTTGGAGGTCGCATGGTTGTGATACGTGCGCTCGCATGAGTGACAGCATCCTCTCCATCTCCTCCGGCAGCGCTTCGCTCGCCGTCTCGGCGGCGGGGGATGGGCATGGGCTCGTGTTCTTGCATGCCGGGGTCGCGGACCTTCGGATGTGGGCCGGTCAGATGGCGGCGTTTGCGGCGACGCACCGCGTGGTGGCTTACGACCGGCGCGGATTTGGCCAGACGCGGTATGAGTCCGAGCCGCACAGCTCTCTCGACGATCTCGATGCGGTGCTGCGCGCCACGACACAGGGGCCGGTGACACTGGTCGGGTGTTCGCAGGGCGGGCGAATTGCGATCGACTTTGCGCTGACGCAGCCTGAGCGCGTCCGGCGGTTGATTCTGGCGGCGCCGGCGGTCACGGGGGCGCCAGAACCCAAGACCTATCCGCCCACGATCCAACGGCTGATCGCGCAGATGGAGGAAGCAGAGGCGGCGGAGGGTATCGAGCGGTTGAACGCGCTTGAGGCCCGGGCGTGGCTCGATGGGCCGCAAGTGCTGGAAGGACGCGTCGGCGGCGCAGTGAGGACGCTGTTTCTGGATATGAACGGTCGCGCGCTATCATCGTCGCCCGCGGGCGATGAAAGGAGCGCCACCAACGCCTATGCGCGGTTCGCCGAACTTTACCACGACATCCTGTTCGTGACGGGCGAATTCGACTTTCCGCATGTCAACGAACGCACGCGGCATCTGGCGTCGATCGCGAAGAGTGCGCGGCTCATCGAGATGCGTGCGGCCGCGCATCTGCCGAGCCTCGAACAGCCCGACGCGTTTAGCGCCGTGGCGCGCGGTTTTGTTGTGTGACCGGCGCTACTTAATCTTCAGTAATTCGATCTCGAACACCAAAACCTGGTTCGGCTTGATGTCGCCTTTGCCTTTGCAACCGTAAGCGAGTTCGGAGGGGATGACCGTTTCCCACTTTTCGCCTTCGCGCATCATGGTCAGGGCTTCTTGCCAACCTTTGATGACGCCGCCGGCTTCGAATTCGGCGGGGGGCTCGGACGGCTTGGTTTCGTCGAAGACCGTGCCGTCGATCAGCGTGCCGCGGTAACGGACGTTGACGGTCGAGGCCCAAGTCGGCTTGCGCGCGGTTTCCTTGCCCGCTTGCAGCACGCGGTATTGCAGGCCGCTTTCGGTGACTTTCACACCGTCCTTCAGCTTGTTGGCTTCGAGATAGGCTTGCATCTTGGCCCAGCTGGCCTCGTCGCGTGCCGGGCAGGCGTCGGCGGCGCGCACTCTGGGCTTGGGATCGTCGCCCGACAGGTCGAACACGCACGCCGACAGCGCGACGCTTGCAACGACAACGAAAGGCACAACGGCAAAGCGGCCGAGCGACATAGAGTTCGATGCTCCGATGGGTCAGAAAACAGGCGGGAAAACGGCGGGCAAACTGCCCAACGAACGGGCGACTTGCAAGCGGGATGTGCTAGGTAGGCCGCAGCTTCACTTCAAGCGTAAGGACGCCCCATGACCGAGACCTCAGACACCACCCGCAAAGCCATTTTTATTACCGGGGCGGCGTCGGGTATGGGGCGAGAAACGGCCAAGCTATTCGCGTCAAAAGGGTGGTTTGTGGGCGCCAGCGACGTGAACTATGAGGGCCTTCAGACCTTGCAGCAGGAGTTGGGCTCGCAGAACTGCTTCATCCGCAAGCTCGATGTCGCCGCCAAGCCCGACTTCGATTCGGCACTTGCGGAGTTCGCCGCCAAGTCGGAAGGGCGGCTCGACCTTTTGTTCAATAATGCCGGCATCGGCGAGTCGGGTTGGTTCGAAGACGTGCCGCACGACGCGGCCATGCGGGTGGTGCAGATCAATTTCGTCGGCGTGCTGAACGGCGCCTATGCCGCCCTGCCCTGGCTCAAGAAGACGCCGAACTCGTTGCTGTTCACTACCTCATCCTCGTCGGCGACCTATGGCATGCCACGGATTGCGGTCTATGCGGCGACGAAGCACGCGGTGAAGGGCTTGACCGAGGCGTTGTCGATCGAATGGGCACGACATGGCGTGCGCGTCGCCGACGTGCTTCCAGGCTTGATCGACACCGCGATCCTGCGCTCGACGCCCAACCGCTCAGGCGGTGCTGCCAAGCCGACCGAGGACGAGTTCTACGCGCGCGCTCCCAAGAAAGGCATGTTCCGCTTGATGCCCGCCGACAGCGTCGCGAAATGCGTCTGGCACGCCTACCACGAAGGCAAAAAGCTGCACTACTACGTGCCGGAAGACGTGGCCTGGATCGACCGGATCAAAGGCTTTGCGCCGAACTTCATCCGCAATCGGATCATGAAGATGCTGCCAGCACTGGGTTCGGCGGCTGGCGGAAAATGACAAGGGCCGCAGGTTGCGCCCTGCGGCCCTCAAACCGAATTTCTGAAGCGATTTGCCTAGAGGTGACGGCCGCGTTGCGGGCGATAGAAGATGTGCGTGCCGATCTCGGCCACCTTGACCATGCGCGAGGCCCAGCCGGGGCTCACATAGTCGGCGTGATAGAACGTGGCACCGCCGGCGACCGGGTTCACCTTGCCGCCCGTGCGCATCACGTTTGTGGCGACGCGCATGGCTTGGCGCCAGGCGCCGTGGCTGTGGACGCGGTCGGCGATGCCGTCGCACGTAAAGGAGAACTGGCAACCAGTCCGCCGCTTGGAGCCTTCATAAACGACGCCGCAAATCGACTTCGGGCGGCCGGGCACCCGCGTGCGGGCGAGGATGACCTCGGCAACCGCCTTTTGGCCCTTGGCGCTTTCGCCGCGCGCTTCGAAATAGACGGCGGTGGCGAGACAGTCGCGCTCACGCATATAGGCTTGATAGGAAGGACGGTTCACCACGTCGCGGATCTTGGTCATCGGCGAGGGTTTCGGGCGTACCGTGATCACTGCCTTTGGCGAGGAGACCGTGCCCAGCGCCATTACAACCGATCCGGACGCGGCGGCATTCAACGAGGGCGTCACCGCCGCAATCGTTAACGCGTAGACCAGCGCGCCCGAGAAGGCCGCCTTCATTATTCCGTCGTTGCGGCGAACGAGCGCCAAAATCTTAAACGTCTTGGCCATGAAAGCCTCCATGGATGAAAGGCGCCACCCCTTTGAAACCGTGGGTCCTTGGGGAGACCTCTTGTTCATTGCAGCCCCCGGGCCATTAACTGCCCGGAAAGCTTGGTTCCGCCCGTAACGCGGTAAATCCAGGTTGTTCACCACAACTTGCGCGCGCACCATGTGGTGAACGTTGGCTAGAACGGGTACCGACTGTCCCGCTGCGGTGCAACAAACCGATGGTTGTATAGGCAGAAAGAACTCACGTGTCAGCTCGGGACAGGTAAAATAGGCCATGGCAAGCTGTCGCAGCCTGGTGCAGGTTGTGGGGTGCCTAACCCTCTGCTCTATTCAGTATTCGACCAATAAAAATATGCCTGTGTGCTCTTATTTCTGTTTGTTTATCTTCAACTGTTCAGAAAAACAAAGACAATATGGTCTGAGCCTCTGACACCCCTTCGATTGGTCATGAAGAAGATTTAATCTGTGGATTGCAGCTTGTTAATGCGGGTGACGGCCGTGGTCACTCGCCCACCGGACGCATCCGGCGCAGTTCAAACACCTGAAATGGCTCAAATGCGCCAAATCGCTCTGCTATCTCGACTAACCTAGCGCCGCCTGGGCCGCGGAAAGCCTGGCAATCGGTACCCTAAAGGGTGAGCACGATACATAATCGAGTCGTACCGTCTCGCAAAATTTGATCGAGGCGGGATCGCCGCCGTGCTCGCCGCAGATGCCGAGCTTGAGGCCGGGCTTGGTTTTGCGGCCGCGTTCGGCGGCGATGCGGATGAGCTCACCCACGCCCTCGATATCAAGGCTAACGAACGGGTCGGTGGGAACGAGGCCGCGGCTCATGTATTCGGTCAGGAACTTGGCGGCGTCGTCGCGGCTGATGCCGAACGTCGTTTGCGTGAGGTCGTTGGTGCCGAAGGAGAAGAATTCGGCGGTTTCCGCGATCTCGCCGGCTTTGAGGGCCGCACGCGGGAGCTCGATCATCGTGCCGATGAGGTAAGTGAGCTTGGCGGACTTTTCGGCTTCAACCGCTTTCGCAACCGCGTCGATTCGAATTTTCAAGAAGTCGAGTTCGCCCTTCATGGCAACCAGCGGGATCATGATCTCCAGGATCAGCGGTTCGCCGGCTTCCTTCTCGGCGATCACCGCCGCCTCGAAAATGGCGCGGGCCTGCATTTCGTAGATCTCGGGGTAGGAAATGCCGAGACGGCAGCCGCGATGGCCGAGCATGGGGTTGAACTCGGCCAGTTCCTCGACGCGGGCTTTGAGCTTGGTAAGGTCGATGCCGGTGGCGACGGCAACCTCTGCGGCTTCGTCTTCCTTGGGCAGGAACTCGTGCAGCGGCGGGTCGAGCAAACGGATCGTCACCGGCAAGCCCGCCATGATGCGGAACAGCTCGACGAAGTCGTTGCGCTGGAACGGCAGCAGCTTGGTCAGCGCCGTTTGGCGCCCGCCCTTGGTGTCGGCGAGGATCATCTGGCGCACCGCCGTGATGCGTTCGGCGTCGAAGAACATGTGCTCGGTGCGGCAGAGGCCGATGCCTTCGGCACCGAACTCGCGGGCGTGCTTGGCGTCGGCCGGGGTTTCGGCGTTGGCGCGCACCTTCATGCGGCGGAAGCCGTCGGCCCAGGTCATCAGTTTGGCGAAGTCGCCCGAGAGCTCGGGCTGGATCATGGCGACCTTGCC
>JANOFM010000235.1:0-1916 GCA_031413635.1 Alphaproteobacteria bacterium | reverse complement strand
TGAAAAGGATGTGTGTTGTGTTTTTGCGCTTGGTGTTGCGAGTTATTTCGCCAAACCGTTCGAAGCCAAATCTCTCGTCGACCGGGTGGAACGCACCCTGCGCCGGCAACCAAAGCCCACGCGGGCCGCGCCGCCCGAACCCAGCGAAGACGCTTGGGAACTGTAACATCAGCTGCTGTTGCCGCGCACCGTCGGCGCGCCCCAGCCCCGCACGCCACTGAAGTACTGCCACAATCCCTGCAGGCGCCAGAAATTGTTGATCTGTCGATAGCCGAAATTCTCGGCGACCGCGGCCAGCGTCAGGATCGCCAAATCGCGCGCCCGCGGAAAGCGTCGCAACTCCAACTCTTCGAGCGCCAACGACCCGACGCTTAAGCAAACGCCGAACGCGAACGTCACCGCTATGAACGCCAACACGAATTCGAAGTCGAGCCAGCCCAACAGATAGAACGTCGGAATTAGAACATAGCCCAACATTTCGATCACGGGCCCCAACAGATCGACCAGCACCATTTGTCCCATGCCGATCCACGAAATGCGACCGTAGCGCCGGTCGATCAGCATGTCGCTGTGCTTGAACAGTGTCTCGAGCGAACCCCGCTGCCAACGCCGTCGCTGATTGGCCAGAACGCGCAAACTCTCCGGCGCCTCAGTCCAACACACCGGTTCCGGAATGAACTCGACGCGATAGTCCTTACCTTGCTCTCGCATCGCCCGGTGAATTTTGATCACAAGCTCAAGATCCTCACCCACGATCTCCGGACTATAGCCGCCGACGGACACCGCGACTCCCCGTCGGAAAATCCCGAACGCGCCCGAGATGATCGTCAACACACCCATCCGGCTCAGCGACAACCGCGCCATCAGGAACGCGCGCAGATATTCGATGATTTGAAAGAGCGCCAGCGGGCTGCGCGGTAACCCGATTTCCGTCACCCGCCCCGACTTCGTTTTACAGCCGTTCAAGATGCGGATCGTGGCACCGACCGCGACCGTGCGCACCGGATCGTCGACAAAGGGTTGCACCGCGCGCAGCAACGCATCGCTTTCAAGCAAGGAATCCGCATCGATGGCGCAGAACAATGGAGAGCGCGAGACATTGATCCCTGCATTCATCGCATCCGCCTTGCCACCATTCTCCTTTGCCACCACGATCAGCCGCGGCGACCGCGCCGAGGTATAGACCCCGCGAAGCGGCTTATGCGCCACGGCATTGTCAATTGCTCGCGTCGCGATGTGCAGTTCGAACGCCGCATCGATGGCAGCAAACGTGCCGTCGCGCGAACCGTCGTCGATCACGATCACTTCGAAGCTCGGATATTCCAGCGACAGCATCGAGCGGATCGCCGGCACGATCGTCTTTTCTTCATTATAGGCGGGCACCAGGATCGAAATCGGCGGCACCACGTCGCTCGTGCGCTGCCACAACTTGGATGACGCGGCAATCGGCGGACGCTTGGCCAAGGCGTAACCGGCAACGAACAACTCAACCGCGTAGATCAGATTCTGCAGCAAACCGGTGGCGATAATGAACCAACTGAGCGCCACCACGCCGTCGATGAACAAACCGCTTTGTGCCAACCCGCTCATGACACTTGCGCCTGTTTCGCCAGCGCAGCGGCCGTTGCACACGCCGCTCGCCCGCCATGCTCGGCGGCAACACGGCGCAACGCATTGCGCCCTGCCTCGTCGAGTGAGACCAACGCCTCGCTCGCCCGAAAGCGCACCCACCACACGCTGTCGTCGACCAGCGCCGTCAGCGCCGGCGCCAATTCGTAAAGCCCTATGCGTCCCGCCGCCTCCGCCGACGCCGCGCGCACGAACCACGCCGGATCGCCGAATGCGCGCGCTAGCGTCTCGCTGGCGCTCGGATGCGACAGTCGCCCGAGCCCGCGGATCGCCGCCGTCCGCACATC
>JANOFM010000234.1:0-8612 GCA_031413635.1 Alphaproteobacteria bacterium | reverse complement strand
TTCCGGAAACAGTTTCAGTAGACCCTCGCGCGTCGCCGGCGCGGTGCCGCGCTCCGTGATAAGTCCGGTGACAAGTCGCGCCGGCGTCACGTCGAATGCCGGATTGCGCGCCGGACTGCCGGGCGCCGTCAACTCGACGGTCAGCACTTGGCCCGCATCGCTGCGCCCCTGCACATGCGTGATCTCGCGCCCGCTGCGCTCTTCGATCTCGATATCCTTCATGCCGTCGTCGATCGTCCAATCGATGGTCGATGACGGCAGTGCGACATAGAACGGCACCTTGTTGTCGTGCGCAGCCAGCGCCTTCAGATACGTCCCGATCTTGTTCGCGACGTCGCCCGACGCCGTCGTGCGATCCGTGCCGACGATGCACATGTCGACCTCGCCGTGCTGCATGTAATGCCCGCCGGCATTGTCGGCCAGAATCGAATGTTTGACGCCGTGCGCGCCAAGCTCATAGGCGGTCAGCGACCCACCTTGATTGCGCGGCCGCGTCTCATCGACCCAAACATGGATCGGAATACCTTTATCGTGCGCCATGTAAATCGGCGCCAGCGCCGTGCCCCAATCGACGCACGCCAGCCAACCGGCATTGCAATGCGTCAGCACGTTGACGATCTTGCCCGGCTTGCGCTTCGCAATGTCTTCGATAATCGCAAGCCCATGCCGCCCAATGGCCTCATTGGTCGCAACATCATCGTCGCAAAGCTGCGCCGCCCGCGCATAAGCCGCCGCAACCCGCCGGTCCTTCGGTTGATTGCGGACAGAGGCCATCATCTCATCAAGCGCCCACTTCAGATTGATCGCTGTGGGCCGCGTCTTGACGAGCATGTCGTACGCCCGCTCCAATGCGTCATCCGATGCATCGGCCCGTAGCGCCATGCAAAGCCCATAAGCCCCGGTCGCCCCGATCAACGGCGCCCCGCGCACCACCATTGCCCTGATCGCCTCGGCCGCCTCCTCAGCGCTCGCAAGCCGCTTCTTCACAAACGCAAACGGCAACTTCGTCTGATCGATCACCTCGACCGACCAACCGTCGGCCGCAACCCAAATCGTCCGGTAAGGCCGGCCGTGAATTTTCATGGCTGGCTCAATGCCCCTCGAACGCCACCAGCGACAGCACCGTCTTGCCGAGCTTTTCCAGCCGCCGCCGCCCTTTGAGCTCCGGCAAATCGATGATGAAGCTGCAGCCGACGACATTACCGCCCGCCCGCTCGATCAACTTGATGGCGGCTTCCGCCGTGCCGCCGGTCGCGATCAGATCGTCGACCAGCAGAACGTTGTCGCCCTTTTTGACGGCGTCCTCGTGGATTTCGACCGTATCGGTCCCGTACTCCAGATCGTATTCCTGCGCCAACGTCTTCCACGGCAGCTTGCCCTTCTTGCGCACAGGCACGAAGCCGACCGACAATTGATGCGCCACCGCGCCCGCGATGATGAAGCCGCGCGCCTCGATCCCCGCCACCTTGTCGATTTGCAAACCGGCATAGGGCTGCACCAGCAAATCGACCGTGGTGCGAAACGCGCGCGCATTGCCCAGCAATGTCGTCACGTCCCGGAACATGATGCCGGGCTTGGGGTAATCGGGAATGGTGCGAATGACGGATTTGATGTCCATGGCAATCAAACTTTCTTAAGGACGCGGCCTGCAACCGCATCGAGTTTTGCAACGAGAGACGGATCGCGCTTTTCCGGAGCCGTAATCAATGCCGTGTCGAGCGTAAGCTCGAAATTCAACGGTGAGGGCGTGCGCTTGGGGCCGAGTCTTGGAGCCACCGCCTTCAGCAAAGCGCGCGCCCGCTCGGCGTTGCCGTTCAAGATCTTGATCACCTGCTCGACGGTCACGTGCTCGTGGTCGGGATGCCAGCAATCGTAGTCGGTGACCATGGCGACGATTGCATAAGGCAGCTCCGCCTCGCGCGCGAGTTTGGCTTCCGGCATGGCGGTCATGCCGATCACGCTGCAGCCCCACGACCGATAGAGATTGGATTCGGCCAGCGTCGAAAACTGCGGCCCCTCCATGGCGAGATACGTGCCGCCGACGACGGGCTTGATACCGGCCTCGCGCGCGGCCTCGGCCAGCGCCCCTTGCAGCTTCGGACAAATCGGATGGGCCATGGAAACATGCGCCACGAAACCGGGGCCGAAAAACGACGTCTCGCGCGCAAACGTTCGGTCGATGAATTGATCGGCAAGCACGAACGTGCCCGGCGGCAATTCTTCCTTGAACGACCCGCACGCCGACACCGAAATCACGTCGGTGACCCCCGCGCGCTTGAGCGCGTCGATATTGGCCCGGTAGTTGATGCTGCTCGGCGAGTGAACATGCCCGCGCCCGTGGCGTGGCAGAAACACCATGTCGACGCCGGAAAGGCGCCCGAACAACAGCTCGTCCGACGCCTCGCCCCAGGGCGAGCGCATCCGCTCCCAGCGCGCATTTTCAAGCCCGTCTATGCCGTAAACGCCGCTGCCGCCGATGACGCCGAGTACCGTTTTGCTCATGCCGATCAAGGCCTCCGCAGAAAAGCGTGGCTTTGTATCACTTGAGGCCGGGGGCGCAATTGGTTTCAAATCGGCCGCTTAGGGCGTCCGCGGACCGGGCGCCGAGTTCGAGGCCAAATCGATGAGCACGCGTGCAAAGGATGCGGCAACGCTCAAACGGCTGGAACGCCGCCTTCAACTCCCTTCCGTCCGCACCTCGCGCAAACAGCTCGATCTGCTGCTCGCCGCCGAGTTCATGGAGTTCGGCAGTTCGGGCGCTGTGTATGACAAGCGCCAAGTGATCGCGAGCCTTCTCGCCGACCCCGAAAACAAGCGGGCGCGCTATGCAACCATGCAAGGCATAAAGGTGAACTGGCTTGCCGACGACGTGGCGCTGATGACTTATCGCAGCACCAAGACCAATCCACACCCCGTCCGCGCCAACCGCTGCTCGATCTGGAAGCGGATTGACGGTCGCTGGCTGATGGTCTTCCACCAAGGTACGCGGACGGACTAGCCCCCGTTCCTAGTGTTCGACGTCGCGCCAAACCCGCCGGTAGGCAAAGAACAGCAGAACCGACAATGCCGCGAGGAAAATCATCACCTGCACGCCGAGATGCTTGCGTTCTTCCATCTTGGGCTCAGCCGCCCACGTCATGAATGCCACCACGTCGCGCGCCATCCGCTCTTTGGTCGCCGCCGGGTTGCCTTCCGGCCACGTGACCTGGCCGTCCGAGGTAAGCGGCGCTGGCATCGCGATCTGTCGGCCTTCGAAGTACGGGTTGTAGTTCAAGCCCGGCAGCAAATTGAAATCCTTGGGCGCATCCGAATAGCCGATGAGCAGCGCGTAAATGTAATCTGGGCCTGCGTGCCGCGCCTTGATGATGACGGAAAGATCCGGCGGGTACGCGTTGTTGTTCGCCGCCCGCGCCGCGATCTCGTTGGGGAACGGCGAGGGAAAGCGGTCGGCCGGCGTTGCCGTGCGCTCGATCGGCTCGCCATTGTCGTCCAGCGCCGGCAGCTTGAATCCAGCCGCAATCGCTTTGACTTGGGCCTCGCTGAACTCGGGCCCGCCGGGCTGACCAAGGTTGCGGAACGAAACCAAGTTCATCCCGTGGCAGGAGGCGCAAACGTCCTTGTAGACCTGATAGCCACGCTGCAGCTGCTGGCGATCGAACGTACCGAACACGCCGTCCCAGTTCCACGACTGCTGCTCGGGGTGCTTGGCTGCGTTTTCGGCCTCGGCCTGAGCGACGCCCGCGAAACCGATCGAAAGCAGAATGGCAAGAAGAGCTCTCATTCTCATCGGTCCGATCCCTACACGCGCGTTTCTGGTGAACGAACGGCAGCAGCAGGTTTGGTTGACCCGCCGGTCTTCGCCAGCACCGCCTTGGCGATGCTTTCGGGCACAGGCAATGGCGTTTCCATCAGCCCCACGACCGGAATAAGAACCAGGAAGTGGACGAAATAGTACAAGGTCAGAAACTGCGACAGAAACAGCTTCGAAATCGGCAACTCTGCCCCGTAGAAGTCGAAATTGCCGTCCGGCGTCTGCTGGCCCAGCATGCCCAAGAGCCACACGACGACCAGCAAGATGTAGAACAATTGACGAAAAATCGGACGGAACTTCGCCGAGCGCACGCGCGAGGTGTCGAGCCACGGCAGCAGAGCCCACACGAAGATCGCGCTGAACATCAAAATGACGCCGATCAGCTTATCCGGCACCGAACGCAAGATCGCGTAAAACGGCAGGTAGTACCACTCGGGCACGATATGCGGCGGTGTCACCAGCCTGTTGGCCGGGATGTAGTTGTCGGTGTGCCCCATCGCGTTGGGATTGAAGAAGATGAAGTAGCTGAAGATCATCGTGAACACGACCAGCGCGAACAGGTCTTTGGTCGTGTAATAGGGATGAAACGCCACCGTGTCGGCGGGCCCCTTCACGTCGATGCCCAGCGGATTGTTGTTGCCAGGTACGTGCAGCGCCCAAATGTGCAACACCACGACGCCCGCGATCACGAACGGCAACAGATAGTGCAGGCTGAAGAACCGTTGCAGCGTCGCGTTGTCGACCGCGAACGACCCCCACAGCCATTCGGTGATCGAAGGTCCGACCACGGGTATCGCACTGAAGAAATTGGTGATGACTGTGGCGCCCCAGAACGACATCTGGCCCCACGGCAGGGTGTACCCCAGGAACCCCGTCGCCATCAGCAGCAGGTAGATGACGATGCCGAGCAGCCACAGCACTTCGCGCGGCGCCTTGTACGAGCCGTAATAATAGCCGCGGAAAATATGGATGTAGACCGCGATAAAGAACATCGACGCGCCGTTCGAGTGCATATAGCGCAACAGCCAACCATAATTGACGTCGCGCATGATGCGCTCGACGCTGTTGAAGGCCAGCGTTTCGTGCGGCACGTAATGCATGGCCAAGACGACGCCCGAGATGATCTGCACCACGAGCATGAAGGTCAAAATGGCGCCGAACGCGAACCAGTAGTTCAAATTCTTCGGCGTCGGAAACTGCATCATCGACTCGTCCATCAGTCGAATGATGGGCAGCCGCGTATCGAGCCACTTCGTGAAGGCGTTCGTGGGCTTGTAGGTGTAATTGCCGTGCGACATGGGTTTGTCTCTCAGCCGCGGTCAGGCGTTGCCGCGGGCTTGGGTTCGGCGCCGATCAGCACCTTCGTATCCGTCAGGAATGCGTAGGGCGGCACCGCCAGATTGTTCGGCGCAGGCCCCTTCCGGATGCGTCCAGACGTGTCGTAGTGCGATCCGTGGCACGGGCAGAGCCAGCCGCCGAAATCGCCCTTGAACAGATTGCTGGGGATGCATCCCAGATGCGTGCAGGTCGCGACCAGGATCAGCCATTCTGGCTTCTGCACCCGGTCCTTATCGGCTTGCGGATCCTTAAGTTCGCCCATCGGTGCCTCTTCGGCCGAGCGAACCTCTTCCGGCGTGCGCCGGCGGATGAACACCGGCTTCTTCTGCCATTCGATGGTCACGATCTGGCCGGGCACGATCGGCGCCAAGTCGAATTCGACTTCTTTGAGCGCCAGCGTATCGGCTGCCGGATTCATCTGATGGATGAACGGCCACAAGGCCATCGTCGCGCCGACCGCGGTCGCCGCCGACGACGCCACATATAGAAAGTCACGCCGCGTAACGTTGGCGTTGTCCGTTGAATGCGCCAAGGTTTATGCCCCCTCTTGGGCCGGATTGAGATGATCTGAGATGGCTAAGGGACCGTCGCGACGGGAAACCGCGAGAACCCGGACGAAGGCCTTGAATTCATTTCGCAAAATCAAAATAGTGAGTCGAGTCTATGAGGTCTTGCGGCACGATGCCGCATAAATGGCACAATCCTGCGGCGTTCGCGCGATGGTGCACAGTGCTTCGATCGACCCCTCACCGGATTGATTCCAATCAATGCGCGTAGCCCTGTTCGAACCCGACATTGCAGTCAACGTCGGAACGATTATCCGCCTGGGAGCGTGCATGGCAGTTGCGATCGACATCATAGAGCCGTGCGGCTTTCCCTTCGGCGACACATCGCTGAAGCGAGCGGGCCTAGACTACCTGCCGCGCGCGGCGGTTACGCGTCACGCCTCGTGGGATGCCTTCGAACGAACCCGCGCGGGACGCCTCATCCTCGCTACGACGAAAGCGGTGCAAACCTATACGCAGGTGGATTATCTCGCCGATGATACGCTTCTCTTCGGTCGCGAAAGTGCCGGTGTTACGCCCGAAGTCGCCGCCGCCGCAGCAGCCGCGATACGCGTCCCGATGGCGTCGAACATGCGATCTCTTAACGTCGCGGTCGCCGCCGGAATGATTCTCGGCGAAGCCTTGCGGCAGACCGGCATGATGCCCGCGACGATCGACCCCGCGACGATGGACTGCGAACAATGAACCTCGACATTGCGACCGAACGAAAATCCCGCGCCGCCGGTTGGTTCGAGGAACTGCGCAACCGCATCTGCTCCGAGTTCGAGAGGATCGAAGACGAACTCGCAGGTCCCTTCTCCGATCGCAGTCCCGGCCGCTTCGAGCGCAAAACGTGGAAGCGAAACGCCGAGGCGGGCACCGACGCCGGCGGCGGCACCATGTCGATCATGCACGGACGCGTGTTCGAAAAGGTTGGCGTTAACATCTCGACCGTCTTCGGCACCTTCTCAAAGGACTTCGCCCAAACGGTCCCAGGCGCGGCGGAAGACCCGCGCTTCTGGGCCGGCGGCATTTCGCTTGTCGCCCACATGCAAAACCCTCACGTGCCGGCCGTGCACATGAACACCCGCCACATCGCCACGAAAAAGTCTTGGTTCGGCGGTGGCGCGGACTTGACCCCGATCACCCACAACGAAACGGACACCGCCGACTTTCATGCGGCCCTGCGCGGCGCTTGCGAGCGCCACAACCCGGCCTACTACCGGGACTTCAAAGCCTGGTGCGACGAGTATTTCTTCCTGCCCCACCGCAACGAAGCGCGCGGCGTGGGCGGCATTTTCTACGACTATCTCGACAATGGCGACTGGGAAGCCGACTTCGCCTTTACCCGCGACGTCGGCCTGGCGTTCCTCAACGTCTACCCTCAAATCGTGCGTCGACACATGAACCGGACTTGGGACCCGGCCGAGCGCGAACATCAGCTTATGCGCCGTGGCCGCTACGTTGAATTCAATCTACTTTACGACCGCGGCACCCAATTCGGCCTGAAAACCGGCGGAAACGTCGAGGCGATCCTGATGTCCTTGCCGCCGGAGGTTCGTTGGCCTTGAAGCCGCCACGCCCCACCGCTATCGCTTGCTGCTTCGAATTCCACGCTGGAGCACTCACATGATTTTCGCCCGGCCGATTTTTGCTGCAATCTTTTTGACGTTTTTCGCCGCAACCGCGGTGGCCGCCCCCGCGAAGGGCCCCGTCGCTGCGCTCGCGCTCGATCCCTATTTCGGCGATTGGCAGGGCACCGCGACCGCGATGAGTGAGACCGATGAAGACTTTCCGACCTCCAAGCGCGACATCGCCGTCTCCATCGCCAAAACGAACCTCAGCGGCTTCCTGCTCAGCTGGTCGACCCTTCAGCGCCAAAAGGGCGACCCGAAGGCACCGCTCGAAGTGCTGAAGTCGACCACCGTCGAATTCGTCCCCGCGCCGGCCGCCAATCAATGGCGCGCGAGGTCCGACGCCGACCCCTACAAGGGTGAGATCCTTTATTGGGCAAGGCTCGACGGTTCCGGCTTGGTGATCTCCAGTTTCACCATCAACGTCGACGGCAAGCCGGAATTCCAAACCTACCGCCGCCGCATCGTCGGCAACGAAATGAAACTCGAATTCTCGAACGTGAAAGACGGCAAGTTCGTCCGCACCGTGAAAGGCGCGCTGCGCAAATTGAAGAACCGTTAGGGCTCGACCCTAACCAGCATCGCCGTCGCGTCGTCGCTCTTCTTCATCCGAGGGTAGCGCGCGCCGTCGGGATCGTCGTCTTCGATGTGGCGCAACTCGCGCGCCAGAACCTTCAGACCGATGGTTTGCGCGGTCGCGATCAACTCGCGATCGCCGTAACGCCTGTAGTCTTCGGTGAGCGCATAAAACCCATCGGTTGTCAGCAGCACGGTCGCAGGCCCTTGAAGCTCGATCGACGTCACGTTCGCGTGCGCGCCCACGGCGGGATCGGCGCCCAGAAGCCAGTATCCGTTTGCCCTATTCACGGTATCGCGCGCGCTACGCAGTTCCGGCAGCACGGTCTCACGCAGCGCCGCAACCCCGATGCCCTTGCGCGCCGCGATCATCTTAGCCGCGAGTTTCGTTTCAAAGGCCCCGCGCGACGGATTGGTCCCGAAATTATGGATCTCGTCGTCGCTCGTTTCGATCAGAGCCCGGCTGTCGCCGACATAGGCGATGTTCAGGCGACCGTCCGCGACCCCGATCAAGCTCAGCGTCGTCCATGGCATTTCATAGTGCGCCGCGGGCGGCCGCAACCGATCGCGTTCGAAACGCTCGACGATCCCTTGCGCGACGCGGGTGATCAGCGCGCGCAAATCGCCGACGTCTTGCGCGCCATGCTCCAACAACAGATCGCGCGCCGCCTGCGCCACCCATGCGGCATCGCTGCGGCCCGCCATCAA
>JANOFM010000233.1:0-12962 GCA_031413635.1 Alphaproteobacteria bacterium | reverse complement strand
TGAAAATTTCCAAACATGCGCTGCGTTCGATCGACCACAACGGCGGTCTTGACGCCTTTATCGTCAAGCTGAAGGACGACACGCTCTCGCTCCGCGCGCGCAGGTTGAAGCGCGAAATCGCGCGCGTCGCCACAAAGTCGGCCGCTGCCTAAAACTTCACGCTTGCCGCAAGATGCCCGCGTCAGCAGTCTCGCGGGACTGCGCCGAATCGGGCGCGTGGACGGGCAAGAAAAATGATCGGTCAATCGACCCGGTTTGCAGCGGAAGGCGGCGTGATCGTCTCGCACGCGCCCTCGCGCGCGCATATGATCGCACGCATGCTGCGCGCCGTCGCCCGCATGACGCCGCTCGTGCTCGCCAGCCTGCTGACGCTGGCGCTCGCCTGGGAAATGCGCGCGGTGCCGTTGACCTGGTTCGACGGGATCTTAAGCCCGGCCGGCACGCCAGACCTCTATCCGTCGCAATGGTTGTCGGTGGGCCACGCCATCGTGCCCGTCGTGTTTTTACTTTCGAACCTCGTCAACCGCCGCTACGGCGAACACTTTGCCATCGCGCACGCGATTGCGTTTTGGATCTTCGCCGCACTGATTGCGCTGGCCGTGATTTTTCGTATTGATCCGAACCTTGCCACCTCTGGCGAACTGCCCAGCGTTCGCGTCGCCGCTGCGTTCCTGGGCGCCATGGCCATCGGCCAACTCGCCGGCGTCTACGTCTTCGACCGCACCCGCGGCGTGGAGTGGTGGCGCGCGCCGCTCTACGGCGCCCTCGCGGCCTCCATTTTCGCGATGATCTTGTTCTATGGTGTGGGTTACGCCGGTGGCGATTGGATCTGGCTCAACCGCATGTCGGTCGACATTGGCGTGAAGGTCGTCATGGCGTTCGCGATGCTCGCCCCTTACTACCTGCTGCGCCTGATCGTGCGCCCCCTGGGCGGCCTCGGAGGCTTTTAGCGCGGATTGGACGCCGCCAGCGCCGCGCCGAAGATTACGAACGCCGATCCGCTGACGCGGTTGAGAACGCGTCCGCCGCTTTGCGAGCCGAGCCAAGTCCGCGCGCGCAAAGCAGCGATCCCGTAGAGCGAGTGAATGATCACGATCAAAATCGCGTAACCGGCCACCAACAGAGCACCACGGGCAAGTCCGTCGGTCCGGTGATCGATGAACTGGGGGAACAAAGCCAGGAAGAACAAAATCGCATTTGGGTTCGAAATTTGCAGCACAAAGCCTTCCGCGAAGTGCCGCGCAATCCCGACCCGCGTCGACGCGACGGCGCCGATGGCGACGGCTGGCGCACGCCATATCTTGACCCCGAGATAGACGAGATAGGCGGCGCCCGCATACTTCATGAACGCAAAGGCGAGCGTTGACGTCATCAACACCGCGCCGATTCCCATCGCCGACAAGGACGCGACGACAAACGTTCCCGACGCGACACCGAGAATGCCGGCGAACACAACTCGCGCTTGGCGCTGCATCGCATTTGTCAGAGTCAAGGCGACCCCGGGTCCCGGCGTTGCGATATTGACCGCCGCCAGCGCGGCAAAAAGCAGGATCTCGTTGGCGGCAGGAATCACGCCGTTCAGTCCTTCAACTCGAACATCATGATCAGCGTCTGCTGCAGCGGCGCGTTGAAATTGTCGTCCGACACCAGATAAACCAGCGTTTCGCCCTCGGTCCCCCGGCGCACCTCGAGCCCCTCCATATTGTCGATGATGAAGTTCATGCCGGCATCGGCGATGACGGGTCCGTCCAGCACCGCATCCTTCGAAACCGAAGTCCCGGCAATGCGCCGCATGTGAAATCCGACGCCGCCGATGGTGTTGAATCGGCGTTCAAGGGTCAGGACATCGCCGTTCGCGAGCTGGCGCACATCGGTTAGCTGGAACGGCATACGCGGCTTCAGCGCCAACGCTCGGCTGGTCGCGGTTCCATCGGGCGAAATCAGCCAACCGCGATAATTGCCGCCGTCGTCGACGAAGGCCTCCGACAAGGCCAGCAACTGACCGTCGCTAAGCAACGTGATGCCCTCAAGTCCCTTGTTGCTTGGCGCTCCCGAAAGGTCGGACGGTGTCTCGACCGGTGCCGCGCGCGCGCCAAGACCGTCGCGCCCGAACCCATAGCGCCACACCCGGTGGTCGCCTTCGAAGCTGACGAACACCTCGCCGTCGATCGAACCGGCAAGCCCTTCCGCGTCGCCGCCTTTACCCGCCAAGCGTTGGCCGTCGAGGTCGAGCAACGGTCCGATCTCGCCGCCGCTAATCCCCTGAAGCTTTCCGTCGCGATAGCTCAATTTGCCCGTCAGCCAATGACTGCGGTCCGTAATCGCCAGAAAGCGCTCGCCGTCGGGCGACACGATCAATCCGGAGAGGCCGCCGAAATCGTCGTCATCCGACGCCAAACGAAGCGTGCCGCGATGGCGAAGCCTACCAAGTGTCTTAGTCGCCCCTTCACCCGTACTCAGCGGCATCGCTGTCGCCGTGATCGTCAGCGGTCGAATCGCATCATTCGCCTGTGCGGCATCCAACAGTCCGAACGAGGCGACCAAGCACAGGATCGGTGTCAACTTCATCGCGGCGTGGCGGCCTGCGCCCGCGAGACGGCCTTGCGCTCGACCTGCGGCGTCAAACGCCGGCGTGTTCCTGCCGCAGGCTTGCCCGCATCCTCGTCGAACAACTCGGCGAGCTTGTCGGTCATCGCCCCGCCCAATTGCTCCGCATCCACGATCGTCACCGCGCGTTTGTAATAGCGCGTCACGTCATGGCCGATGCCGATCGCAAGAATTTCGACCGGAGACCGGCTCTCGATCGCCTCGATCACGTCGCGCAAATGCCGCTCGAGATAGTTGCCGGCATTCACCGAGAGCGTCGAATCGTCGACCGGCGCGCCGTCGGAAATCACCATCAGAATGCGCCGCTGCTCCGACCGCGCGATGAGGCGATTGTGCGCCCACATCAACGCTTCGCCGTCGATGTTCTCCTTCAACAACCCTTCTCGCATCATCAGCCCGAGATTGCGCCGCGCCCGCCGCCACGGTGCATCCGCCGACTTGTAAATGATATGCCGCAAATCGTTGAGCCGCCCCGGTGCCGGCGGTTTGTTCTCTTGCAGCCACTTGTCGCGCGATTGTCCGCCCTTCCACGCCTTCGTCGTGAAGCCCAAAATCTCGACCTTTACGTTACAGCGTTCCAAAGTGCGCGCCAGTATGTCCGCGCACATCGCCGCCACCATGATCGGCCGTCCCCGCATCGAGCCCGAGTTATCGAGCAACAGCGTCACCACCGTGTCGCGGAACTTCATGTCCTTTTCCATCTTGTAGGACAAGGGCGACATCGGATCGACCACGATGCGCGACAAGCGCGCGGCATCCAGCATCCCTTCCTCGAGATCGAATTCCCAGGTGCGGTTTTGTTTGGCCATCAAGCGTCGCTGCAAACGATTGGCCAATCGCGACACGACGCCTTGCAACGCCTGCAACTGCTGATCGAGATAGGCGCGCAATCGCGCCAGCTCTTCGGCGTCGCACAGCGCCTCGGCCGATACGATCTCGTCGAACTGCGGCGTGAAGACTTTGTAAGTCGGCTCGTTCGCGCCGCCGAGCGCCTGGTCAGGTCGCCAAGGTTGCTTGCCGTCGGCGGTCTCGTCGGCTTCCGATCGCGACGGCCGCTCTTCCGAGTCGATTTCCACCGACTGCTGTTCGCCCTCTTCGCCTTCACCCTCCGACATTTCGACGTCGTCGCTGGAAGCGCCCTGCGGCTCGGACGCGTCGCCGGCTTCCCCCTCGGAATTCTCGGACTGCTCCTGCGCATCGTTGTTGGAATTCTCGTCGTCGGATGCGTCGGGATCTTCGCCCAACTCGTCGCCCATGCCGAGATCGCTGAGGATCCGCCGCGTCACCTTCGCGAACGCCGCTTGATCCTTTATTACGTCCTGCAACCGTTCCAGATCGCCGCCGGCCTTCGCCTCGATATGCTCGCGCCAGGCGTCGACCACGGCTTGACCTGCTTTCGGCACCGCGCGCCCGGTCAACCGCTCGCGCATCACCAGGCCCACGGCCTCGGCCAGAGGCGCCTCGGTCCGATCCTTGACACGCGCATATCCCTTCTGCGCCAGCCGCGCTTCTAGCGCCGCCTCGAGATTTCGCGCCACACCCTTCATCGCATTGGCGCCGATCGATTCGACGCGCGCTTGCTCGGCCGCCTCAAAGATCGCGCGCGCCGAAGATCCCGGCGGTGCGTAGACCGAATGCGTCTTGTCGTCGTGCAGCGACAGCCGCAACGCAAACGCGTCCGCCGCCCCGCGCGTCTGGGCAACATCACTCTTTGATAACTCGCGGCCGGGCAGGGGAAGGCGCGCTTTCAAGCCTTTCAATTGTGGCTGTTCGGTCCCGAACGAAATCTCAAGCTCCGGCTCGCCCCCCAACGCCCGCATGGTGTTCGCCACCGCACGTTTGAAAGGCTCGACAGGGCTTTCGCTCTTGGCTGCCATGACGATCGCTTAGACAGACACAGCAAAATAGTTCGTCATGGCCGGGCTTGACCCGGCCACCCAGGCATTCGCGCGGTAGCGCGTTGAAAAAGAAGATTCACCACGAAGACACGAAGCACACGAAGGCGCACAAAGCTCTTTGTGTAACTTTGTGTGCTTCGTGTCTTCGTGGTGAAAAAAGTAAACCTTTTCGCGCGCCGACGTACGCATGCTGGATGGCCTGATAAAGCCCGGCCATAACGAATGATTTCTCACGCCACCATCACCTTCGACGCCGTTTCAGGCAATTCCTCGCCGAAGCAACGTTGATAGAACTCGGCCACCGTCGCGCGTTCCAGCTCGTCGCATTTGTTGACGAACGTCACCCGGAATCCGAAGCCGACGTCTTGGAAGATTTCCGCATTCTCGGCCCACGTCAGCACCGTGCGCGGGCTCATCACCGTCGAGATATCGCCATTGATGAACGCGTTGCGCGTCAGGTCCGCCACCCGCACCATCGCGGCCACCTTCTTCTTTCCCTCGGCCGTGCTGTAGTGCGGCGCCTTCGACAAGATGATGTCGACCTCTTTGTCGTGCGGTAGATAGTTCAGCACCGTCACGATGTTCCAGCGGTCCATCTGACCCTGATTGATCTGCTGCGTGCCGTGATAAAGCCCCGTCGTATCGCCGAGCCCGATCGTGTTCGTGGTCGAGAACAAGCGGAACGCAGGATGCGCGCGGATCACGCGGTTCTGATCGAGCAACGTCAACTTGCCCGACTGCTCCAGCACGCGCTGGATCACGAACATCACGTCGGGCCGTCCGGCATCGTATTCGTCGAACACAAGGGCGACCGGATGCTGCAACGCCCACGGCAAAATTCCCTCGCGGAATTCCGTCACCTGCTTGCCGTCGCGCACCACGATCGCGTCCTTGCCGACGAGGTCGATGCGGCTGATGTGGCTATCGAGGTTCACGCGCACGCACGGCCAGTTCAGACGCGCCGCCACCTGCTCGATATGCGTCGACTTGCCGGTGCCGTGATAGCCCTGCACCATGACGCGCCGGTTGTGCGTAAACCCGGCAAGGATGGCGAGCGTGGTCTCGCGGTCGAAGCGATAGGCCGTGTCGAGGTCCGGCACATACTCGTTGCGCTTCGAGAAGGCCGGCACCTTCATCGAAATATCGACGCCGAACACCTTCTTGGCGTCGACTGTGGTGTCGGGCTGGCTGTCGGACGCCAGTCCGTTTTGCGGCGTGGTCATGCTCTAAAGGCTTTCGTTGGAAATCAATGTGTGTTGCAACCGTCTTACCGCCTCGGGGGAGCGCGGTGGAAGTGCGTTCCGTCAACTCGTCTCAAGAATAGCCCGACGAGCGCAGCTGCCCATAGGCCTTGACGACTTGACGCAGGCGCTCCTCCGACCCGCGATCGCCGCCATTCGCATCGGGATGGAAGCGCTTAACCAGTTCCTTAAAGCGCGCTTTCACGTCCTGCAAGCTGGCGCCCGGCTCAAGACTAAGCGTCTCGAGGCTGGCAAGCTGCATCTTCGATAGCCGCCGTTCGCCCGTGCCGTTACGGCTTTGCGGCGGCGCCTCGGCGGGTTTGGCTGTTGGGCCGTCGTCGAAGATGACGAACGGATCGACGAAAGCGCCGCGGAAAAAGAAATTCAGCTTTGGATTGGGACCTCGAGACCGGTCGCTCATGCTCCAGGTCGGCCTCAGGCCTGTCAGCGTCGCCCGTTGATAGGCGTCGATCTGGTCGGGCGTCATGCCCCTAAAGAAATCCCACGAAAGATTGTACTCGCGCACATGGTCCATGCAGAACCAGTAATATTCGTTCAAGGTATTTCGGTCCTTGGGCGCGCGATGGTCGCCCGAGGCTTGGCACCCCGGTTTGTCGCAAAGACGCGTGGGCTTGACCACAGGCTGGCGCTTGATGCGCAGGTTCTGTGCCCAGCGTGACGCTTGTTTCGTATCTTCGCCCATCGGGAACAAAGTATGGGAACGGCGGCTCAAGAAGACAAGAAAACCTCTCGCTTGACATCGCGCCGAACATGCCTGACAGGCTGGTTCGCATGAGCGTCGCGGAAACCATACGCACGAAGCTTGAGGGCGCTTTTGCGCCCAAGCACCTCGACGTGCGCGACGAGTCGTCGAAGCACGAGGGTCACGCCGGTTCGCGCGAGGGCGGCGAAACACACTTCCGTGTTGCAATCGTGTCGAGCGCCTTCGACGGCCTGTCGCGCGTCGACCGCCATCGGCGCGTTCACGACGTCCTCGACACCGAACTCAAGGATCGAGTCCACGCGCTTGCCCTGACGCTGCTGACGCCCGAAGAAGCCTCACGCCGTATGTGAGGCGGCTTGCTCCGCGGCAGTCCGTGGCGGCGTGATACGCAACGCGGTGATTTGGTTCCGCTGCCGCCGCAAAATCTCGAACTTGAAACCGTGAAAGGCGAATACTTGCCCGATATCGGGGATCGCCTGCGCCTCGTGGATCACCAATCCGGCGATCGTCGTCGCCTCTTCATCGGGAAGCGTCCAGTTCAACACCCGGTTCAACTCGCGGATCGTCACCCAGCCGTCGACGTTCGTCGCGCCGTCGGGTTGCGGCCGGATACCCGAGACCGGCAAGTCGTGTTCGTCGCGAATGTCGCCGACGATTTCCTCCAGAATATCTTCGAGCGTGATCAGCCCCTGCAGCGCGCCGTACTCGTCGACCACCAACGCGAAATGCGTTCGCCGTTGCAAAAACGCCCGCAGTTGATCGCCGAGCGGCGTCGCATCCGGGATGAACCAGGGTTTGGCCGCCAACGCCACCACGTTGACCGCTTTGATGTTGCCCTGGTTGCGCGACAAGGCGCGCAACAAATCCTTCGCGTGCAGCACGCCGATAATGTTGTCGGGGTCGCCGCGATAGACAGGAAGGCGCGTGTGCGGTTGCGATAACACCCGGTCCAACACGTCTTCCGGCGGCTGGTCGGCGTCGATCATCGTCATGTTCTTGCGATGGATCATCACATCGGCGACTTCAAGATTTTTGAGATCCAGGATGCCGCCAAGCATGTTGCGGTCCGACGTACCCACCGCGCCATGGATGTGATGCAGATCGATGGCCCCACGCAATTCCTCGTGCGCCGCCTCTTCCCGGTCCTCGACCAAGCCTTGCGATTTGACGCCCATCGCGCTCAAGATCGCGGCCACGATCCAAGCGACCGCTTGCACCACGGGCGCGAACAACGTCACCGCGATCTTGACCGCGCGCCCCATTTTGAGCGCCGTCCCGTCCGCGTTGGTGATCGCGTAGGTTTTCGGCAGCACCTCGCAAAAAATCAGGACGAGCGCCGTCGTAATCAATGTTGCGGCCGCCACGCCCGCGCTGCCGAAGATCGTCAGCAGCACGCTCGTCACCAGCGCCGACGAGGCGATGTTCACGAACGTGTTGCCCAGCAACATGGTGCCCACCATCTTCTCGCGATGGTTCAAAAGCCAGTTGACCGATTTTGCCCGCTTCTCGCCGTCTTTCTCAAGTTGATGCATGCGCGCGCGCGAGGCGCCCGTCATCGCCGTCTCTGAGCCCGCAAAGAAGGCCGAGAACAGCATGAGCACGACCATCATGACGGCCGAGACGATCAAGTCGACCGTCGACAAGACGTGCGGCGTTACAAGTCCTTCTTCCATGGCGTCACATTCTCGCGGGTGGTCAGGAGACGTTCGAGTGTCTCAGTGCATCTCTTAAGATGGCCTTGACCGGTGCCGCTTCGATATCGCGCGCGACGAAGGCCTGACCGATCCCGCGCGCCAGCACGAGCACCAGCTTGCCGCCCACGGCCTTCTTGTCCTGCTTCATCAACTCGATCAGGTCGTCTTCGGTGGCGCCGAGCTCCGGCAAATCGTTAAGGCCGGTCGGCAAGCCCGCCGCTGCGAACCAGCCGCGCACCCGCGCGGCATCGCCATGCGGACACAGTTTCAGACGCTCGGACAATTCGAAGGCCAGGCAACAGCCTACGGCCACTGCTTCGCCGTGCAACACCTTGCCGGAGAAACCGGCGCAAGCCTCGATCGCGTGTCCGAACGTGTGCCCGAGATTGAGCAAGGCGCGCTGGCCAGCTTCCCGTTCGTCGGCCTCCACCACCCGCGCTTTCATCCGGCAAGAGTCAACCACCGCGCGCGAGCGCGCAGCGCCCGGCTCCGTCAAAATCGACTGGGCGTGAGCTACCGCCCATTCGGCGAATTTCGCGTCGCCGATCAGGCCGTACTTCAAGACCTCGGCATAGCCCGCCCGCATTTCCCGCGCGGGAAGGGTGTCGAGCACGCTCGTGTCGGCCAACACCAAACGGGGCTGATGAAAAAGCCCCACTAGGTTCTTGCCCTGCGGCGTATCGATAGCCGTCTTGCCGCCGACCGAGGAATCGACTTGCGCCAGCAGCGTGGTCGGAACCTGAACGTAGTCGATGCCGCGCTTGACAATGCCGGCGGCAAATCCCGCCAAGTCGCCGATCACCCCGCCGCCCAGCGCCACCACCAGATCGCCGCGGTCGAGATTGAAGTCGAGCATCTGCCCGGTCAGCTGTTCCAGCAGCGCAAAACTCTTCGTCGCCTCGCCGGGCGGCAGCACGCAAGCCGCGTGCGATAGTCCGGCCGCGTCGAGCGAACGCACCAACGTCGCCATATGTAGCCGCGCGACATTGTCGTCGCTGACCACGAACACCCGACTCGTAAGTTTGAGATTTGCAATCTCTGCCCCGGCGCGCGCCAGAAGCCCGGCACCCACCGCAATATCGTAGGCCCGGCCCGCAAGATCGACGCGCAAGCGTTCCACGCTCATGTGCCCGTCTTGATCCCCATCACCGCCAACTGCGCCAGAATCTGCTGCACGACGGTGTCGTGCGGCCCGCCGTTCGAATCGACGGTGATGTCGGCCTCGGCATAGATCGGATAGCGCTCTTCCATCAGGCGCTCCATCGTCGCCCGCGGATCGCCGTTCTTGAGCAACGGCCGCGTCGGGCGCTTCGACACGCGCTCCATCAGCAGCGTGATATCGGCCCGCAGCCAAATCGACAGGCCTTGGCGCTTGATCAACGTGCGCGTGATGGGATCCATGAAGGCGCCGCCGCCCGTCGCCAGCACATGGCGCGGCCCGCCAAGCAGGCGCGCGATCACCTTGCGCTCGCCGTCGCGAAAAGCGCTTTCCCCGTAGCGTTCGAAAAAATCCGACACCGAACAGCCGGCCGCGGACTCGATTTCCTGGTCCGCGTCGTGGAACGGCAGGCGCAGCGCATTGCCCAAGCGGCGCCCCACCGTACTCTTTCCTGCCCCCATCAGCCCAACCAGCACCAAACAGCGGCTGGCGAGCGGGAATTCTTTCCCTGGGGTTTCCGTCTGCGCTTGCACCTGCATATTGTTCTTTCTATCCGGAATCAGCATGTACATGAACTGGCCGGGACCCGCCAGTCGGGCGGCTAAGACCCCGGAAATCAAGAAGGAACCGCGCGTGGCACGGGGAAGGCGACATTACCGGGACTATGATCGGCCAAGCGGCTTGGTTCAGCTGGGCCGCCTGTTCCTGGCGGCCGTAATTTTGCTGGCGCTGGGCGCCGGCGGGCTGGCTTACTATGGTTCGACCGTAACGCCTACGCGCCACAAAGTGGAAAAGCTGCTCCCCGATGACCGGTTTCCGCGTTAACGCGTTTCTGTGGACGCTTTTCGCCGCCGCCGTTTTGGCGCCGAGCGCCCACGCAGCCGAACCCCCGTCCGCTGCGTCGGCACCTCCGCGCGGTCTTGCGACCGAAACACCGCCGCAAGACCCGCAAACCGGGCCCGTTGCCGTCGATGCCGCGCAAGTGCCGGCCGAGCAAACCCTTCCCGACCAAGCCGGCCGCCCCTCGGGTCCGCGTGTAACAATGTCGGGTTTGACCGCGATCAATCCCGATAGCGCCGGATTGATCAGCGACGGTTCCGGCGGATTTGCCGCAAGCCTTTGGCGCGGCAGCCAACGAAGCGCCGTCACCTCGCGCTTGGCCCAGCTTCCGTCGGCGCCAAACTCGCCCGCGATGCAGGGCTTGCTACGGCGTCTGTTGCTGACTTCGGCGACGCCGCCGGCGGGTGTCGCCCCGCCCGACGAGCCGTCGCTGTTGGCGCTGCGCCTCTCAAAAATGATCGCCAACGGTTGGACCGGCGAAGCCGAAGCGTTGGCCGCGCGCAGTCCGCGCGACGACAATTTCGCGCGCCAGTCGTTGGCCGAGGCGCTTTTGCTGCAGGGCCGCGACGGCGACGCCTGCGGCGACGCGACAGCACTACGCCAATCCGCGAACGATCCCTATTGGCTGAAGCTGCGCGTGCTTTGCTACTTGCTGAACAAGGACGTACCGGCGGCGGTTCTGACGCTCGACGTCATGAACGAACGCGGCGTCATCGACGACGCCTTTTTCGCGCTGGCGGGCGCTTTGGCCGAAGGCGGGCGGGCCAAGCCGGCGCCGGTGCCGGCGCCATCGGGACTCCACTTGACGCTGTTGCGTCAGGCAAGCGTCGTCCCACCGGCGACGCTCGCCGGATGGGCGCCCGCGTCGAATCTGCTGTCGCAACACGCAACCGATGGCTTGATCAGATTGGCCGCCTCCGAACGCGCGGCCGTCGCGGGACTGATGCCCGCCGACCAACTGCGCGCGATTTACGAAGCCGAGGTCTTCACCGCCGACCAGCTCGACGATCCGGAAGAAGCGGCGCAGAAACTGCCGCTCGCGCGCGCCAATGCGCTCTACTTCCAATCGATCGCCAAGCGCACCATGCCCGAGGCACGCGCCGGCGCGTTCGTGGCAGCCCTTCATCGCGCCGAAACGCAAAACCGCTTCGCGTTTTTTGCCGAACTCTCAGGCGCCTTCGCCCTGCAGGTCAAACCGTCGCCGCAATCGGCCTGGCTCGCCCCCTATGCCGAACGCGCGCTGCACTACACCGGCAACGACAAAGCCGCCAAGCAATGGCTTTTGGCGCTGACCTCGCCGACGGACGGCCCAACGGTCAACGCCATTCAAATGCATGCCGGCCTCGTCCGTCCCACCCCCGAAAATCTGGCGACGCTGCAGGGCGCCATGATTTGGCTCGGACAAAATGCGTTGAAGCCGGGCGCCGCGAAGGACTGGTTGATGGACCGCGCCACCCGCGAAATCCCGTTGCTGGCCGCACTCGGCTATATCGTGCCGCCCGACGCGCAATGGGCCGTGTCGGCGACCACGGCGGGCGTGGCAGCCTCGGGACCCGCCGCCGAAGCATTGGCCGCCATCACGCGCTCGGCGCAAGACGGCCGCCTCGGCGAGACGCTGCTCAACGCGCTCATCGCCTTGGGCAACGGTGGCCCATCGCGCGCGCAAGGGCAAACCACGGTGCGCGTCGTCAAGGCGCTGATGGCGGTGGGCTTGCGTGAAGAAGCGCGCGCCATCGCCATCGAGTCCGTCCTGAGCGCTCCCGTTCGCCTGCGCAAATGACGGCGAAAACAAGTCCGGGTCTTCATCACCTCGAATCGTTTCTCGAAATGCTCAGCGCCGAACGCGGCGCCTCTCCCCACACGCTCGACGCCTATCGCCGCGATCTGCTCGACTATTCGGGCTATGTGCGCAAGAGATCGCGAACGCTGGCGACCGGCAACGCCGCCGACATTCGCGGTTATCTGACCACGCTGTCGCAAGCCGGACTGAAAGCCTCGACCCAAGCCCGCCGCCTGTCGGCATTACGTCAACTGCATCGCTTTCTGCTCGACGAAGACGTCCGCCAAGACGACCCGACCTCCGCCATCGAAGCGCCCAAGCGCGGCCGCCCGTTGCCCAAAATCGTCACCGAAGCGCAAACGCAATCCTTGATCGACGCCGCAGCAAACCTCGACGGACCCGAAGCGATCCGCCTGCTCTGCATCGTCGAACTGCTTTACGCCTCGGGCCTGCGCGTCTCGGAACTGGTGACGCTGCCGTTGACGGCGGTGGCCGGCGAACGGCGCATGCTGCTGGTCAAGGGCAAGGGCGGCAAGGAACGCCTGGTCCCGCTCGGCGTCCCCGCGCGCGAGGCGATCGTAGCCTACCTGAAAGTCCGCGCGCGTTTCCTTCCCGCCTCCGAACGCGCCCAACGCTTCGTCTTTCCATCGCGCGGGGCGGACGGCCATCTCACCCGCCGCCGCGTCGGCCAGTTGATGACGGATCTCGCGATCAAAGCCGGAATCGACCCCAGCAAACTGTCCCCCCACGTCTTGCGCCACGCGTTCGCCAGCCACCTGGTCGCCCACGGCGCAGACTTGCGCAGCGTGCAGCAACTGCTGGGCCACGCCGACATCGCAACGACCCAGATCTACACCCACGTCCAAGACGAACGCCTGCGCCGCCTCGTCACCGAAAAACACCCGATCGCGGCACGGCGAAAGCGTTGAGCCGCGTCGCTGCCCGGTTCCCTAAACCGGCAAGGTCGGCAACCGGGTATGGGAAATACCTGTCCCGTCGATGAAGTCTAGCCTTACTGG
>JANOFM010000232.1:0-19377 GCA_031413635.1 Alphaproteobacteria bacterium | reverse complement strand
CGCCGCGCGTGATTTTTTGGCGCGACGGGCATTATCAAGCCGTGCAAGCGGCCGGCTGGAAGCTGCAGACGGCCGAGCGGCCGAAGAAAGACTGGCTGTACAATCTGAACGTCGATCCGACGGAGCGGAAGAACCTCGCGGCGGAGATGCCGGACAAAGTCGCCGAGCTCAAAGACCTCATAGCCAAGCACAACGCGACGCAACGCGAGGCCTTGTTCCCTGCGGCGGGCGAAATGCCGGTGATGATCGACAAGACGCTGGAGCAACCGGCGACCAAAGACGACGAATTTATTTACTGGCCGGGGTGATCGGATGACGCGCATTTTTCCCGCAAGCACAAACGGCGACTATTCCGGCTATCCTATCGCTGCTTATGTTTTGACCCTGTTGGCGGTGGGGACGATCGTGCCCGGCTGCATTCACGCGTTCTTGCCCGACGGCGGGGCCGGGGTGATCGCCGGGCTCGATCTAACGCAAAACGGCCGGACGATCGTCGGGGTGTTCGCTTGGGTGGGCGCGACGCAAATCGTCTGGGGTGCTGTCATGCTTTTGGTGTCGCTGTTCTATCGCAGCTTCGTGCCATTGGTCTTGGCGCTGATCCTCGTCGAGCGCACGATCATCGCGCTTAACCAATGGATCTTCAAACCGGGAGAGGGGCCGCATCACCCGCCCGAGGCTTATGCGACGGTGGTGATCATTCCGATCGTCGCGGCGATGCTGGTGATGAGCTTGAGCCGGCGGCCGGCGGTGGAACGGGCGTGACGGCCATCGGCCTGCGAACTTCATCAGAGCCTAAGGCGGGGATACGAACGTCTGCGGCGGCAATGCGTCGCCGTGTTGCGGTCCGTGAGCCGAACGCATAGGTGTAGCCCGTGCAGGGAGCGACGCATGTTGAGCCGCAGACGTTTGATCGCGACAGGGGCCGGGATGGTTGGTTTGGGGTTGATGGGACGCGAGGCTGGCGCCGGGGTGTCTGCTTCGGCCGCAGGCTTTTATTATCCCGACGAAACCATGCCGCATGCGCGCACGTTCATGCAATGGCCTGTCAATCGCATGGTCCATCGCTCAGCCGCGTTTCTTTCCGAGCTGCAGCACACGATCGCAGAGATCGCGAACGCGATCGCCGCGTTCGAACCGGTCGTGATGCTGATGAACAAGTCGCACAAGTCGAAGGCGCGCAGACTGCTGAGCGCTGCGGTCGAGATCTGGGACATAGCGACCGACGATCTGTGGTGCCGCGATTCAGGTCCGTCATTCGTGCTCGATGGCAAAGGCGGATTGGCCGTGACGCAGTTCAACTTCAACGGCTGGGGCAACAAGCAGGTGCACCGGCATGATGGCGCGGTTGCAGCGCGGGTGGCGGAGCGGTTGGGGTTGCGGGTGTTCAACAACGGGCTCGTGGGTGAGGCCGGCGGCGTCGAGGCCGACGGCGCGGGCACGCTGATCGCGCATGAGAGCAGTTGGGTCAACGCCAACCGCAACGGCGGCAGCAAGGCCGATGTCGAACGTCTGCTGTTGGAAACGATGGGTGCGAAGAAAGTGATCTGGGCACCTGGCATCAAGGGCGCCGACATCACCGACTATCACATCGATGCGTTGGCGCGGTTCATCGCTCCGGGGCAGGTGTTGATACAGATGGGCGAAAAGACCGACCCCGCCGATCCGTGGTCGCGTGCGGCGCATGAAACGTATCGCATTCTTGAGGCTGGAAGCGATGCATCGGGCAAGCGCCTCGAGCTGACAGTACTGCCCGAGCCGGTCGAGCCGCGGGTGAAGGCCACGGACTTCGTGTCGTCCTATGTCAACTATTACGTTTGTAACGGCGCGGTCATTGTGGCGGAGTTCGGCGACAAAGCCGCGGACGAGCGGGCGGCCGACGTGCTTGCCAAGCTTTATCCCGACCGGAAAATCGTGGCACTGAACGTCGACGCGGTGGGTGAGGCCGGCGGCGGCATCCATTGCGCCACGCACGAGCAACCGAAGGTCTGAGGCTTACGGTTCGGTCCTTTCATACCAGTTTCGGGAGGTCTTCGATGTCCGGTCTTTACAGAATTTTCGGCGCGGAGATGTCGCCTTATTCGGTGAAGGTGCGGTCGTATGCGCGTTACAAGGGGCTACCGCATCAATGGTTGAACCGCGGCGGGGACAATGCGGCGGTGAAAGACCGGTCGGCGCTGGATCCGATGCTTGAGGCGGCGGGTGTGAAAGCGGGGCTGGCGGCGTGAGTGTCGGCGTCGAAGCGGTGGGGCATGCAACGGACGAGGCGCGCGCGCTGATCGAGGCGCTTGAAACGGAGCTGAGCCTGTCGACGCCGGCCTGCCAGAGGCATGGCTTAAGCGTCGATCGGGTGTTTCAGCCGGGCGTTCGATTTTTCATCGGGCGGCTCGACGGCGTTGCCGCCGGCTGCGGCGCCGTTGCGTTCGATGACGGTTTCGCCGAGCTCAAACGGATGTATGTGCGGCCCTCGTCGCGCGGGCGCGGCCTCGTCGAGGCGTTGCTGGTGCGGCTCGAGGCGGAGGCGCTGTCGATGGGCTACCGGCGGCTGACGTTGGAGACGGGCGACAATCTGCACGCGGCGCTGCGCGTTTACGAGCGCGCCGGATTTCAACGCTGCGGCGCGTTCGGCGCCTATCTGACGATGGAGCCGAACGCCATCGCGCGCAGCGTGTTTTTTGAGAAGGCGATCGGGTGAGGTCGGCATAGGCCGGTCCTTCAAACGCGGCTCGAGAGAACCTTACGGCGCGACCACTTGGCCCGTGCTCCCGCGTCCGTCGCGGCAAGGTGTCCCCAGGGGTAGCGGGTCCATTCGCGCGTAGTCTTGGCGTTGGCCGGCGCGCGGTCCCGCGTCGAAAGCGCAAATCGTACTCAGGCGCGGACGCACCGTTCGCAGGCGAGAGGGTATCGCACGAGGTGTTATCGCCGGCGGCGCCTCTCGCGAGCTGCGTGGGGGCGGCGGCGGGATGGGATTAAACAGGCCGGGCGCGAGTTTGTGGGAGAGGCGGCTCTGATCGAAGACGAGGAGTTGCGCGGGTCCCATGCATGTGACGCGCGACTGGCCGTTTGCGAACGCGTTGCACTGTACGCGTGCGCGCCCGCTGAGGCATTGGGCGCTGAGGTTTTCGACCCGCATCGACGCCGAGCGGCGCGCTGCGGCGGGATCGCGGGCCTGCGACGCTTCTGGAATGCATCCTGCCGCGCGCACCGCGGTGCGAAGCGCGTGGCCTGCCGAGTATAGTCCGCTCTTGCCCTCAAGGGCGCAGACGTTCCAATCGCCGTTGTTCACGTAGTCGCGGCACACGGCGAAGCCGTCCTGGCTCTTGCACATCGATTGGCGCGCGCGTCCGAGGAACGGCCGGCAGCCGAACGCGTCCAAACGGTCCGCCGGCGGCGCGTTCGCGTCGGCCATCAGCGCCTTGTTGCGCCGGTATTTTGAGCTTGCGACCGCGAGCGTCGCCCGTGCGCCGTACTTATTTTCCATCACGAACTTGAGCTGGTTGATGTCTGGATACTGATGGATCGTCTCCGGGTCCTGAATGTCGAGGGTATAGGCGTCGGCGAGTTTCGATATCTGACCCTTGCATTGGGCGTCGTAACATTTCGGGATCCACCGAAATGCAAAGCCAAGTGCCATCGCTCCGCCGAGTTCTTGCGCCTTTGCGGCGGCCGCGTTCTCAATGTCGGCCATTTGCATGTCGGCGTATTGTTGTTCGCACTTCTGTGTCTGCGACGGAATGCTTACGAAGGTGCTGGGGAAGACGGCGACGATTTGCTCGCGGGTTTTCCCGCCGTCGCGCATCTTGAAATAGCCGGTGCAGAAAAACGGAGGCCCGTCATCCGAACAACCGCCGAGGCCGAGCGTACAGCCGACCGAATTCACCGCGTCCTTGGCGGCGCCGACTACGCCCTTGGCCAGGCTATAGACGCCGCTGAGGAGTTTGCTCGCAAGGCCGGCGCAACCCTCAACCGACTCGACGACATTTTTGATCTGCGCCTTGAGCTCTTCGATGTCGACGCCCGACGACGTCACGGCGCAGGCGCACAAGATGCGGTCCATCACCAGACCGATGCCCGGCACCTGATAGAGCGCAGCGTTCGTCTCGCCCTCGGCGATTTCGATCAGTTTGGTTTTGCCCGCCTGCGGAATGAAGCTCGCCATCGGCGGCTTGTCGACGAAGGCCTTGAGCACGTTTGCGACTTGCTGGCTGGCCTGGCCCATCGTGGCGTCGATGCAGGCCTGCGTACCCGGCGGCAACTCGCCCGCGCCTTGCAACCCGACGAAACCGGCCGTCGCGCCGTAGAGCAGCGGATCGCCGCTCACCACCATCGGCACGCACTCGCCGTGATTGACGATGAACTCGGCCGCCTTTTTCGACTGCGTCAGGGCGAACGACGCAGCTTTGATCGGCGCCTTGGCGCAGGCTGCGAGATCGGAAACGAAATCGTCCGCCATGGCCGGCGAACCGATGATGCCTGCCGTCAGTACGGCCAAGGCGATCACGGAATAGCGAGTAAGCATGACAACCACCCGACTCTGCTGGCGGCAACTCTACGCCTTGCCGATCGCGGGCGCGCGGACAAAGTGCAAGGTTTGTGATCCGGCGCCGGTGCTAATCCGGGAACGGCCGCGCTTCGAACATTGCGCCCCAGACCTTCACGTCTTCGAAGATATCGGACGATGGCGTCGACGTGGTAGGAGAGAACACTGGAGGCGTATCATTGGGGTTGCTTGTGTAGTGCGACCGATTCGCATTTAGGAGGATGTCATGTCGTCAACCAAAGTCATTGCGTTGTTGTGTTCGCTCGCGGCCGTCGCGTTTGCATCGCCAGCGACGGCGGAGAAGTGGCTCAAGATCGATCCCAACGATCCCTACAGCAAGGACGGCGTGTTTCATCAGTTCGACGTCGATAACGTGTTCGAGGATCGATCGACGGGCTATGTCGTATCGCGGATGATCTACGTGAAGCCCGACGAGGCGGCGAAGGGGCCCGCCGCCGCGTGGCTGGTGTGGGCGTTCGATTGCAAGGCGAAGACCGTCTATTACGTGTCGAACCAAGCGGATATCGGCACCAAGGTCACCGAGGGTTGGCGCAAGAAGCCGGCCGCGCTCAAGGAGCCGGTGATGGGCGGGGTGACGAACATGTTCGGAAAAAAGGTTTGCGCGCTTAAAGGGTCGTGGCCGAAAGGCGATCTGCCCTAAGCCACGCTCCTTCTATTCCAGCGTTCCGCGCAGGCCGAGGTCGGCGAGGCTCACCTGCTTCTTTGGAGCGGGTGGTTTGCGGCGGACTTTGTCTTTGCGATCGACGATGAATTCGACGATCTCGCCTTTGCCGCCCGGTTCGATCTGGGAACAGACGGCTTTGAAATCGGCGAGCCGCCAGCCGGCCGGATCAAGGTGGCAAAACCAGAGTTGGCCGTCGAGCAAGACCTTAACGCCGGTGTCGCGTGCGCGCGCGGCGGTCGGCGCGGTTAGCAAACCCGCCGTCAGCAATGCGGCGACGATCGTAGTTATCCGCGACACGCGTGGGCTCCGCTTTACCAATCCAAGCAGCTGGACGAGCAAGTTCCCTGCCATGCGCCGGTGTTTCGTTTTGCGACACCACGCCGTGGGAGGATCGCCGCGAAGCGCACAATAAAAAAGGCGGAAGCTTTCGCCTCCGCCTTTCCGCCGTCGTCCCCTGCAATGGGTGTTTACAAATTGATGTTGACGCGCCGGTTTTGCGGTTCGCGGACGCCGTCGGCGGTTGGGACCAAGGGTTCGCTTTCGCCTCTGGCCGAGACCGAAATGGCGCCGGCCGGGATGCCTTGGGCGGTGAGCGCGTCCTTGACGACGCTGCCGCGGCGTTGCGACAGGGCGTTGTTGTAGGCGTCCGAGCCCGAGCGGTCGGCGTGGCCGACGACGCGGATGTTGGCGCTACCGTTTTGCTTGGCCGCGGCCGCCGCTTCGACAATCACGCGCATCGCCTCGGGCACGAGGGTCGATTTGTTGTGACCAAAGAAGACGATGAATTCGACAGGCGCGACGGCCACCGGTTCGGACGGTGGCGGCGGCGGCGCGACATAGGCCTCGGGTGCGGGGGCAGCGCCAAAGGCGTAGCGAATGCCGATGGTCGCGGTGTGTTTGTGCACCGTGTCGTAGGCGTCGCTGTGACCGGGAACGCTGAACTCGGGCTCGTGGGCGTTGAAATAGCGGTAGCCGACGAAGAGGTCGGTGTTCGGCCTCAAACGATAGTTCACGCCGGCCAGCGCCTGCCAGGCGAAGACCCAGTCGTCGTCGTGAAGGTTGATGCCGTGGGTCGTGTTCTGTTCGTAACTGATAAAATCTCCGCCAGCGCCGGCGCCGACGAATACGCCCCACGGCCCCATAGCGTTTAAATCGTAGACGACATTCAGCATTTGCGAGAATTCGTCGAATTTGCCGTCCAAGGGAACCGGGCCGCCTTCGCCGCCGACCGATTGATCGAGTTCGTTGTCGCGATAACCCAGTTCGAGTTCGAGACGGAAATTGTTCCAGGCAAAACCCACCGTGCCGAAGGCGGCCCAGCCGGTATCGAATGAAAATTCTCTCGGCCCGGAACCATCCAAGACGACGTCGGCGTCTTGAATCCAATTGGCGCCCGCTTCGAGGCCGACATACCAGCCGTTGGAGGCTGAAGCGTTGGCGGCGCCGGTCAGCGCAATGGCCGCGACCGTGCCGATCAGCAAAGTTCTCGTGTTCATTTGACCCCGTACCTGTTGGCGGCGCATGTGCCCATCCGGATGGAGCGGGCGTTACGTCCTGCCTTGGTTTTTTTATCGATGGGCCGGACGCTATCTGATTCGGATTCGGCGGCGCTGTCATGCGCGGGCAACAACGCAATGCCAAAGCGACTTTTTCGACAGAGCTTTTCCGCGGGTTTCAAACTGTGCGTGCGGAGAACGCGCGGTGCATCTTGAATTGGCGCGCCAGTTGTGGCGGTGAAATATCTCCTGCTAGGCTTGCCCCCCGCGGGGTTCGGTATTTCGATCAGGAGAGTAACGATGACGCTAAGAGTTGTGACGGCCGCGTGCGCGGCGATGTGTTTGGTTGCCAGCAGCATTGCGTTCGCCAATGTCGCGCCGCCCGAGCCGGAGCAGCCCGCTGCGGCGGCGCCCGCCGCGCCGGCCGCCGAAGGTGCGGCGCCACCCGCCGAAGGCGCGGCGCCGGCGGAAGCGCCTGCCGGCGATCCTGCGGCAGCGCCCGTCGATCCCGCGGCCGCACCCGTCGAAGCTGCGCCCGAGGCTGTGCCTGCGGAGACGCCGCTCGAGACCACCGCCGAAGCACCGGCGGCCGACATGGCGCCGGCCGAAGGCGGCGGAACGCCGTGGCTTTGGATCGTCATCGGCGCGGCCGTCGCGGGCGGTCTCGGCTTTTTCTTCTGGCGCCGCAACGCGGCTTGATTGCAAATTATCCGTCGATCGGCGGTCGGGCGTTTCCGCAATTTGGAGCGATCCGGCCGCCGGTGCGGCGACAGTCCGAGTGAAATAAAGAACAGTGACCGCGCGTTGCGGTCCTGACTTCAGTGCGGGACCGGCGTATCCTTTCTCCCCTCTTGTTTTTCTTTGGGGAGGCTTTCATGTCGACTATCAGGCTATCTTGCAAAGGCGCCGACGTTTTCGTTCCGGAGTCCGATGGGACGTTCGTCGCGGCTGCGTTTCCAACCAAGACCGGAACGGGGCGTTTGTCCCGCTTCGAGCGGCCCGACGACGATGCAGGGGCGGCGAAGGCTTTGAATGCGGCCAAGCGCGACCTCGCGACCGCCTATGACGGGCAAATCAAACGCGCGACGGCGAAACTCGCGCCAGGCGCGCCCGTCGCCGTGATGGTGCACGGTTTTCTGTTCGATCCGACCGCCGCGATCTGGCCGGAGCCGAAGAACAACGACAATCCGCACGGCCGGGTGTTTCACTATGTGAAGCGCGGCACGTTCGAGGAAGAGGCGCGCGAGCACTCGACCAGCTGGCCCTTGGGACTGGATTTCCGCGACGACGATCAAGGCGCGAACGGCGTCGTCTTCGCGCTCGGCTGGTACAGCCGGCCCGGCTTGGCGAAATCGCTACGCGAAGGCTACATGAATCACTATTCCCGCGCGTACGATTACGGCCGCGAGACGGGTTGGGTTCTGGCCTGCGTGATTGCCTATCTTGCGGGTGCCATTCGCAACCGTCCGATCGACATCGTTTGCCATAGTCTGGGGGCCGTTGTCGTCGTGCGCGCGCTTGCCATTCTGGCCAAGCGCGAGATTGCGGCGGCAAGCGTCGCGCGCGTCGGCCGGGTTATCATTATGGGCGGTTCGGAGTATTCGGGCGAGGCGCAGCTGCTCTATCGCCGGCTCGCGAAATATGCGGAGGATACCAAACTAAAGCCCGGCGAGGGCCCTTACATCTACAACATCGTCAGCCGCGAGAACGACGTGCTCGATTTCCTGGCGGAGAATTTCGGGCCGAAGAGTTTCTTCTCCAACACGCAGGTGATCGGGCATAACGGACTTGAGGCGGCGCCGAAGGCGGAGCGGTGGATCGATCTTCAAATCGACGCGCGCAAGATGCGCCAGTGGGCGGGACGGAAGGCGCCGGGTTACGACATCTCGGGCGACGAACCGGGGCACGTGTGGGACCATTGGTATTATTATACGTGGCCCGGCAACATGGCGTTCTATAAGTCGATCTTGCGCGATCGCGCCGCATTCGGATTCGATGCTCTGCGCGCGGCAACGGGAATGCTCGAACCGGTTCCGGAGGGTGTCGGGGTCGGGGTTTTCGGCGATTGAGCCGAGCCGTCGTCGGCGACCGGTGAGTGGCGAGATCTGGAAACCTAGCGATGGCAAAAGACGACTTCGAAGGCGAAACGGTCGCGGCTTACAATAAGCGTGCTTGGGACCGGCTGGCGCGCGAAGGCAATAGGTGGACGGTGCCGGTTTCGCCGGAGACGATCGCGCTGGCGCGACGCGGCGAGCTTTCGCTGCTGTTGACGCCGACGACGCCGGTGCCGATGGCTTGGTTCGGCCCATTGCAGGGCTCGCGCGTGTTGGGGCTTGCCAGTTCGGGCGGACAACAGGGTCCGTGTTTGGCCGCGGCGGGCGCGTTCGTCACCGTGCTCGACAATTCGCCGGAGCAGCTGTCGCGCGACCGCGAGGTGGCCACGCGCGAAGGGCTTTCGCTGACGACCGTCGAAGGCGATATGCGCGATTTGTCGATGTTTGCCGACGAGAGTTTCGATCTCGTGTTTCATCCGTGCTCGAATTGCTTCGTGCCCGATATCCGCCCCGTGTGGCGCGAGGCGCATCGCGTGCTGAAGCGGTCCGGGCATCTGCTCGCCGGGTTCGTCAATCCTGTCGTGTTCGCGCTCGACCTGGCGCGGGAGCGCGAGGGGGTGGTCGAGTTGAAATACAAAATTCCCTTTTCGGAGTTGGATCATCCCGACGACGAAGAGTTGCGTGCCTTGCGCGATGGCGGCGATCCGCTGAGTTTCGGGCATACGCTGGAGGATCAGATCGGCGGGCAAATCGAGGCGGGGTTTCAGCTCGTGGGGTTTTTCGAGGACGGCTGGCCGGACGACCATTCCCCGATCCACGCTTTGATGAAGTGCTATGTGGCGACGCGCGCGCGCAAGACATAGGGTTACCGATTACTGCCGTGCAGGTTTCAGCGGGCGGTTACCGCAACCGAGGATCGCTCTTGCATTCGGCTTGGTGAATGGGTGATGTGCGCGTCCGGATTTTGCTCGACGGAGGAATTTGGTGACGCGCGACGTTTGCTTGTCTGCTGCCATCGCACTTGGTTTTGCCCTTTCGCCGGCGATGGCCGCGAGCGCGCCGGCCGCGCAAGAGGCCAAGAAGATCTGCCTTGAACGCTATAATCTGGAAAAGAGCGGCGGCACGCTGCCCGACGGCATGGCGAAATCGAAATATATGAGCCAGTGCACGAACAGCATCAGACGCATCGCGGCGCTGCAAAACGCCCAAACGCGGACCGTCTCGACGGGCAACGCGGGAACGCAAGGGCAGAAGTAGGGTCGCTTCTATCGGGCGTTTGTGTGGTGTCGAGTCAGCCTTCACCAAAAAGGCACCAAGTATCACAAAGTTTCACGAAGGTTTCGATCGGCGCGAAGCGCCATTTTAGTGTCCGGTTGCGCGCCTACTGCGCGCGGTAGGGCGCCGTGCGAAGACACGCGGCGCTTCGTGAACCTTTGTGATACTTGGTGCCTTTGCGGTGAAGCTGACTCGACATTCCGCCGTGGCCCAAAATCGGAATGCCGATTCTACGTTTCGTCGGGCGTGCGGTAGCGGGTGTGGCAGGCACCGCAGGTGGTTTTGGTTTGCTGGAGTTGTTTGGCGACGTCCGCTTTGGAATTTTTCGCGAGTGCGCTGTCGAGCGCCGCGAGTGCGCCGGCGAGGGCTTGGCGCTTGCCGTCGAAGTCGGCGCGGTTGGTGAAGATCGTCGACAGAGCCCGCGATTGAGCAACGCCGCGATCGCCGAGCGCGGTGCCCTTGGGGAACAGATCGTCCAAGCGTTCGACGCCGACGCGCGCGGCCGCGACTTTCGCTTTCGCGCCCGGCGCGGTTGGCTTGTCTTGCGCGAATTGGCCCGAGGCGGTGAGCGCGGCGACAAAGCCCTTCATGATGGCGATTCGTTCGTTGACTAAGGCTTGCGGATTTTCGGGGACGACATCGAACGTCGCGCAGGCGGCAAGGGCCAGCGTCATCAGACTTGTGGTCGCGAGATGCTTGCGGCGCATGATCCAAGCCTGGGTTTCGACGTTTGGCCAAGAGAGGCCGCCTGCGGGCGCGCTGTCAAGGTGACGGCATTGCACCGGGTGCGTGTGCGCCCGCGGTTGTGAAACGCGCGCGTTGCATTTTGGCGGTAGTGGCCGGAGACGGCGCACGGCGCTAGCTTGGCGATGCGGGGGTGACGGCGATTCTGTACGGGGTGAGTGGTGATGATGTCGAAGTTGCTCGTACCGGCCTTGGCGGCCTTGTTGTTGACGGCGTGCGGTACGACCGAGCGCCCCGAACTCACGACGACCGATACGCAGATCTCGCAAGACGCGGCCGGCCCACGGCTTGTCGTGCGCGGTCCGGTGGTGCCCGACGATCCCGAGCCGCAAGCCGTATCGCATAAGAGAAAATCAACGGCTGCCGCAGCAGGCGCGACGACGAGCGCATTGGCGGATAAAGCATCTGCTGCCGTCAGCGCGGCGAGCGAGGCGGCGGCAAGCGCGGTCGCCGATGCCTTGGTGGCGTCGCCCGAGACGCCCGCGGTCGCGCCCGCCCCGGTGGTGGAGACTGTGTTGCCCACCGTGACCGCCGACGGCGCACCGCCGGTCAAACCCAACACGATGTCGACCGATATCCCCGCGATGATTCAATCGGTGATCGGCGGCATGCCGATCTGGTTGATGGCGTTGATCGGGGTCGTGTTGCTGGCGGCGGTCGCACTCGGCATGAGCGGCGGACGCAAGACGTCTAGCGGTGTGTAAGGAGCGCGCCATGCGCCATGCATTCGTGTGTGCGGTGTTTCTCGCTTTCGTCGCGGTCGCGCCCGGCAGTCCGACGGCGCTCGCGCAGCCAATTCCGCCCCGGATCAATCCGCTGCCGTCGCTCGAAGAAGCGTCCAAGATCGAATATGTAAGCGATGTACTTGCCGGCACGGTCTTGGGGCGCTTGAACATGCGCTACAATCCCAAGAAATCCGGGCCCGTGACCGGCGTGATTTTCGGCGACCGGATCGAAGGCTACCGGACGCTCGATCAGACGACGAACGCGCAGTCCTTGGCGTTCGTGCAGTTCAAGCGCAACGCGCAGAATGTCGAGATCGCGACCAACATATATACGGCTGACAACAGCCCGGCGCAGCGGGCTTGGATGGGTGTAGCGCACGCGCTCGACGTGCCGCTGGGCGGGGCGAGTGCTGCCGGCAACGCCATTTCATTTCGGACGATCGCGCCGCTTGGGCGCCTTTGCGCCAACAATCCGGCATGCGTGGCGCAGGGCCTTGTGTTGCGGCCATTGCCTGTCGTGACAAGTCCGATGGCGATCGACGCGGCCGCGATGGTGGGTTTCGGCATCGATGCGAACGGTCAACGCGGGCCCTTGGTGTTGCGTGCGGCAGCGGGCGGCAATAACGAAGGCGTGCTTTCGGGGCACGTGTTGCGCGATGCGGTGAGCGGCCACTATGCGCGCGGCGCCGGAACCATCGTTTTCTTGCGGAAGCAGAACGGGCAGGCGATTCAGGTTTTCACCGGCGTGTTGGATGCCGGTGGCATCAAGGGCGGTCGCGGCTTTCCGCTGAACGCAAGCGGCGGCGGCGGGCCGTTCGGTTGGACCGTGGTGACGAACGATCAGATCGTCTCGGGCTTGAGGTCGCTTCAAGGTCGGTGCCTGACGCCAGAGAATCCCGCCAGCGGTGCCGGCGGCATCCTGACCACGACGGCGACATGCACGAACAACTTCAACGTGTCTTGGGTGGTGTTTGCGGTCGGTGCCAATGGAGGGAACAGCTTGTTCTCGCTCGTTTCGGTCGCGACGGGCTTGTGCCTGCAAATGCCCGGAGCAGCCGGCGCGGCCGTGACGCAACAGGTCTGCAGCGGCGTGCTGCGTCAGTCGCTCTTGATCGAAGAGTTGCAAGCGACGGGCGTTCTTCCCGACGGGTCTCCAACCTACACCCCCGTCGCGATCAACACGGCGGCAGCGTTCGGGATGACGAGCAACGGGCTGAACCTGCATGCGCCCGGGCCGAACGGCAGCGCGTGCCTGGCCAGGGTCGGGGCAGGCGAGGCGGTGGAGTTCCCCTGCGTTGAAAATCATAAAACGTTCAAGGCCGTGGTGAGGACCGCCAAGGCGATTTGGACGCATAACCCCTGAGGCGCCCTATCGACGTGCGGCCTTCTCAAAACGGCTTGCGCAAATTGCGTGCTCCTCATCCCGGCTTGACCTAGACTTGTGCTCGTGGGCCAAGGGCGGGGATGATGGCGGAGGCTTGGAACGAAATCGGCGGCATCGTCGAGCCCGGTCTGGCGGCTTGGATGCCGGGTCTCGTCACGTTCTGCATCGCGATCGCGGGCGGGGCCGTGTTCGCGGCCGTGTGGCGCTGGCCGCTGAGAACGTTGCGCGGGTGGCTGTTCGACCTCGCCAACGCGATCGATGGCATCATCGTCGTGCGCGGGTCTTGGCTTGTCGGGACGCGGGTGCGCCGGCGCGTGCCGCGGTGGATTTTGCTGAGCATGATTTTGTTTGCCCTGGGGACGCTGGGTGCGTTCGCGCCGGGGAACTGGGGTTACGGCGCGCTGCTTTTGGGGATCGTTGCGATCCTCATCGTCTATCGTCACTGGTCGTGGGACGAAGACGATGTCGCCAGCGAAGTGCCGGAGGAGGAAAAGCGCGTCGCGATCAGCGGCAATTTGCGCAACGAAGTCTTGACGGCGGTCGGATTTCTTTTCTTCTATTTTCCCGTCGCCTTCGCGCGGCTGCAGGCCGACGGCATCGCGTTCTCGTATCTGCCGGGCAGCGGCATGGTCGCGCTGACCACGTTCACGCTGCTCGAATTCCTCAAGGCGGTTCCGTTCGTCGATTATTACGAAATTTTCGGCAGCGATCTTCAGTTCGAGAAGATCGCCAATGTCGCGGCGCCGTCGCTGACGGCGAAGTTCCTGACCTTCGCGTTGCGCGCGTCGTTCGATCTGGTGCTGGTGGCGAGCCTTTTGCGCCTGCCGCAAATCGCCAGGCTGGCGCAGGAGGGGCGCGATCTGCGGCCCATCGACGAGGCGCTGGCGTCGGGCGACGAACCGCGTCAGGTCGAAGCCGTCGCCGCCGCGCATAAATTCGCGCTGCGCCGGCGGACGCGGGCGCGCGATCGGTTGATCCAGGTGACGCAGGAGAAACTTTCGAGCGAGCTTTTCCGCTATCCGCTCGACGTGCGTATCGCCGCGGCCGAGGCGCTGACCCATGCCGGACGGCGGCTGAGGGACGATGCGGCGTTGTATGCGTCGGCCGCGGCCTACCGCCAGGTGTTCAAGGAGCGCAAGCGCGAGGACGGGCCGGTGGCGTGGGCGCGGCGGCAAAACGATTTCGGCACCGTGTTGTGCGCCATCGCGCAAGATCGTCCGGACACGGCGCATTTGCAGGAAGCGATCGGCGCCTTCAACGCGGCGATCGATTTTTATGAGAGCACGTCGCTGACCGAGATGCGGGCCGGGGTACAAAACAATTTGGGCAACGCGTTGAGAGCGATCGCCTATCGCACGCGCGAGGCCGCCGACGTTAAGGCCGCGATCGCCGCCTATCGCGCGGCGTTGGAGGAACGCACGCGCGAGGCCGCGCCGCTCGACTGGGCGCAGACGCAATCGAACCTCGGCATCATGTTGTGCGAGGCCGGCATGGCGCAGGGCGATGCGGGCGGCATCGAAGCGGGCATTGCATGTTATCGCGCGGCGCTCGAAGAACGCACGCGCGAGCGCGACGCGCCGGGATGGGCCGCGAGCAAGAACTGGCTGGGCAATGCGCTCAACGATCTTTGGATATTGAACGGCAACGACGCCCGCGCCGAGGACGCAATCGCGTGTTTCGGCGAGGCGTTGCAGGTGCGCACGGCCGCCGATGCGCCCGACGACCGGGCGACGACGCAGATCAGCCTCGGCAACACTCTGTCGCGGCTGGGCCGCGGGCGCGCGGACGGCAAGATGATCGGCGCCGCCGTCGCCGCCTATCGCGAGGCGCTGAAGCAATTGCGGCGCGAGCAGGTGCCGCTCGACTGGGCGATGGTGCAGCACAATCTGGGCAACGCGCTGTCGGGTTTGGGAGAGTTGCGCGGCGAGGCGCGCTCGCTTCACGACGCGATTGCCGCTTACGGCGAAGCGTTGGAAGAGCGCACGCGCGAACGCGTGCCTTTCGATTGGGCGATGACGCAGACGAGCCTGGGCAACGCGTTGTCGCGGCTGGGCAAATTGCGTTCCGACCGGCAGGCGCTGGAGAAATCGATCGCCGCCTACCGCGCCTCGCTCGAGGTGCGCACGCGCGAGGCGCGGCCGTTGGAGTGGGCGGCGTCGCTGAACAACATGGCGACCGCGCTCGGCTCGCTCGCGCGGCTGCGCAACGAGCCTGCGCTCGCCGAGGAAGCGGTGGCCTTGTGCGGCAAGGCGTTGGAGGTACGCACGCGCGGCGCGATGGCGTTTCCGTGGGCGTCGACGGTGGCGACGCAAGCGGGCCTGCTGGCCGATCTGGGCGAGATGCGCAACGATCCGGTGCTGCTCGAGCAGGCCATCGAAGCGTTTCGCGCCGCGATCGGCGTGCTGCACGAGCAAGGCGCCGAGGGCGACGCGCGCGAGGCGGAGAGCGAGATGAGGCGCAGCGTGGACGCGCTGGCGACGGTGCGGCTGACGAAGGCGATGGGGTGAAGGGGGGCGTCACACCCGCGACGCGCGGCCTTCCCAGAACGGTTTGCGCAGGTCGCGTTTGAGGATTTTTCCTGAACCGGTGCGTGGGATCTCGGTCAGGTACGAAATCGAGCGCGGGACTTTGTAGCCGGCCAGCGTTTGTCTGGCGAAGGCGGTGATTTGGTCGTTCGTCAGTTGCGCGCCCGGCCTGATCACCACGATGGCGTGGATCGCTTCGCCCCATTCGTCGTCGGGGATGCCGAAGACGGCGACGTCGTTGATGTCGGGATGTTGTTCGAGGGCCGCTTCGATTTCGGCGGGGTAGATGTTCACGCCGCCGGAGATGATCATGTCCTTCTTGCGGTCGCAGATGTAGTAGAAGCCCTCCGCGTCGAACATCGCGATGTCGCCCACCGTCTGCCAGCCGTCTTTGCGGTCGGCCTCGAACTTGTCGTGGGCCTTGTGATAGGTCGAAAACATGTTGGCGCTTTTGACGAAGAGTTCGCCTTCGGTGTTCGCGCTCGTCACGATCTGGCCGGCGTCGTCGAACAGCGCGATGTCGACGCCGGGCGCGGGTCTGCCGCAGGAGCCAGGTTTCGACAGCTGATGCTCGGGGCGCAGGAGCGTGTTGACGCCGAGTTCGGTCGAGCCATAGACCTCGAACAACGAGAGTTTGGGAAAGCGCGAGAGGTAAAGCTGCTTCAGCGCGAACGACCAGGGTGCTGCGTTCGCCACCATGCGCGCCATCGACGTGACGTCGTAGCGTTTGAAAACCGCGTCGGGCAGTTGGCAGATGCGGCGGATCGGGGTGGGAGCGGCGAAGGTCGTGGTGACACGATAAGTCTGGACGAGGCGCAGCCAATCCTGCTCGTCGAATTTGTGCTGCAGGATGCAGGTATTGCCCAGGCGATGGGCGGTGGCGAGGAAGCCGCCGGGGCCCGAATGATAAAGCGGGCCGGTGGTGATGTAGACGTCGTCCGGCACGTAGCCGATTTCGTTCCACAGCGCCTGGGATTGTTGCGGATTGCCGAGCGAGGAGCGCACCGCGCCCTTCGGCTTGCCCGTCGTGCCCGAGGTATAGATCATCGTCATCGGCTCGAGTGGCGGGCCGTCGATTTCGATCGGGGTCGCGGCGTGGGCGTCGAGCAGCAGTTCGACGCGCTTTTGACCCGGGGCGGGCGGGCCGTCGAAGATCAGCGTGTCGCGCACTTTCGGCGTGTCCTTGGCGATCTTGGCGAAGAAGTCCGCGAACTCGGCGTCGGCGAAGACGACGACGGCATCGGAATTGTCGACGACATAGGTCGCCTCGTCCGGCGTCAGGCGATAGTTGAGCGGCACGCCGACGGCGCCGATCTTTCTGACCGCGTTGGTCATGGCGACGAGCCAACACGAGTTTTGGCCGCAACTGACGATGCGGTCTTTCGGGCCGACGCCGAGGGCGATCAGCAGGCGGGCGAGGCGGTTGGCGGTGGCCTCCAATTCGGCGAAGCTCCATTTGACGATTTGTCCACCGGGACGGTCGTCGATGAGCGCGAGTTTCGGGCCCAGTTGCGCGGCGAGGTCGGTGAGGATGTCGGCCATGGTTCGGGAATACTCGCGTGTTTTGAACGGCTTATTGGAAATTGCAATCAGGCAGTGTCGCCGAGGGCGAGTGCCGGATGCAATGAGGGAGTTGCGGCAGATGTGAATTGTGCGACGCGGCGTCCGGGGGTAGCGTGCCTTCCCATGTTCGGTGAGCGTACCCGCTCCCTCGCGGGGCCCGCTCGCCCCACATTTGTAAGCTTGAGCGCAACGCTCGCGTCCCCCTCGACCAAACAAATGGAGATCAAGCGATGATTACATCAACACTGTCGTTCATGGTGGCCCCCGGAAAGAATATGGAAGCGAACGAATATTTCCATACCGTCGTGCGGCAAGTGAAAAAGATCAGCGGCACCGACGTGCGTATCTTGGCGCAGCTCGCCGGCCCGATGGGGCATTTCGTGCTGTCGAGCACGTTCGACACGCTCGGCGAATGGGAACAGACGCGCACGAAGATTCAAAACGACGTGCCGTTCCAAAAGCTGGTGGCGCAGGCGGGCAATGACGGGCTGTTCATTCCCGGCTCGGTCACCTCGGCGATTTGGCAGCAGGTGCAGTGATCTAATGGCGCGGAGCCGCCCGTCGGGCGGCTCCGTTTCCGTGGCGTTACGCCGAGTTTCGTATAATCTCCGGCGATCTTGGGTTTGAGCGTTCTTGCCGCGGCGATGATTTTGGTTGTGCGATTGGTGTTGGCGTTCGCCCTTGCGGCGACGATTGTTCCGTCGCGGGCGGGCGATGCGCCCGCGTTCGACGTGTTGTCATACGATGTGACGCTGAGGCCTGATTTTTTGACCGGCGTTGTCGCGGGCGAAGAAGTTGTCCGCTTCAAGAGTCTGATCGAGGGGCTCGATGTCGTTTCGTTCAGCGCCAATTCGCTCACGGTGCTTGCGTCGATCGACGGCGAGCACATGGTGGCGAACGAGATCGCGGGAGAGCGGCGGCTGTTTCGTCTGCCGCGGGCTTTGCGCAAAGGGCAGGTTGCACGCTTGGTGCTGAGTTTTTCGGGGACGGCGCCGAAGGGGCTCGTGTTCGCGGCGGACCGGGTTTACGCGACCTACTTCACTTGCGACACCATGATCTGCGATCAAGACCGGCCGGGCGACAAGGCGCGGCTGAGCTTCGCGCTGGTGTTGCCGCCGTCGATGGAGGCGGTGGCGCCGGGGCGGCGGTTGGCCGGCACCTCCATGACACGCGGCGCGCAGGTGTTGCGTTGGCGCGAGACGCGGCCGACGGCGGCCTATCTCTTCGGCTTTGCGGCGGGGCGGTTCCAGCGGGTGGTTTTGCCGGGAGCGCGGCCGGAGCTTGTGGTGTTGTCGCCATCGACGGTGGAGGCCGACAAGGTCCGGCGCCTGTTCGCGGACACGCGGCGCATGCTTTCGTTCTTCGAGGACAAGTCCGGCGTTGCCTTTCGCGAACCGTCGTTCACGCAAGTTTTGGTCGAAGGCAGTGCCGCGCAAGAAGCGGCGGGGCACGCTTTGATCGGCATGGAGGAGATCGCGCCGATCCTGGAGGATCCGCACGAAGATTGGGCGATTGCGCATGAGCTTGCGCATCAGTGGTGGGGCAATTCGTTGACTTGCGCGGATTGGTCCGAACTGTGGTTGAACGAGGGGCTGACCGTTTTCATGGTTGCCGCCTACAAGGAGACGCGCTGGGGGCGCGCGGACTACGATCGCGAACTGGCGTTGGCGAACAAGCGGTGGACGGCGGCAAAGGCGCAGGGCTTCGATGTGCCGCTGAGTTGGCAGGGCGCGTATCCGTCGCTGAAACTGAAGCGAGCGATGGCGTATGCGAAATCGGTGGTGTTTTTGGATCTGCTGCGCACGGAAATGGGCGAGGCCGCGTTCTGGCGCGCGCTCAGAGATTACACGCGGGCGAATTGGGGCGGCACGGTGCGGGCGCGCGATCTGCAGCTGGCGATGGAACGCAGTTCGCGCCGCGATCTGTCGGCGTTGTTTGCGGTGTGGGTGTACGGACCGCCTTAGCGTCAGATTCCAGCGCCATGAAAAAGGGCGGAGGTTTTGCCTCCGCCCTTGGGCTTGTCCCCCGACAGTGACCCCGACTATTCCAAGTCGACTTGGGCGCGGCGGTTTTGCGGTTCTTTCACGCCGTCGGCGGTTTGAACCAGAAGATCGCCCTCGCCGCGGCCCACGGCGCCGATCGAACTTGCCGCGATGCCCTTGCCGACCAAATTCGTCTTGGCGGCGTTGGCGCGGCATTCGGAAAGTTTCTGATTGTACTTGGGCGAGCCCGTCGTATCGGTGTGGCCGGTGATCGTGATCGCCGCACTTCCGGTTTGCTTGGCGGTGTCGGCGGCCTGGCCGAGCACGCCGTCGGCCTCGCTCGTGATGTTGCACTTGTTGAAGGCGAAGAAGACGATGAACTGGCGCGCGACTTCCGGCGGCATCGG
>JANOFM010000231.1:0-5026 GCA_031413635.1 Alphaproteobacteria bacterium | reverse complement strand
TATCCGGGACCCAGGAGAATGCGTGATGCGCCGAACCCAGCCTCCTGGGTCCCGGCTCTCGGCTTCGCCTCGGCCGGGATGACAAGCGTGGGGTTGCTCTCGCGGGTCGACGAAGTCGGCGGCAGTTTCGGAGCGTCGCTCTTCAAGAACTCGGCGCCCAGACCCACAATTCCCTCACCGCCGCCGTCCTTACCCTTTGCGGTCGCGCGCGGTTCGCTTCTATAGTGACCCCATGACAAACCAAACCACGACAATGAACCACACCGTCGACGACGAAAAGCGAGCGGCAGCCATTGCGGCCCTCGAATATGTCAAACCGGGCATGCGGCTCGGCCTCGGCACCGGCTCGACCGCCGAACATTTCGTCCGCGCCTTGGCGCCGCGTGTCAAGGCTGGGTTGAAGCTCACCACCGTTGCAACATCCGAACGCACCGCAACGCTTGCACACGAATTAGGCATCACCGTCTCCGACCTCGGCACCGTGCGACACCTCGATCTGACGATCGACGGCGCTGACGAAGTCGGCCCCGGCCTGACGCTGATCAAAGGCGGCGGCGGCGCGCTCCTGCGGGAAAAGATCGTGGCTGCGGCCTCCGACCGCATGATCGTCATCGCCGACGCGGCGAAAGTGGTCGATCCGCTTGGCCATTTTCCGCTACCGGTCGAAATCGCACGCTTCGCCTGGCAAGTCACGGTGGAACGTATCGCGGAGGCAGCGGCGCGCTGCGGCTGCGCGCAAAACCTGATGCGCCTGCGCGGCGGCGAAGCCCACCCCTACGCCACCGACGGCGGCAACTTGATCGCCGACTGCGCCGCCGAATCCATCCCCGACCCCGAACGCCTGGCCCACGCTTTGGAAGCGATCCCAGGCGTCGTCGGGCACGGTCTGTTTATTTCGATGGCAAGCTTGGCTCTGATCGGCACCCGAAGCGGCGTCACCACGCTCGATTTGCCGCGCCGCGAGTCGTAAATCGCACCGACATCGGATGATTAACCGCGCGTCAGTGTGAAACTGGCAAAGAGGGGGCGGGCGCGCTATCTACCCCTCAACAGACCCAGGCAAGCCCGATGAATTGGAATCCCGCCAGCTGGCGCTCAAGGCCGGTATCGCAGGTCCCCGTCTACCCGGACGCGGCCGCCCAAACGCGCGTCGAGACAAAGCTCAAATCCTATCCGCCGCTGGTTTTTGCAGGCGAGGCGCGCAATTTGAAACGATCGCTCGCCGACGTCACCGAGGGCCGCGCCTTTCTGCTTCAAGGCGGGGATTGCGCGGAGTCGTTCGCCGAGTTCCACCCCGACAACATTCGCGACACGTTCCGCGTCTTGCTCCAAATGGCGGTGGTCCTGACCTTTGCCGGCGCCATGCCGGTGGTGAAAGTCGGCCGGATCGCCGGACAGTTCGCCAAACCGCGCTCAACCGACACCGAAATTCAAGACGGCGTCGAGCTGCCGTCCTATCGCGGCGACATCGTCAACGCCTCGCCGTTCGACGAGGCCTCTCGCCAGCCCGACGCCGAACGCATGATCCAAGCCTATGCCCAGGCCGCCTCGACCCTCAACCTTCTGCGCGCCTTCGCCCAAGGCGGTTACGCCGATCTGCACAACGTCCATCGTTGGAATTTGGGTTTCATCGCGGGTTCGCCTTCGGGCGAGAAATACCGTGCGCTTGCCGATCGCATTTCCGAGACGCTCGAGTTCATGGAGGCTTGCGGCATCACGCCCGACTCCGCGCCACAGCTGCGCACAACGGATTTCTACACCAGCCACGAAGCGCTGCTGCTCGGCTACGAGCAGGCGATGACGCGCATCGATTCCACTTCGGGCGATTGGTACGATTGTTCCGCGCACCTCGTCTGGATCGGCGATCGCACGCGCCAACTCGATGGCGCGCACGTCGAATTCTGCCGCGGAATCAAAAACCCGCTCGCCGTCAAATGTGGCCCCGCATTGTCGAATGACGATTTGATCCGCCTCTGCGACGTTCTCAACCCGGCGAACGAAGCGGGCCGCCTGACGCTGATCGCCCGCTTCGGCGCCGACAAGGTCGACGAGCATCTGCCGCGTCTCATCCGCACCATCAAGCGCGAAGGCAAAAAGGTCGTGTGGTCGTGCGATCCGATGCACGGCAACACGATCAAGTCGCCGTCGGGTTACAAGACCAGGCCCTTCGACCGCGTGCTGAAGGAGGCGCAAGACTTCTTCGCCATCCATCGCGCCGAGGGCACGCACGCGGGCGGCGTTCACCTGGAATTGACCGGCCAAAACGTCACCGAATGTACCGGCGGCGCTGCCGCCATCACCGACGCCGACCTGTCGAGCCGCTATCACACCCACTGCGATCCGCGCCTCAACGCCAACCAAGCCCTCGAATTGGCTTTCCTGGTGGCCGAAGGGATCCGCTTCGAGCGTGCAAAACAACCGCGGATTGTCGCGGCCCAATAGCCTCGCCGACGTGGCGCGCTTGCCTTGTGCTTGGTCCACCCGCTAACCTTGGCCGGGGGAAATCGGGGACAATCAGATGAGGCGCGCGCTTCTGATCTGGTGCGCATTCGGTGCGCTCGTGATCGGGCTCAAGGCCTATCTCGATCGCACGGTGCTACAATATCCCGACGTCGCCGTGCGGGCCGGGGCCGACACCTATTTCATCCCCCGCCGGATGGTCGCGACGGACGGTTGGCGCGCCGATTTGAAACGCCTGGCCGGCTGCTGGGATGCGCGCGAGGGCGGCGTGCTGCCTGCGGCATCCGCGATGGCGAACTGCAACGGCGCCAACGCATTGCCGCTGAAAATCCCGGCGAACGATCTGGGAGCGGACGCCGAAATCGGCCTACGCAGCAAGCCATTGCCGGTCCAGTTCTGGCGCGCCTACACACCGCCCGACGATCATTTGCCGCAACTCGAAAAGGCATGGGCGGGCACGCAAGAATGGGCCGGGCGCCGACTGATCCTGCGCGCCGATTGGCAGATGTTTCGGATCGAGGCTGCGGGCACGCCGTGGGTCTATCTGCTGAAGATCGAACCGCAACGCGGTAACATCGAAGAACTTGCCGAGGCTTACGCCGGCAGATGTTACCGCCCGGAACCGAAGAGCGACGCCGGCATCACCTGCAACTTCGTCCTGCCCATCGGCCCGAACGCGGCGATCGAGTATTCGCTCGGACCCGACGAGATGATGAGCATGGTGCCGCTGCGCGACGGCCTGATCGCCGCGACCTCGTCCTGGCGCATGTCCGCTAACCAGACACCCGAACCAGCCGTCGCCCAAAACTATCACCGCTGAACAAGCCGATGAAGGCTTTGGGCGCCTGCTCCAAGCCGTCGATGATCTCTTCGCGATAGGTGAGCTTGCCTGCGCGAACCCATTCGGCCATCTGCGCTCGCGCATCGTTGAACTGCACGCCGTAATCATAAACGACGAGCCCTTCCATCTTCAGACGCTGCGTGATGAAGGGCAGGGTGTTGCGAATGCCGCGCGGGGTCGCCGTGTTGTATTCCGAAATCTGCCCAGACACGACGATGCGCCCGCCGCGCCGCATGTTCAGGATCGCCGCATCGAGCGTCTCGCCGCCGACATTGTCGAAATAAATGTCGATGCCCTTAGGCGCCGCCTGTTTGAATGCCGCCGTCAAATCGCCCGCGCTCTTGTAGTTGATCGCGGCATCGAACCCGATCTCTTTGAGATACGCGCACTTCGCATCCGACCCGGCGAGCCCGATCGCCGTGCAGCCCGAAATCTTGGCGATCTGCCCCGCCGTCGCACCAACCGTTCCCGCCGCCGACGACACCAGCACGACCTGCTCGGCTTTCGGTTTGCCGATTTCGAACATGCCGAAAAACGCCGTCAATCCGGGAATGCCGAACACGCCGATGGCAGCCGTCGGTTTGATCGCGCCGGAATAGATCGCGGGATCGAGCGCTTGCACGCCGCGTCCGTCGCTAATCACGTGCGATTGCCAGCCGAACCCGCCCCAAACCTGCGCGCCTTCCTTCAGCTTCGCATTGCGCGAGACGACGACGATGCCCACCCCCGCGCTCTCGATCGCCGCGCCAATAGGCAGGGCAGGGGCATAAGAATCTCCTGACAGGCGCGAGCGCGTCCCCGGATCGACCGAAATATGCTCGACCCGGATCAGCGCCTGACCCTCGGCGGGTTCAGGCACGGCAGCCTGCTCTAGCCGAAAATCATCCGTATGCGGAACGCCTTGCGGGCGTTTCGCCAACACCCAGCGGCGAAGCGAAGACGTCATCAGACCGCCTTATCCGGTCCGATCTTGACCAGCGCCTTGCCGAAATTTTCGCCCTTGAACAATCCCAAGAATGCGCTCGGCGCGTGTTGCAGGCCTTCAACGACGGTTTCTTTCCATTTCATTTTGCCCTCGGCGATCAGCTTGCCCATCTCCTGGTGGAACTTCGGCAGCATGTCGAAATGGCTCGAGACGACGAAGCCCTCGATGCGCAGGCTCATCGGAATGGTCATGATGATGTTCGATGGCCCCGGTGCGGGCGTGGTGTTGTTGTACTGCTCGATCATGCCGCACACGGCGATGCGACCGAACTGGCGCATGTGGTTCAGCGCGGCTTCCAAATGCTTGCCGCCGACATTTTCGAAATAGACGTCGATGCCCTTGGGGAATGCGGTGCCAACCGCGGCATTCAAATCTTTTTCTGTTTTGTAGTTGATAGCCTTGTCGATCTTGGCTTCCTTCAAAAGCCATTGGCACTTCTCGTCCGACCCGGCTGAACCCACGACATAGGCGCCATGCGCTTTCGCCAGCTGGCATACGACGCCGCCGACCGCGCCAGACGCCGCCGACACGAACACCGTTTCGCCCGGCTTATAGGCACCGATCTTGAACAGTCCCGCATAGGCGGTCAGTCCCGGCATGCCGAGCGCGCCGAGAAAGCTCTGCACCGGCGCCAATTTCGGATCGACTTTTTGCGGCATCGCAGCCGCGCCGACGACCGCATATTCGCGCCAACCCAGCATGTGCTGGACATAGTCGCCGACCGCGAAATGCGCGCCCTT
>JANOFM010000230.1:0-2380 GCA_031413635.1 Alphaproteobacteria bacterium | reverse complement strand
CGAATCTCCGAGCCCGACTGCGAAAAGGGATTTGTCCTCGACGGTTTCCCCCGCACGGTGAATCAGGCCAAGGCGCTGGACGTCATGCTCACCGGCAAACGGCGCTCGGTCGATGTCGTGATCGTCATGGAGGTCGACGAGGCCGCCCTGATCAAACGGGTCGAGAACCGCGCTGCCGAGGCCAAGGCCAAGGGCGAGCCGGTCAGGTCCGACGACGACCCGGAGACCTTTAAGAAGCGTCTGGCCGTCTACAAGGCCGAAACAGCGCCGATTCTGCCCTATTACGAGAAGCAGGGGAAAATCGCCCGCGTTGATGGCATGAAGTCCATCGCCGAAGTGTCGGCCCGGATCGACGACGTTCTTGGCGGTGGAAAATCCGGAAAACCATGGCTTCCCAAGTGGTTGACCGGGTAAGAAAATTACCTATACTCCGCGCCCTTCAGTATTAGTCGGGCGCGGACGCTGCCTCCGGAGGAACCGGGGCCTGGCGCCGTTTGTCGTTGAAGTAAGCGAATTGAGATTTTTGTTAGGAGAGCATCCGTGGCCCGCATCGCAGGCGTGAACATTCCGACCAACAAGCGCGTCCATATCGCGCTGCGCTATATCCACGGCATCGGCCCGGTCAACGCGGTCGAGATCTGCAAGAAGATCGGCATCAAGGAAGAGCGGCGCGTCAACCAACTCTCCGACGCCGAAGTGATTCAAATCCGCGAAATCATCGACCGCGAATTCGTCGTCGAAGGCGACTTGCGCCGCGAAGTCGCGATGAACATCAAACGCTTGATGGATCTGGGCTGCTATCGCGGCCTGCGTCACCGCAAGGGTCTGCCCACGCGCGGTCAGCGCACGCACACCAACGCGCGCACGCGCAAAGGTCCCGCGCGCGCCATCGCCGGCAAGAAGATCGCGACCAAGGGTTGATACGAATTCAATTTGCGGTGCGCTATCGCGCCGCCAACGGAAAGAACTGAGAGATGGTGACGGAAAAGAAAGCGCGCGTCAAAAAGAAGGAGCGCAAGAACATCACGTCGGGCGTTGCCCATGTGAACGCGACGTTCAACAACACGATGATCACGATCACCGACGCGCAAGGCAACACGGTTGCCTGGTCGTCGTCGGGCACGATGGGTTTCAAGGGGTCGCGCAAATCGACCCCCTACGCCGCCCAGGTCGCGGCTGAAGACGCCGGCAAGAAGGCGATGGAACACGGCGTCAAAACGCTCGAAGTCGAAGTGGCCGGTCCCGGTTCCGGCCGAGAGAGCGCGTTGCGCGCGCTTCAAGCCGCGGGCTTCACCATCCTCACCATTCGCGACGTCACGCCCATCCCCCATAACGGCTGCCGTCCGCCCAAGCGTCGCCGCGTATGACGGACCTCGCACCCCCACGTTTGCATTCGTCGAAGGACATGACCGTGATCGAGAAGAACTGGCAGGAATTGATTAAGCCGCTGAAGCTGCAGGTCGATGGCGGTAACGCGCCGCGCACGCACGCCGTCGTCACCGCCGAGCCGCTCGAACGCGGCTTTGGTCTGACGCTGGGCAACGCATTGCGCCGGGTGTTGCTGTCCTCGCTCCAAGGCGCGGCCGTCACATCGATTCAGGTGGATGGCGTGTTGCATGAATTCTCGTCGATCCCGGGCGTCCGCGAAGACGTCACCGATGTCGTCTTGAACATCAAACAGCTGGCGCTCAAGCTTCACAGCGACGGACCCAAACGTCTGGTGCTGAAAGCCGAAGGCCCTGGCGAAGTCCGTGCCAGCCAGATCACCGGCGTCGCCGACGTCGACATCCTCAATCCCGATCTCGTCATCTGCAACTTGGACCACGGCGCGCGCGTGCGCATCGAGTTCACGGTCAACTCGGGCAAGGGCTATGTCGCCGCCGAACGCAACCGCCCCGAGGACGCGCCGATCGGCCTGATCCCGGTCGACTCGCTGTTCTCGCCGGTCCGCAAGGTCTCCTACCGCGTCGAAAACACTCGCGAAGGTCAGATCCTGGACTACGACAAGCTGACCATGACGCTTGAAACCAACGGCGCGCTGTCGCCGGAAAATGCCGTCGCCTATGCGGCGCGCATTCTCCAGGACCAGCTCTCGATCTTCATCAACTTCGAAGAGCCGCGCGAGAAGAAGACCGAAGAACAAAAGACCTACCTGCCGTTAAACCCGGCGCTCCTGAAGAAGGACGACGAGCTCGAACTTTCTGAGCGCTCGGCTAACAGTCTCAAGAAAGACAACATCGTATATATCGGCGACCTCATTCAAAAGACCGAAGCCGAAATGCTTCGCACGCCGAATTTCGGCCGCAAGTCGCTGAACGAAATCAAGGAAGTGCTGGCCTCGATGGGTCTCCACCTCGGCATGGAAGTGCCCGGCTGGCCG
>JANOFM010000229.1:0-4078 GCA_031413635.1 Alphaproteobacteria bacterium | reverse complement strand
CCCGTGTGGTTGGACGAGACCGAGCTTCGGACGCACCTCGAACGCGAGTATCGTCCGGGCCGAACAGATTCGAATCGATAAGGAGCCATCGACATGAGACGCGATCATCAGATCCCCACAGGCACTGTTCAGAGACTGTGGATCGACAGTGAGGTGCTGAAGAGCAATATGCTGGGCGATCCGACGCGGCGGATGATCGACGTGTATGTCCCTCATGGGCATGACGGGCGCGGGTTGCCGTTGCTGGTCGACATTGTGGGGTTCACGGCGGGCGGGCCGGCGCATACGAACTGGAAGAATTTCGGCGAGAATTTGCCGGAGCGCTTGGACCGCTTGATCGCGTCCGGCGAAATGCCGCCGGTGGTTTGCGCCCTGCCCGACTGTTTCACCAAGCTCGGCGGCAATCAGTATATCAACAGCGCGGCCATGGGCCGGTGGGCGGATTTCTTGCTGCAAGAGGCGGTGCCGTTCGTCGAAGGCAAGTTTGGGTGCGGGGGCACGGGTCGACGCGGGCTGTTCGGCAAGAGTTCGGGCGGGTATGGCGCGATCGCGCATGCGTTGCTCTATCCGGATTTTTGGGCGGGTGCCGCCAGCCATTCGGGCGACATGGGATTCGAGTGGGCGTATCTGCCCGAGATGCCGGCGATGCTGCGCGCGATCAAACCGTTCAACAACGACATCAAAGCTTGGCTCACGGATTTCTTCAGTAAGAAGAAAACAAACGACAAGGACGTGCACATTTTGATGAATTTCGCGATGTGCGCGACTTACGATCCCGATCCAACCGCTTTTATGGGTGTGCGGCTGCCCGTCGATCTTGAGACCTGCGAGGTGATCCCAGAACGCTGGAACAATTTCATGGCTTGGGATCCGGTGATGATGGCCGAAACGCGCGGCACGGGCTTGAAGAAAATGAAGGCCGTCTACATCGATTGCGGGGACGTCGATCAATACAACCTTTTGTATGGGGCGCGGCGGTTGCACCGATTGCTCGCCCGTTTGGACGTGCCGCATATCTACGAAGAATTCGCCGACAATCACTCGTCGGTCGACTATCGCATGGACGTCAGCCTGCCCATTCTGGCGAAAGCGCTCTCCGGTTAACCGATAGGCGCTTGCGGTGCGGCGCACATTCCATTTGACTGTCATGGTCGGCGCAGGCCGGCCATTGCAAGATGGTGGTGGATGAGACTTCGAGCAAGCATTCTGGGCGGGGGATCGTGGGGCACGACGGTCGCGTCGCTGGTCGCACGCAATGTACCGACGACGATATGGGCGCGCAGCGGCGAGACCGTCACCGAGATCAACACGTCGCGCAGCAATGAGCGATATTTGCCGGGCGCGAAACTGACGCAAGGGTTGCGGGCTACAAATTCGATCGAGGACGCGGTGCGCGAGGCCGACGTCGTCGTGATGGGCGTGCCGTCGCATTCGATGCGCGAAACGCTGCGCGAGGTTGCCAAGCACGTCCGCGCGTGGGTCCCGATCATCAGCCTGTCGAAAGGGCTTGAGCTCGGAACGAAGCTGCGCATGACGCAGGTGATCGCCGAAGAGTTGCCGGGGCATCCGGCCGGAGTTTTGACCGGACCGAATCTGGCGAAGGAAATCATGTCGGGCTTTGCGGCGGCAAGCGTGATTGCGATGGAAGACGAGGTCATCGTTCGCGAGCTGCAGAACGTCTTCAAGACCGGGCTATTTCGCGTCTACACGAATACCGATGTGGTGGGTTGCGAGTTGGGCGGCGCGTTGAAAAACGTCATGGCGATTGCGACCGGCATGGGCGACGGGCTTGGCGCGGGCGAGAACACGCGTTCGGCCGTGATTACACGGGCTCTGGCGGAGGTGACGCGGTTGGGCGTTGCGATGGGCGGGCGGCCCGAGACGTTTCCGGGCCTCACTGGCATGGGCGATCTGATTGCGACCTGCACCAGCCCGCAAAGCCGCAATCGGCATGTCGGGTTCGAATTGGGCAAAGGCAATAGAATCGCCGATGTTCTGGCCGGCATGCGGCAAGTGGCGGAAGGCGTGAAGTCGAGCAAGACGGTGTTGCAGCTTGGCGAGCAGTACGGGGTCGAAATGCCGATCGCGAGCGAGGTCAACGGCGTGATCAACGAAGGCCGTTCCGCACAAGACGCGTTCCGCGGCCTGTTGCGGCGCAGCGCCGGTTCGGAATCGGATCCGGGATGAACAAATCCGTCGAGCCCCAAGTTTCCGGCGCGCCGCTGCCGCAATGGCCGGCGCATGAGGGGGCGCGCGTCATTTTTCTGACCGAGTGCCGGTCGACGACCGAGCGCCAAGTGTTGGAGCGCTGGATCGAGAGTACGCGGCCCGCGGGCACGCCGGCGGATGCGGTGGGCTTTCTTGGATTGCCGGCGACGGGCGACGAGTTGCGGACTTTCGCCAATCAGCTGGCACCACATTTGAGCGATGAGGCGACGTTGCTGGCGCCGCTGCGCGTGGCGTGGCTGCCGCGCGAACGGGGTGGCGAGCGGTCGGCGCGGCTTTCCGATCTGTTGATGTTGCGCAATCCGCGCAAGCCGCGCGAGAGCGATCAAAAACGCATCGTGCAGTTGGAGCCAGAACGTTGTCGCGTGGTGGCCGGGCAGCCCGCCAGCATCGGCGATCTCAATGCGCGGGCCAAGCGCGCCGACGACGCGGACGCAAGCGACGCGCACGCCTTCGCCGAGTTCGTATCGCGGCAGGCGCGTTTGGCGCTCGAACGCGCCGAATACCGGCTGATCGGGCGGCGCTACAAACTGCCGCGATTGGTGAGCGAACAGATCGCGGCGTCGCGGCGGTTTCGCGACGGCGTGGCGGAAGTCGCCCAACGATTGAAGCGCAGCGACGCCTCGGTGATGACGGAGGCGCTGAAATATCTTCAGGAGCTTCGCACCGCGCACAGTCCTTATGCCATCGACGTCATGATGCAGGTGGCGCGGGGATTGTTCTCGCGCGGGTATGGCGCGCAGATAGATTACGATCAGGCGCAAATCGAGCGCACGCGCGCGGCGTTGGAGCGGGCGCCCGGCATCATATTGCCCAGTCACAAGTCGAATCTCGATTCGGCCGTCACCTCGGTCGCCTTCGCCGACAACCGGCTGGCCACGCCCACGACATTCGGCGGCATCAATATGGCGTTCTGGCCGATGGGCACGATCGCGCGCAAAGCGGGGCGCGTGTTCATCCGGCGCGATATCAAGAACAATCCGGTCTATAAATTCGTGTTGCGCGAGTATCTGGGCTATCTGGTCGAGAAGCGCTTCAGTTTGGAATGGTACATCGAGGGCGGCCGATCGCGGACCGGCAAATTGTTGCCGCCGAAATTGGGGCTGCTCACCTATCTCGTCTCGGCCTATCGCGAGGGCCGGGTCGAGAACTTGATGCTGATGCCGATTTCGATCGCCTACGACCAGCTGCACGAGGTCAGCGAATTCGCGGCCGAAGCGAAGGGCGGCAAGAAGAAGGCCGAGAATCTTGCTTGGTTCGTGCGCTTCTTCCGCGCGCAGCGCAAGCCGTTCGGGCGCATCTATTTCCGCGTCGCCGAACCCGTGTCGATGCGCGAGATGCTGGGTCCGCCGGATGGCCGCAAATCCGAGGGCGACGAGGAAACGCTGGCGACGCAGAAAGTCGCGTTCGAAGTGTCGTGGCGGATCAACGACGTGACCCCCATCACCGGCACGTCCTTGGTGGCTCTGATTCTGTTGGCGCAGCGCGGACGCGCCTTGACGTTGGAACAGGTGCGCGAGGAGCTGGACGACTATCTGATGTCGGCGGCGCGACGGCGGTTGCCGCTGGCGCCCAGCGCGCGATTGCCCGATGTCGACGCGACCAAGCGCATTCTGGACTCCTTGGCGCAGCATCAGGTCGTCAACGTGCACAAAGGCGGTTTGCAGACGGTTTACAGCATCGGCGCGGATCAACATCTGGCGGCCGCGTTCTATCGCAACACGATCATTCATTTCTTCGTCAATGCGGCGATCGCGGAACTCGCGCTGCTGAAGGCCGGCGACCATCCGGCCGAGGGGCGCGAAGCGGCGTTTTGGGACGAGGCCTTGCGTCTGCGCGATATTCTGAAGTT
>JANOFM010000228.1:0-3927 GCA_031413635.1 Alphaproteobacteria bacterium | reverse complement strand
TCGACCCATTCGCGCGCTTCGATCTTGTAGGTCGGGCCGAACAGGCGGCTGAGTCCCGGATGCGCCACGCCGATATGCATGCCGTCGGAATAATTGTCGGCGATGTTCTTCCAGTTCACCTTGCGCGGGCGCAGCGTCACGCGCCCGTTGGGCACGAGCGCTTCAAGCGCGTAGGGTTTCAGTTCGTCCGTATATGGCGCCATCATCTCGGCAATGCTGGGCAGACCCTTCTCAAAGCGTACAAAGATGAAGCCCTGAAAGATTTCCTGCTCGACCGGCGGCAGGCCGTGCGCGGCCTTGTCGAGCTCCTCAAACCCCTGCCATTTCGGCACGCCAACAAGCCGCCCATCAAGTCCGTAGCTCCACGCATGATAGGGACACACCAGCCGATGCCCGCACGACCCACGCGAGGCGGGCGCGACCTTGGCCGCACGATGGCGGCAGACATTATGGAAACTGCGCAACGTGCCTGCCTCATCGCGCAGCGTCACGACGCGCTCTCCCAACACGTCCAATGTCACATAGTTGCCGGCCTTCGGCGCGTCGCTGACATGACCCATGATGTGCCACGACTGGCGAAAGATCTTTTCCCGCTCCAATTCGAAGAAGCCCGGATCGGTATAGATCCAAGCGGGAAGGCTCGACTGTTGCAAAGCAGATGCTCCGTCATGGCTCATGGCATGTGCGCCGCAGAATGACGCATTTGCCCGGCGCGCCGCAATGGACAACGCGCGCACCGAGACGCTATGGCATAGCCCGCGACGCTCGGCACTTGGAGGGGACATGACGCTAGGCAACGACATCGAAATCGCCCGTGCCGCGCGCATGGCGCCGATCGCCGAAGTCGGCGCCAAAATCGGAATCCCCGAACGCTCGCTCCTGCAATACGGCACCACCAAAGCGAAAGTCGCTTTCGACTTCATCGACGGCTTGAAAGCGCGCCCCGACGGCAAGCTGATCCTCGTCACCGCCATCACGCCGACGCCCGCGGGCGAGGGCAAGACGACCACGACCGTTGGCCTCGTCGACGGCCTCACACATATTGGTAAGCGGGCGACCGGCTGCATTCGCGAGCCCTCGCTCGGACCTTGTTTCGGCATGAAGGGCGGGGCGGCCGGCGGTGGCTATTCCCAAGTCGTGCCGATGGAAGAGATCAACCTCCACTTCACCGGCGATTTCCATGCCATCACGGCGGCGAACAATCTGCTCTCGGCGATGATCGACAATCACATCTATTGGGGCAACGCGCTCGGCATCGATCCGCGCCGCGTCTTCTGGCGCCGCGTCATGGACGTGAACGACCGCGCGTTGCGCCAGATCGTCAGTTCCTTGGGTGGCGTCGCCAACGGATTCCCGCGCGAGGACGGCTTCGACATCACCGTTGCCTCCGAGGTGATGGCGATCTTCTGCTTGGCGCGCGATCTGAAAGACCTGGAACGCCGCCTCGGCAACATCGTCGTCGCCCAAACGCGCGAGCGCAAGAACGTTACCGCACGCGACATCGGCGCCCGCGGCGCGATGACCGTGTTGCTCAAGGACGCGTTGATGCCCAATCTGGTGCAGACGCTGGAGAACAACCCCGTCTTCGTCCACGGCGGACCGTTCGCCAACATCGCGCACGGCTGCAACTCGGTGCTGGCAACGACGACGGCGCTAAAGGTCAGCGACTACGTCGTGACGGAAGCAGGCTTCGGTGCGGATCTTGGCGCCGAGAAATTCTTCGACATTAAATGCCGCAAGGCCGGCTTGACCCCCGCCGCCGCCGTGATTGTGGCGACGGTGCGCGCGCTCAAGATGCACGGTGGCGTCGCAAAAGAGAATCTCGGCGCCGAAAATATTGCTGCTGTCGTCAAGGGTTGCACCAATCTCGCCCGTCACATCGCGAACGTGAAATCCTTCGGAGTCCCGGTCGTTGTCGCGACCAATCGCTTCAACTCGGATACCGCCGCCGAACTGGAAGTGGTGAAGAAGGCAGCAGCCGAACACGGCGTAGGGGCAATCGTCTGCACGCATTGGAGCGACGGCAGCAAGGGTTCCGCCGAGCTCGCACGCCATGTCGTCGAATTGTGCGAACGCGGCGACGGAAAATTTCGCACGCTTTATCCCGACGACATGAAACTATGGGATAAAGTCAACACCATCGCCACCAAACTCTACGGCGCCAGCGAAATCACGGCCGACACGTCCATTCGCCAACGCTTCCGCGAATTGGAGGCCGAGGGCTTCGGCAAGTTCCCCATCTGCATGGCCAAAACGCAGTATTCATTTTCGACCGACCCGAACCTCAAGGGCGCGCCATCGGGCCATGTTGTGGCGATCCGCGAGCTACGGCTTTCGGCGGGCGCCGAGTTTCTCGTCGTCGTCACCGGCGACATCATGACCATGCCCGGCTTGCCGAAGACGCCGGCCGCCAACACGATCCGCTTGAACGATTCCGGCGAGATCGAGGGCCTGTTCTGATACCGCCGGTCGTTGTAACCTGCCCCCACCATCGTGCTGAGGGTGAGCCAGAATGAGACGCATCGTTCCGAGTATTGTTGCTGCGGTGGTGGTTCTGGGCGCTCTCGGCGGCCTCTATTGGTTGGGCGCGCGCAGCGGTTGGTTCGGGGTCGAGCGCGGTCCGGGAACCATCGAAGGCAAGGTGATTCCGGCCGAAGTTGTCGCCGCGAGAACAGCAGCGACATCTTCGGCTTCACCCCAAGGCCAAACGCAGCAATTCCTGTTCGGCGATCTGCACGTTCACACGACGATCTCGGCCGACGCGTTTCAGCTGGCCTTGCCGCTCCTCGGCGGCACGGGCACGCACCCCTTGGCCGATGCCTGCGACTACGCGCGCTATTGTTCGGCGCTCGATTTCTGGGCCTCGACCGACCATGCCGAGTCGATCACACCGAAACGCTGGCAAACCGTGAAAGATGCCGTGCGCGCCTGTCAGCGTGTCGCCGGCACCGGCGCAAATCCCGATCTCGTCTCCTTCATCGGCTTTGAATGGACGCAAGTCGGCCGCACGCCGGACCTTCATTACGGCCACCACAACGTTATCTTTCGCGATCTCGACGACGCGAAGGTGTCGGTCCGCCCGATCGCCGCGGGCGACATGGCAAGCGCCTCGCGCTTGGCGGCGGGCATTTCGCCGCTGGTGCCGCTCAAGGATTTCGCCAATCGCCAAACCTATTTCGATTTCAACAGATACATGAACGCCACGCGCGCGACGCCGGTCTGCGACGCGGCGACGCCGTCGAACGAGCTCGCGGCCGATTGCATGGAATGGGCGGGCCGCCCCGGCGAACTGGTCCGCAAATTGTTTGACGAGCAAAAACTCGATCCGCTGATCATTCCGCACGGCACCTCTTGGGGTCTATCGACGCCTCCAGGCTCCAACTGGACGAAGGCGCTTCTGCCGGACGAGCGCGCCGACAGGATCCCCCTGATCGAAATTTACTCCGGCCACGGCAACTCCGAGGAATATCGCGGTTGGTCCGAAGTCATGACCGCCGCCGATGGCAATCGCACGTGTCCGGCGCCAAGCGCGAACTATATTCCCGGCTGCTGGCGGGCGGGCGAACTCATTCAAGCGCGTTGCTTGAAAGCCAAGATCGACGCCCAGGAATGCGAAGCGCGCGCGCTCAAGGCGCGAGAGAATTACGTCGGCATGAACTCGGCCGGCCACTTGGCCGTGCCTGGTTCCGCGCCGGAGGATTGGCTCGACGCCGGTCAGTGTACGGATTGTTTCCTGCCCGCGATGAACTACCGCCCCGGCAAATCCGTGCAAGCCGGCGTCGCGTCGTCGTATTTCGCCGACGGCGCCGCGCAAGCGACGCGCTTTCATTGGGGCTTCATCGGCTCGAGCGACACCCACCGCGCCCGTCCCGGCACCGGCTACAAGCAAGTCGATCGCCGCGAGAACACCGACGCGACGGGCCCGAT
>JANOFM010000227.1:0-5585 GCA_031413635.1 Alphaproteobacteria bacterium | reverse complement strand
GCCGCGGGTGAGCTTCATCCAGGAATTCGTGGCGCGTTCCCACATGCTGACCTTGCCGTCGGAGATCTGATCGACCATGGCCTTGGCGTCGTCGCGGATGGAGTTGAAGCCCTCGGTGATCTGGCGATAGCGGTCGCCGACTTGCATCGCCGAGACATGCTCGCGCACGATCTCGTTGAAGTTCGCGGCCTGGTTCAGCGTGCGGGCGATGACCGCGATGCGGTCTTGGTCGAGGTCGGAGATTTTCTGCAGCAACGCGTTGATCGGGGCGTCTTCGCCCTTGGCCGGGACGATACCCATGTCGCGCAAGGTAGTCAGCGCGCGGTCCAAATACTGCATCGGTGTGCGGATCACAACGTCGGCCATGCTATGTCCTCCCAATCCCAGGCGCCCAGCGCGGCGCGCGGAGAGATGTGGTCGGTCCTGCTCCCGAGCGCAAGGTTCTACAGGGTCGAGGCGGAGTTTTTTTGTGACGCGCCAGGGTTGCGCCGCGCTGGTAGGGTCACCATGGGCAAGGGGTGGAGGTAGAGCGTGATCAGGGTCGGCATCGGCGGGTGGAATTTTCCCGAGTGGCGCGGGACGTTTTACCCGAAGGGGTTGCCGCAAGCGAAGGAGCTGCACCATGCGAGCCGGGCGCTGACCTCGATCGAGATCAACGGCACGTTCTATCGCACGCCGAATGCGGAGAGCTTTCGCAAATGGGCGAGCGAGGTGCCGGACGGGTTCGTGTTCTCCGTCAAGGGGCCGATGTCGGTCGTGGGTAAGGGCGTGTTGGCGGAGGCGGGACCTGCCGTCGAGCGGTTCTTTGCCAGCGGCGTGTTGGACATGGGCGACAGGCTGGGACCGTTCTTCTGGCAGTTCGCGCCGACGAAGAAATTTAATCCGGACGACGTGGCGGCGTTCTTTGCGATGCTGCCGAAAGAAGCCAAGGGCATGAAATTGCGCCACGCGGTCGAAGCGCGGCACGAGAGTTTCGTGACGCCGGCATTTGTGGATCTGGCGCGCAAGCACGGCGTCGCGATCGTGCTGGTGGATTCCGAGAAGCACCCGGTGTTTGCCGATGTGACGAGCGATTTCATGTATCTGCGTTTGCAACGGACGGATGAGAAAATCGGGACGGGTTACAAGTCCGCCGACATCAAGAAATGGGCGTCGCGCGCGAAAGCGTGGGATAACGGCATCGCTCCCGACGACTTGAAGCCGATCGGCAAGGCGCCGACGAAGAAGAAGCGCGACGTGTTCGTCTATTTCATCAGCGGCGCGAAGGTGCGCGCGCCGGCAGCGGCGCAGGCGTTGATCAAGGAACTCGGCTGAAGTCCGAAAGTTAGGCAAGGGCGCATGATTGACGTATCGCTATTGATCGAGGTTGCCGTCGCGCCAAAGGCTAAGGCCGATTGGGCGAGGTTGAGCACAGCGCTTGCGATCCTTGCGCAAGAGGATTCGTGCTTCCGTTGTTCTGTCGATCCCGCGTCGGAGCTGATCATTCTGAAAGTCTTTGACGAGGTCCAGCTTGAAGGGAAAGTCGATTTGCTTCGCCGTGTTCATGGGCTCGATATCATCGTAGGTACGCCGCAAGTCGCATATCGCGAAACTGTGACGCGTACGGTTGAAATCGATCACACGCACAAAATCCAGCTTGGCGCCGCAGGGCAATTCGCTCGCGTACGAATTCGATTTGACCCGCTGCCATCCGGGATGGGCTATGCGTTTCAGAACGACGCGGAGTCCGTTCCCTCCACGTTTGTATCCGGAGTCGAGTGCGGTTTGAACGCGGTTCGCAGGAATGGCGTGTTGGCGGGTTATTCGCTCATCGACTTCAGGGCAACGCTTATTGAAGGTGTGTTTCATGAGGTAGACTCGAGTGAGTCAACATTCGAAATTGCCGCGAGTGCGGCACTTCGGGCGTTGAAGGAACGAAAGGCGGTAGCGCTGCTCGAACCGATGATGAAGGTCGAAATCGTGACGCCGGAGGAATTCTTGGTCGGTGTCATTGGCGCACTGAACGCGCGGCGAGGGCAAGTGCTGAGTGCGGATAAGCGCAGCGATGCAGAGGTGATTGTTGCGGTGGTACCCCTCGTCGCCATGCTTGGTTACTCAAAGGTGCTAGCAGCGATGTCAAACAAGCGCGCGGAACTGAAGATGGCATTCAGCCACTATGAGACGGCGCTGTTGACCGACAACGAACCGCCGCCGTATCGACCTGCTGCAGGCAAGAGAGCGTAAAGTCCGCAGTGGTTGGCCGAGCGCTCACCGTTGGTTCGGATAAGTTATTAGATGTGAATCGCCTGACCCAGCGCTTTCAGTGCCGCTTCATGGAAGGCTTCGCTGAGCGTCGGGTGGACGTGGATGGTGCCCGCTATGTCTTCGAGGACAGTGCCCATTTCGAGCGCGAGAGCGAATTCGGCTGAGAGTTCGCTGACGTGGGCGCCGACGGCTTGGATGCCCAGCACGCGGTGATCGCTTTTGCGGGCGACGATGCGGACGAAGCCGCTGGTGTCGGCGGCATCCATCGACATCGCGCGGCCGTTGGCTGAGAAGGGGAATTGGCCGATCAGGGTTTCGCCTTGGGCTGCGGCCTCCGTGGGCGACAAGCCTGCGCTTACGATTTCGGGTTCGGTGAAGCAGACGGCGGCGATCGCTACCGGATTGAAGCGGCGTTTGTGGCCCGCGATGATTTCGGCGACCATTTCGCCCTGGGTCGCGGCTTTATGTTCGAGCATCGGTTCGCCGACGAGGTCGCCGACCGCATAGACGTCGCGCATCGAGGTGCGGCACTGATCGTCGACTTTGACGAAGCGGCCGCTCATGTCGACGGCCATGTTCTCCAAGCCCCAGCCTTCGGTGTTCGGTTTGCGGCCGACGGTGACGAGGATTTTGTCGGCGGGAAGGTCGAGTGTTTTGCCGTCGGCACCGTCGACGATAAGCGATTGGCCTTTCTTACCTTTCTCCATCATCTTTGCTTTGGCGCCGAGATGGACGATCACGCCGTTGCGGTCGAGCCAGCGCTTCACCGGCGCTGTGAGTTCGGCGTCGTAGAGCGGCAGGATTTGTTTTTCGGCTTCGACGATCGTGACTTGGCTGCCGAGTTTCGCGAAGGCGATGCCGAGTTCGAGGCCGATGTAGCCGGCGCCGACGACGACGAGCTTTTCCGGCAGCGCGTCGAGCGAGAGTGCTTCGGTCGATGAGATCACCGGGCCGCCGAAGGGCAGCGACGGCAGTGCGACGGGAAGAGAGCCGTTGGCGAGGATCACGTGTTCGGCGATGATCGTGATGTCGCCGACGGTGCAGGTTTTGGCGTCTGAAAATTTCGCCCAGCCGTTGACGACCTTGACCTTGGCGCGCTTGAGCAGGCCCGTGACGCCGGTGTTGAGGCGGTTCACGATCGTCTCTTTCCACTTCACGGTTTCGGCGAGGTCGAGCGTGGGCGCGCTCGCGAGCGTTATTCCGTGGCGACCCTTGCCAGTGGCGTGGCGCATGGTTTCGAATTCAGAGGCCGCGTGGATGATCGCCTTCGACGGGATGCAGCCGCGGATGAGACAGGTGCCGCCGAGGCGGTCGGCCTCCACCAGCACGGTGTCGATGCCGAGTTGTCCGGCGCGGATGGCGGCGACGTAGCCGCCGGGACCGCCGCCGACGACGAGGATTTTGGTTTTGATGTGCTCAGTCATGTTCTTGCCTGGGAGCGCGGGTGTCCCGCCCGCTCTTTCTTCGCACACTCGTGCGGTTGAGATTCAGATTTCACCACGAAGACACAAAGGTCATGAAGTTGCACGAAGAAGAGCGGGCGGGACGCCCGCGCTCCCAGACTATTCCATAAACATCAATGACGGATGCTGAAGGAGCGCTTTGATGCGCTGGATGAATTGCGCGGCGTCGTAGCCGTCGACGACGCGGTGGTCGAAGGACGACGACAGGTTCATCATCTTCCTGACCGCGATGTGGCTGTTGTGGACGACGGGGCGGTCGATGATCGCGTTCGGGCCGATGATGGCGACTTCTGGGTGGTTGATCACCGGCGTTGTCACCACGCCGCCGAGCGGACCCAAGCTCGTGATCGTGATGGTCGAGCCCGAGAGTTCGTCGCGGGTTGCTTTGTTATCGCGCGCGGCGGTCGAGACGCGGGCGATTTCGGCGGCTGAGTCCCAAAGGTCGCGGGCTTCGGCGTGGCGCACGACGGGCACGATCAGACCGTTCGGCGTCTGCGTGGCGATGCCGATGTGCACGGGGGCGAAGCGGTGGACGATGCCGGCGTCGTCGTCGAAGCGGGCGTTGATTTGCGGGAACTCGGGCAGGATTCGAACGAGGGCGCGCATGATGAACGGCAGCAGCGTCAGCTTCGGTTGGTCGGCGCGTTTTGCGGCGTTCAGTTGGACGCGCAACGCCTCCAACTCCGTCATGTCGATTTCTTCGACATAGGCGTAGTGGGGAATGCGGCGTTTTGCTTCCTGCATCTTTTCCGCGATCTTGCGGCGCAGGCCGATGATTTTGATTTCTTCTTCGCCGTGACGCTGTGTTAGCGCGTTCGAACCGCGCGCAATCGGTGCGCCGCGCGCGATGTGAGCGTCGAGGTCGGCGTGGCTGATGCGGCCGGCGGGTCCGCTGCCGGGCACGAATTGCAGATGGATGCCGAGATCCTCGGCACGTTGGCGCACCGCGGGCGAGGCAAGCGGCTTGTCGCCCGGTGTGCGTGGAACAGCGACCGTTGCTGGTGCCGATTTTTCAACCTTCTGCGCGACAACGGGCGTTGGTTTTGCGGCTTGTGGCGGTTTCTTCTCGGCTTCGAGCTTGGGTGCGGGCGGCGGGATGGCCTTTCCGTTCTTTGCCGGAGCCGATTTTTCGTTGCCGGCGCCTTCGACTTCGAATTCAACCAACGGCGCGCCGACCGGCGCCATCGATCCCGGTTCGCCATGAAGGGCGATGATCTTGCCCGCGACCGGCGAGGTCATCTCGACCGTCGCTTTGTCGGTCATGACATCGACAATGTGATGATCTTCTTCGATGACGTCGCCGACGCGGACGTGCCAGGCGACGATCTCGGCTTCCGCCGTGCCTTCGCCGACGTCGGGGAGTTTGAAAACAAAGCGGCCCATCTAGCTCTCCATCGTGCGGCGCATGGCGTCGACGATCCGTTTCGGTCCGGGAAAATACTGCCATTCGAAGGCGTGTGGATAGGGTGTGTCCCAGCCGGCGACGCGCAAGATCGGCGCTTCGAGATGATAGAAGCAGTTTTCTTGCACCAGTGCGGAGAGTTCGGCGCCGTAGCCACTGGTGCGGGTGGCTTCATGGACGATGACGCAGCGGCCGGTCTTTTCGATCGATTGGGTGATGGTGTCGATATCGAGCGGCATCAAGGTGCGCAGGTCGATCACTTCGGCGTCGATGTCGGTTTCGGCGACGGCTGCGAGCGCGACGTGGACCATGGTGCCGTAAGCGAGGATCGTGACGTCTTCGCCTGCGCGCTTGATCGCGGCTTTGCCGAGCGGGACGGTGTAGTGGCCTTCGGGCACGTCGTTGTCGGCGAATTTCTCCCATGGCGTCACCGGCTGGTCGTGATGGCCGCTGAAGGGGCCGTTGTAGATGCGCTT